>NZ_AUHK01000045.1 GCF_000423145.1 Helcococcus sueciensis DSM 17243 | reverse complement strand
GAGACTGTGTAAAATTTTGTGTATAGAAACCTCCTGATTAGGGTAAAGAAAAACTAATTAGGAGGAATTTTTATGCCAAGAAAAAGACCAGAAACAAGACTAAATAAAATAACTAAAATGTTACTAGAAGAATATCAACCAGAAACTGCTCAGGATTTACAAAATGCACTTAAAGACCTTTTAGGTGATGCAATAGAACAAATGCTTAAATCTGAACTTGATGAGCATCTAGACTATGAATATGGACAAGCTCCATTATCACTAAACACTAGAAATGGATCAAGTAAAAAGACTGTTAAATCTTCATATGGAAATATAGATCTTAATATACCAAGAGATAGAGATGCTTCATTTGAACCACAAGTACTTAAAAAATATGAAAAAGACATATCAAATATAGAGAATCAAATAATATCAATGTATGCTAAGGGTATGACTACTAGAGACATATCAGATCATATTAAAGAAATTTATGGTTTTGGATTATCAGAAACTATGGTAAGTAAAATAACTAACAAGATACTTCCAACAATAGAAGAGTGGCAAAACAGACCACTAGATAAAGTCTATCCAATGGTGTTTTTAGATGCAATCCACTATCATGTTAGAGAAAATAATATTGTAGTTAAAAAAGCTGTTTACATAGCTTTAGGATACAATTTAGAAGGTTTTAAGGAAATACTTGGTATGTGGGTAGGAGAAAATGAATCAAGTAAATATTGGCTTTTAGTATTAAATCAATTAAAAGAACGTGGGCTAGAAGATGTATTAATCTTCTCAACAGACAATCTACCAGGATTTACTCAAGCAATAGAAGCAGTCTATCCAAAAGCAGAAATACAAAAATGTATAATACATCAAATAAGAAACTCTACTAAATATGTATCATACAAAGATATTAGAGAGTTAATGAAGGACTTAAAGTCAATATACAAAGCACCTACAGAAGATTTAGCACTAACCAATTTAGATGTATTTGAAGATAAGTGGGGTAAGAAATATCCTACATGTGTATCTTCATGGAGAAATAATTGGGCTGAATTATCAACATATTTTAAGTATCCTGAAGGTATTAGAAAGATGATATACACAACAAATGCTATGGAAAACTTTAATAGACAGTTAAGAAAAGTAACTAAAAATAAAGCAATATTTCCAAATGATTATGCATTACAAAAAAGTCTTTATCTAGCTATGGCAGATGCTTCAGCTAAGTGGACTAGTAGAATAAGAGGTTGGGATAAGGTGTTATCACAATTATCAATATATTTTGAAGGGAGGATATAATAAAAAAA
>NZ_AUHK01000044.1 GCF_000423145.1 Helcococcus sueciensis DSM 17243 | reverse complement strand
CTATGTTAAAGATTTTATCGGTGAAAGATGGTCTCGCGTCTGATTAGCTAGTTGGTGGGGTAAAGGCCTACCAAGGCGATGATCAGTAGCCGGATTGAGAGGTTGAACGGCCACACTGGAACTGAGACACGGTCCAGACTCCTACGGGAGGCAGCAGTGGGGAATTTTGCACAATGGGGGAAACCCTGATGCAGCGACGCCGCGTGTACGATGAAGATCTTCGGATTGTAAAGTACTGTCCTTGGTGAAGATAATGACTGTAACCAAGAAGCAAGCCCTGGCTAAATACGTGCCAGCAGCCGCGGTAATACGTATGGGGCAAGCGTTGTCCGGAATTATTGGGCGTAAAGGGTACGTAGGCGGTTATTTAAGTCTAAATTAAAAGGCATTGGCTCAACCAATGTAAGGTTTAGATACTGGATAACTTGAGTAGATGAGGGGAAAGTGGAATTCCATGTGTAGCGGTGAAATGCGTAGATATATGGAGGAACACCAATGGCGAAGGCAACTTTCTGGAATCAAACTGACGCTGAGGTACGAAGGCGTGGGGAGCAAACAGGATTAGATACCCTGGTAGTCCACGCAGTAAACGATGAGTGCTAGATGTTGGGAGTCAAATCTCAGTGTCGCAGCTAACGCAATAAGCACTCCGCCTGGGGAGTACGTACGCAAGTATGAAACTCAAAGGAATTGACGGGGACCCGCACAAGCAGCGGAGCATGTGGTTTAATTCGAAGCAACGCGAAGAACCTTACCAAGGCTTGACATATACATGAAAATCCTAGAGATAGGATCCTCTCTTCGGAGACGTGTATACAGGTGGTGCATGGTTGTCGTCAGCTCGTGTCGTGAGATGTTGGGTTAAGTCCCGTAACGAGCGCAACCCTCGTCTTTAGTTACCAGCAAGTAAAGTTGGGGACTCTAGAGATACTGCCGGTGATAAACCGGAGGAAGGTGGGGATGACGTCAAATCATCATGCCCTATATGTCTTGGGCTACACACGTGCTACAATGGTCTGAACAAAGCGCAGCGAACTCGTGAGGGTAAGCAAATCGCAGAAAACAGATCTCAGTTCGGATTGTAGGCTGCAACTCGCCTACATGAAGTCGGAGTTGCTAGTAATCGTGGATCAGAATGCCACGGTGAATGCGTTCCCGGGTCTTGTACACACCGCCCGTCACACCATGGGAGTTGGCAATACCCGAAGTCGTCGAGCTAACCTTTTAGGAGGCAGACGCCGAAGGTAGGGTCAATAACTGGGGTGAAGTCGTAACAAGGTAGCCGTATCGGAAGGTGCGGCTGGATCACCTCCTTTCTAAGGAAAAGTTGGTAGAGAAATCAAGTATTTACT
>NZ_AUHK01000043.1 GCF_000423145.1 Helcococcus sueciensis DSM 17243 | reverse complement strand
GAATTCTACTAATACAAAGTTTTCTGGTACATCTGGTTTGTCTTCACCTGGTTGTGGAACGATGTCGTTACCTGTGTAGTTGAATGTTGCATTATGAACTGTATCTTCTGAGTAGCTTGCTTTTATTGCTGGATCCCATGATCTGAATTCATAATCTTTTACACCGTCCATGTTTACTGTTGGTACTGCAAATGTTACTTGTTCATCTTTTAGTACCCAGTATTCTGCTTGGCCTTCTACTGTTCCTCTTGTTGTTTCAAAGCTTACTTTTACGTAATCTTCGTCATTTGGATTTTCTGTTACAACTTTTTCTTTGTACTGTGCTGTTACTTTTAACGCTTCTGTAATTGCTGTTGTATCTTCTTTATCCCAACCTGTGAACTTAAATCCTTCGTTTGCTGTTACTTCTGGTTTTGTAACGTCTGCAAGTGTCTTGTTAGCATCTGGATTTACCCAGTACTTAGTTGTTTCTGTTTCTGCGATTGTACCATTTGCTCCTGGTAGGAATTCTACTAAAACATAGTTTTCTGGTACATCTGGTTTTTCTTCACCTGGTTGTGGAACTATGTCGTCTCCTGTGTAATTGAATGTTGCATTGTGGGTTGTGTCTTCAGTATAAGTTGTTTTAACTGTTGGATCCCATGCTTTGAATTCATAGTCTGTTAAACCTATTACTTCTGGAGCTGGTACTCTTACTTCTGTATCTTTTAGTACCCAGTATTCGCTTGTTCCTTCAAGTGTTCCCTTGCTTGATGCAAAGTCTACTTTTACATAGTCTTCATCATTTGGATTTTCTGTTACAACTTTTTCTTTGTATTGTGCTGTTACTTCTAAAGCACCTTTGATTTCTGTTGTATCTTCTTTATCCCATCCTGTGTGTTTCCAGTTTTCTTCTGGAGTAACAGTTGGTTTTTCTACATCTGCAAGTGTCTTATTAGCTTCTGGATTTACCCAGTACTTATTTGTTCCTGCTAATGTACCATGTTCACCTTCTTTGAATTCTACTAATACAAAGTTTTCTGGTACATCTGGTTTTTCTTCACCTGGTTGTGGAACTATGTCATCACCTGTGTAATTGAATGTTGCGTTATGAACTGTATCTTCTGAGTAGCTTGCTTTTATTGCTGGATCCCATGATCTGAATTCATAATCTTTTACACCATCCATATTTACTGTTGGTACATCAAATGTTACTTGTTCATCTTTTAGTACCCAGTATTCTGCTTGACCTTCTACTGTTCCTCTTGTTGTTTCAAAGCTTACTTTTACATAGTCTTCATCATTTGGATTTTCTGTTACAACTTTTGCTTTGTATTGTGCTGTTACTTCTAATGCAGCCTTAATTTCTGTTGTATCTTCTTTATCCCAACCTGT
>NZ_AUHK01000042.1 GCF_000423145.1 Helcococcus sueciensis DSM 17243 | reverse complement strand
TAAGACCAGCTATCAAATGTCAAGAGAAAATAAAAAATAATTTATCTTGAAATTTATGGCACGTCAAACAAGCCTAAAAATTTAGGCTTAGAAAAATTTAATAACAATTAAATATTAGGTATGTAAGCTTTGTTATCTCTTAAAACAGCAAAAATTATGTTAGTAAGTTTTCTAGCAACTGCACCAATAGCTGTACCATGAGCCTTACCTCTTTGTCTAAGCTTTTGATAATACACAGACAAAGCAGGATCTTTAAAGGCGGCAACACTAGCAGCGAGCCAAATAGCACGTCTAAGATAAGGAGAACCACGTTTAGAAATCTTAGTATCAGTAGCATTAAAATTGCCAGATTGTTTAACAGCAACATCTAAGCCGGCATAAGCAACTAACTGATTAGCTTTCTCAAAACGAGAAATATCACCGATTTCTGAGAAAATAGCAGCACCTAAGACGTTACCAATACCGGTAATAGAAGTAATAACAGGGCATAAAGAACTAATCATAGAAGAAATCTCATCTTCAATCTCAAGAATCTGATCTTCAAGAAAAGAAATTTGAGCAATAATTTGTTTGATTTGAAAAGAAAAAGACTTCAAAGCAAACTTAATACCAAAGGAATTAGAAGCTTTCTCTTGGATTTCTTTAGCCTTATCAATACCAAAGCGACCTCTACTGCACTTAGACAAAAGCTTAGCAAGCTCATCAGCGGAAATAGAAATCATATCCTCTGGTAAAGGGAACTTACTTAAAAGCTCTTTCGAAGTAACACCATAGATATTGGAAAAAAGCGAAGAATACTCAGGGAAAACCTGATCTAAAATAGCAACAAGTTTTCTTTTCCAATCAGAAACTTCATCAACAAGAGCAAACCTAAATCTAGAAAGATTTCTAAGAGCAAAAGTATCCTCATCAGAAAAATGAGAAACAGAAAACTCGCCAAACCTAAGAATTTGAGCGATAACAAAAGAATCAACAGAATCATTTTTAGTCTGTCTAATATACATCTTTCTAAAAGCATCAGATTGAATAGGATTAATAACAATACAAGAAAATCCTAAATCAATCAAGAAAGAATAAAGAGAAAGCCAATAATGGCCAGTAGCTTCCATACCAATAATACAGTTGTTAGAATCAACCGAAAATGAGGAAATAAATTTCTGAAACTTCTCTAAACCCCTAATAGAATTAGAAAAAGAAAAAGACTCAGAAACAAGTTTCCCATTAGAATCAATTATTGAGGCTTCGTGGTTATTCTTTGCAATATCAACACCAATGTAAAACATAAAATCACCTAGCTTTAATATAAATTTAGATAGAGAAAGGACCCTCAAGAACTTTACGACAATCAAACCTCGTTAGATATACAGCAACGAAATGTGCTATCCAGCTCATACTAATAAGGACGTAAAGTAGAGGCGTAACCCTTAATTAGGAAGACAAGCTTCAAGGAGGAAAGCTACGACCTCTATCTATACAATCATTATCCCATAAGAAAGTGGGATTTAGAATAAAATGTAGTATTTATTACTACAACTATATTATACGAGGAGGA
>NZ_AUHK01000041.1 GCF_000423145.1 Helcococcus sueciensis DSM 17243 | reverse complement strand
AGAAATGAATATCTATTGATACAAAAAATGTATCAACCCATACCCTTTAATATCAGGAAATAGGTTGATACACAAAATTATTTACAGACCCCAATAAAATGAAAAAAATGGGGTGTTATCAATACACCCCATTTTTATATATTAAAATCATTTTCTTTATTAAACTCTTCTAATATAATTCTAGCTTCTTGTACATTTTTAGTTCTAATTAATCTATCTCTTAATTTACTAGCTCCTCTAAAATCTCTAATATATGTCTTGTATAATCTATTTAACATTTTATAAAGTTGAGGTTCTTTTTTTACCATTTCCTCATATAAATCTAGATGATAATAGAACAACTCCATATATTCTTCTATACTATGTTCTTTTTTTTCTTTTTCAAATGCAAATGGATCCTTAAATACACCTCTACCTATCATAACTCCGTCTACACCATATTTTTCAACTAATTCTAATCCGATTTGTCTATTATCTATGTCTCCATTTATTGTTAGAAGTGTATTTGGAGCTATTTCATCTCTTAATTTTTTTATTTCAGGTATTAATTCCCAATGTGCAGCGTAGTCAGACATTTCTTTTTTAGTTCTTAGATGAACAGATAAATTAACTATATCCTGTCTTAATAGATGAGATAACCATTCTTTATATTCATTTATATCACTATATCCAATTCTTGTTTTTACGCTTACAGGTAATCCACCTTTTTTAGCAGCTTGTATAATTTGTGCAGCAACTTCAGGCCTTTTAATTAATCCAGCGCCTCTTCCGTGCTTAACTACATTAGCTGCAGGACAACCCATATTAATATCTACACCACTAAAACCCATTTTTTTCATATCTTTTGCCATAGTTGCAAAATCTTTAGGATTATCTCCCCAAATATGAGCAACTATAGGTTTTTCATCCTCGGTAAATAGAAGTCTTCCTCTTAATGCCTTCATACCTTCTGAATGATTGTAAGATTGTGCATTAGTAAATTCTGTAAAATACACATCTGGAGCAGCAGCTTTAGCTATTACATGTCTAAATACTACATCCGTTACATCTTCCATAGGTGCAAGTATAAAAAATGGCTTAGGTAAATTCGTCCAAAAATTTTCTTTCATATTATTTCCTTTATATTTTAAATAGTCATTTTAAGTTATACTTGCATATTTTAACATTAGTAAGTTAACAAATCAATTATATAAGAATAAAAGATATACTGAATTTAATAATTATAAAAAAGGTAGTTTTAAGCAAAGATTTACCTTTTTACCGTAATGGTTATTTTACATAAACAACTGCTATAAAATATAATTTATTGAAAAATACTGCAATAAAAATCCTTAACAAAACTTAACATTTAAAAACATATAAATCTTAAATCAAAATTTATCAATTTTATATTTCATACATCAGATTTTATAATATGAAAAAAAATAACACCTAAAAATAGGAGTTTTAAAAATGAATTGTACTTTTTTTGTACCTTAAAAAAATAAACGGCTATTTCAAGCCGTTTAGATAATATAATGGTCGGAGTGAGTTATAAGAAAAAAGACTTAATCGAATTATTTATCAAAATTATATCCTTGGTTACAGCAATAATCGGATTAATTGATAAAATAATAGATTAAGTCAAGGGGAGAAATCCCCTTCCTATCTTTAATATATATGAAATTACTCATTATGTCAAATGAGAAATAGTTTAAGTTTATTATTAATGGTTATGCTTTTAGTATTAAATGTGTTTTATCTTGAAAATACAATATTATATATTCTGATAGTTATATACATGATTTATAGATTGTATAAAAAGAATTAAATAGATAAAAGGAGTATATGAATGACAAAAGATAATAAAACTTCAGAAGCTCAAAAGAGAGCTTCAAGAGCTTGGGAAAAAAGAAATAAAGAAAAAACTAGAATAGATGGATATAGAAGACAAGCAAGAAATTTTATAAGAAATCATGCGAAAGAAGATGATTTGTTAGAGTTAGAAGAGTTAATAAAAGCAAGAAGAGAAAATCTAAAATTGTAAAAAATTATAAAACGTTGACTGTTTGATTGAAGAATTTTACAATTGAATCGAAGATAGACAACTATGCTTTAAATTTGTGAAACTGAATTAACGTTTAAGTGTCATGTAATGGCGTCAGACACAAAACCACCTAACGGTGGTTTTTTTATTGTGGGTTTACCACAATAAAAACCCCCGGCTATGCCGGGGGAATCAAGAGCTTTAGCTTCAAGAAAAAAACCTCTCGTGATAAAATT
>NZ_AUHK01000040.1 GCF_000423145.1 Helcococcus sueciensis DSM 17243 | reverse complement strand
CATCTCTATCTCTTGGTATATTAAGATCTATATTTCCATATGAAGATTTAACAGTCTTTTTACTTGATCCATTTCTAGTGTTTAGTGATAATGGAGCTTGTCCATATTCATAGTCTAGATGCTCATCAAGTTCAGATTTAAGCATTTGTTCTATTGCATCACCTAAAAGGTCTTTAAGTGCATTTTGTAAATCCTGAGCAGTTTCTGGTTGATATTCTTCTAGTAACATTTTAGTTATTTTATTTAGTCTTGTTTCTGGTCTTTTTCTTGGCATAAAAATTCCTCCTAATTAGTTTTTCTTTACCCTAATCAGGAGGTTTCTATACACAAAATTTTACACAGTCTCACAAAGTACTAAGTAATTTAATAAAAATTTGTAAATTAATCAATATTTAATATTGTTTTCAATTTACTTATTGTTTGTTCGGTTACTTCTTCAATAGATTTAGAAGCGTCTATTATAATTAAATTATCTTTATTTCTTTTTAAAATTTCTTGGTATCCATTATATACCTTATTGTGATAAGAGTTTGATTCATTTTCTAATCTATCAGTTACAAAATTATTTCTTTTTCTTTTTAATACCGTAATAGGATCTACATTGAAAAAGAATGTGTAGTCTGGGGATAGATTATCTGTAGCAAAATCATTGATTTCTTTTACACTATCGTAACCTAATTCTCTTCCAAACCCTTGATAGGCTAGAGAGCTTAAAACATATCTATCACTTATTACTAGTTTACCTTTTTGTAAATTTGGAAGGATAAGCTCATCTACATGTTGAGCTCTTGAAGCAGAATAAAGTAACGCTTCGGTTCTAGCAGACATTTCAGAATTATCATTTGACAATAAAATTTCTCTTATTTCTTCAGAAATTTTTGTTCCGCCAGGTTCTCTAGTAATTATAAAATCAATATTATTTTCTATTAAAAATTTCTCAACATTATTTAATATAGTTGTTTTTCCGGATCCATCAGACCCTTCAAATGCAATAAATTTTCCAATCATAATAAATTTGCTTAAAGCTTACCTCCGATACGAATTTATATATAAAGTATGGATTTATACTATAACAAAAAACTAGTTTTTTCAATGTTTATTTATTTATTGAGATGAATTATAGAAGAATAGAATAAATAATCCAAAATGAAAATTAACAGAATTAAGTAAATATGTGATATTATAATTTTATTAGTTACATAATTGTAAAATAATAATTGCTAAAATTAGATTAAGTGGAGATTTTATGAGTATAAGAAGAGAATTATTAGTCACTATATTAATAGGTCTATTTTCATTTATAACTTTTTGGTTTTCTGGAAAATTTTTACATATATTTTTAATATGGAATATGATGCTTGCAATTATTCCTATATTTATATTAAAGTTTGAAGAAAAAACAAATAGAAAATGGTTAAAAATATTAGCTGTATTGGTTTGGATATTATTTTTACCGAATGCTTTTTATACAGTTACAGATTTAATTCATATACAAAATCTTAAGTTTTATTTCTTTGAAAATCCATACGCAGAGGCCACATATATTGAGGATATATCTAATTGGATGGAGATTATAAATTTATTTTTAATCAGTACATTTGGCTTCTTTGCGGGACTTATAAATGTAGATAGATTTATTAAAAGGTTTGAATATAAGTGGCAAAAGATAATGGCCATTTCAATTTTATCTATATTATCAGGAATAGCTATATATATTGGTAGATTTTTGAGATTCAATTCGTGGAATGTCTTAAATCCATTTGAAATGATAAAGACAATACTTACCAGTTTAAATAGTTTTTATGTAGTTTATATTATTTTATTTAGTGTATTTATTTTTATATCATGCACAATTTTTAGCTTGACAAAAAGTGGAATTAATAAAAAGTAGTAAAACACGAACAATTCATTTATAATATATTTAATATCAGTAAAAGAGGTATCTAAAGTGAAGAGAAGTGTGAGAATACTTGAAATAACAAGAACATTATTAAATAATCCAAATAAAATAATTCCTTTTGGAGAATTTACAGAAAGATTTAATTGTGCAAAATCCTCTGTAAGTGAAGATATTGCGATAATAAAAGAGACTTTTGAATTAAACAAAACTGGAATAGTTGAGACGATTTCTGGTGTAAATGGAGGAGTAAGATATATAACGGACATCTCTAAAGAAGAAGAGGAAAGATATATTGAAGAGATAATAAAAGAACTAAATGATCCGAAGAGAATGCTTCCAGGTGGATATTTTTATATATCGGATATAATTGCAAATCCTATTTACTTGAAAAATATGGGGCGAATAATTGCTAGTAGGCACAAATATGATGAAATAGATTATGTATTTACAATTGCTGCAAAAGGTATAACTATAGCTCAGGCGATATCATATGAGTTAGGAGTTCCGATAGTTATTGCAAGAAAAGAATCAAAACTTACTGAAGGACCAGCAGTTTCTGTAAAATATAGATCTCAATCAAGTCCAAATTTAGTTAAGAATATGGAAGTTGGCAGAAATAGTATACAACCTAATTCTAAAATATTGATAATTGATGATTTCTTTAGAGGTGGTGGAACTATAAATGGACTGGCTTCACTTGTTGAAATATTTGAATCTGAAATAGTAGCAGCTTATGTTGTTTGTGAATATAAAGATAAAAATCTAGTTCAAAAAATATATGCAAAATCACTTATTCAAATAGAAGCAATGGATATGGATAGCGGAGAATTAATTTTAAAACCTGGTACAATTTAGAGAAATATAATTAAATAAATTTAACCAAAACACGAACTATTAAATCAATATATTGATTATAGTTCGTGTTTATTATATAATCTCTATATATTAATAATATTGAGCTAATATTATTAATATTTATTTGGAGGAATTTATGGAGAAGTTTTTTAAACTAAAAGAGAATAAGACTAGTATTTCTAAAGAAATTATTGCAGGAATTACAACGTTCTTTGCAATGTCATATATAATAATAGTTAATCCGACTATGTTATCAGAATCAGGAATGCCTTGGGGAGCGGTATTTATAGCTACTATTATAGCTTCAGTAATTGGAACTTTAGTAATGGCCTTAGTTGCAAATGTTCCTTATGCACAAGCTCCAGGTATGGGATTAAATGCATTTTTCGTGTATACAGTATGTTTTCAATTAGGATTTACATGGCAACAAGCATTATCAATGGTATTTATTTGTGGGGTTATCAATATATTAATTACTGTTACTAAAGTAAGAAAAGTAATTATAAAAGCTATTCCTAAATATTTATAAAATGCAATTGGTGGTGGTATCGGTATTTTTATTGCTTATTTAGGATTTTTAAATGTTGGACTTATTAATTTTGAATCCGGTGTGCCAGCGCTATCTACTATTAATAATTCAGGACTATATGTATTTTTATTTGGATTATTTATAACAATCATATTGTATTTATTAAATGTTAAGGGAAGTATTTTTATAGGAATTATATTGACAGCTATTATAGGTATACCTTTTGGAGTAACAACTACTACAAATGCTATGGGCTTCAGAGAAGCGGTATCACAATTACCACAAACATTTGGTGTGATATTTACAAGTGAAGGTCTTCCTTCTTTATTCTCAGACATTACTAAATTACCTTTAGTAATTATCACAATATTTGCTTTTTCAATGTCAGATACATTTGATACAATCGGTACATTTATAGGTACAGGTATAAGAACAGGAATATTCTCAAAAGAAGATTCAAAAGCTTTAGAAAACAAACCAGGTTTCTCATCAAAAATGGACAAAGCATTATTTGCGGATGCTACAGCTACATCAATAGGAGCGATATTTGGTACATCAAATACAACTACTTATGTAGAGTCAGCAGCAGGAATAGGAGCAGGTGGTAGAACAGGTCTTACTTCAGTAGTGACTTCAATCTGTTTCATACTAAGTGCATTTTTCGCAAAATACATTTCAGCTATTCCAAATCAAGCAACTGCACCAGCATTAATTATAGTTGGGTTCTTGATGATTGCTTCATTTACAGATATCAAATGGGATGATATAGACCAAGCGATACCAGCATTCTTTGCTGCAGCTTTTATGGCGTTATCATATAGTATTTCATATGGTATAGCTACAGGATTTATATTCCACTGTTTAGTACAAACAGTAAGAGGTAAAGCAAAAGAAACACATCCAATAATCTGGATAGTATCAGGATTGTTTATATTGAATTTTGTTTTATTGGCGGTTTTATAAAATATAAAATATAGAAAATTAAAATATCTATTGGATGATTTTGAGTTTTACTCATTTATCCAATAGATATTTTTTATGCCTATAATTTATAAATATAATGTGTATATGATTATATAAATAAATTGTAGGGTATAAAATTTATGATTTAACTTAGTGCTTTATTAATTGTATTAAAAAATATATGGATAAATATTAAATTCTAAAAGGAGAAATTATGCGTAAGTTATATCTCAATCAAAAAATATTTAAGATAACCGACCATTATGAAGTGTTTGATGAATATGGAAATGCTGTATATCAGGTCGATCAAGAATTTAGATTTATTGGAAATACAGTACATGTAAGAAAGTTTGACGGTACAAATGGTTTTACGATTGAAAGAGGATTTTACTTTTTCTTACCTACTTACGAAATAACTTTTGACGATGGAAAAGAAATAAAAATCAAACAGAATTTTACATTTTTCAGGAAAGATATAGATTTAATATCTGATGATTACAATTTGAAATTAAAAGGAAATTTCTGGGATATGGATTTTGAAATCTTCGAAGGCGATCGTGTAGTCGGAAGAATTTACAAAGAATATTTCACTTTTAGAGATAAATTTGTACTTGAAATTCTAGAAGATGAATATGAAGATGAAATATTAGCCCTTACAATAGCAATAGATGAAATAAAGGACAATGAAAAAAGTAGTTAGAAATGATTAAGAATAAATTAAGAAAAAAAATGAAAAAAATCAGAGACAATATTCCATCTGATAAACGCAAAATAGAGGACCAAATTATAGCTAAAACTCTTATAAATAGTGAAATATATATAAATGCAGAAACATTATTTATATATAATTCATTTAGAAGCGAAGTTTGTACAACCTATATAATAAAAGAAGCTTTGAATGAGAAAATAGTTGCACTTCCTGTAACTAATTCGTTGGACCATTCAATGGAAGCTTATGAAATCAATGAAGATAGTGTGTTTGTTCAGGATTCATATGGAATTCAAATCCCTGATACAAAAACTTCAAATATAATAAATCCAAAGGAAATAGATTTGACAATTGTACCTTTGCTTGCCTACGATAATCTTGGTAATAGGCTCGGTTATGGCGGAGGCTACTATGACAGATATATTCCAAGATTAAGAAAAGATGCAATTGTAGTAGGACTTGCATATAGTAATCAATTTGTAGAAGAGCTAACTATTGAGCATTTTGATAAAAAACTTGATTATGTGATAACTGTGAGATATGAGGAAGATGGAGCGTTTGGAGAAATAAAGAAGTTTTAGAAATGGTATTGTGTGTGGAAGTGAAGCTTACATTCTTTTACTAATTTAATTTATTTTAATAAAGAATCACAAATTAATTCTAAATAAAAAAAGACCTGCAATTAAATTTGCAGGTCTTAGCATTTATAGTATAAATCAAGAGACTGTGTAAAATTTTGTGTATAGAAACCTCCTGATTAGGGTAAAGAAAAACTAATTAGGAGGAATTTTTATGCCAAGAAAAAGACCAGAAAC
>NZ_AUHK01000039.1 GCF_000423145.1 Helcococcus sueciensis DSM 17243 | reverse complement strand
TGATTAGCAAGTGATTGATATGACATTTCTCCTGTTAAGTACAACTTTACTATATTTTTCTTAAATTCGAAAGAGTAATTATTATTTTTTCTAGAAATTTTTAGACCTTCATATCCTTGAGTTTTGTATGAATTTACCCATCTTTCAATTATTGATGCACCATTTATATCATATTTTTTAGCTAAAGTTTCATATCCTCCTTCGTTATTTAGATATGATTTAACAACTTTTATCTTAAATTCTGTACTATATTTTGTCATGAAAAAACTGACCTCCTCAAAGTTATTTTTAGGTCCAACTTTTTGGGGTCAGTTCAGATATATGTCTCTATTTTTTTTATTAGCTTATTTATATTTGCAATTACTCCATTTATATCACTGAATAAAGATATTTTGACGTTTGTAAATAAGTCAAAGCAATGCTTTGGGAAAGTTGGGTAAATTACTAGATGTTACAAAGAAAGGAAGATAAATAGAGCTTTAATAAAGTGCTAAAATATTAAAATTAATTAACAAAATAAATTTGTAAATAAATTTAAAAACTACATAAGAATTATAAAATTTACTTCTATGATATAATTGTTTGAGGAGTTATTATGAATGAAAAAAGATATACAACAAAAGAATTAATTTTAAGATTTATACCTTATTATGGGAATTATAAATTGCTTTTTGTGACAGATATGATTGCTGCAATGCTAACTATTGTTTCAGAAATATCATTGCCGCTTATTATAAGATCTATTACTAATAGAGCATCTAATGATATAGCTTCACTAAGTATGAATTTTATCATTTACATGGGAATATTATTTATTATATTGAAAGCAATTGAAATCTTTGCAACTTTCTATATGCAGAAATATGGTCATATAATGGGGGCTAGCATTGAAAGGGATAAGAGAAAAACAGTGTTTTCACATATACAATTTTTGAGTGATGAATTTTATGCTAAAAATAAAATAGGGAATTTATTATCAAGAGTTACGAATGACTTATTTGAAGTTACAGAATTTGCGCATCATTGTCCAGAAGAATTTTTAGTAGCGACAGTAAAAGTTATAATCACTTTTATAATACTTGCAAATATAAATATCGTCTTAACCTTGATAATATTTATTATGTTGCCCTTGATGTTATTGTTTACAAACAAAACTAGAAAGAGAATTAGAAATACTCAGATGGCGCAAAGACATCAAATTGGTGAAATAAATTCAAGTATAGAAGATTCACTTTTAGGAATTAAAGTAATTAGATCTTTTGCTAATGAGGATATGGAAATAGAACAATTTGATCAAGGTAATAAAAAGTTTTTAGGAATAAAAAAAGAGTTCTACCAAGCAATGGCTGAATTTACAGCTACAACAAAAATTTTAGATGCCTTAATGTATCTTACAGTTGTAGTTTTAGGTGGATATTTGATGATAAAAGGAAAAATCAACTCGGGTGATTTTATTCTATATACTATGTACACAACTACATTATTAGCATCTGTATCAAGATTGATTAATTTTATTGAAGTATTCGAAAAAGGGATTTCTGGTATAGAAAGATACTTAGACATAATGGATGTTGAACCAAGTATTAAAAACTCAGAGAATCCTATAAAATTAACAAAAACCGAAGGAAATATTAGATTTGATAATGTAAGCTTTTCATATGAGTCTGATGAAGAAAATCAAGATTCAAACAAAGATGTATTATCCAACATAAATCTTTCTATCAAATCAGGAACTAAAATTGCACTTGTAGGTCCATCTGGAGGTGGGAAAACTACTTTAACTAATTTAATACCAAGATTTTATGATATAGATTCTGGAAGTATAACAATAGATGGTATAGATGTTAGAGATATTGAGTTAAAATCTTTAAGAAATAATATTGGTATAGTACAACAAGACGTATATTTATTTAGTGGAAGTATCTATGAAAATATTTTATATGGAAATATGGATGCGACTTATGAAGATGTTGTAAATGCTGCAAAAATGGCGGGAGCTTTAGAGTTTATTGAAAATCTACCATATGGATTTAATACTTATGTAGGCGAAAGAGGAGTGATGCTTTCTGGTGGACAAAAACAACGAATTAGTATTGCTAGAGTATTTCTGAAAAATCCACCTATACTTATATTGGATGAAGCAACATCTGCTCTTGATAATAAAAGTGAACAAATTGTTCAAGAATCACTTAGTTTATTATCAAAGGGTAGAACAACAATTACAATTGCTCACAGATTGACAACCATTATTAATTCTGATGAGATTATTGTTTTAACAGAAGAGGGTATAAAAGAACGTGGTACTCATAGAGAGTTATTAGAAAGAGAAGGTGAATATTACAATCTTTATAATAGGGTTGAAAATCACATAATGGGGTAAATATGAGAAAATTGTGGGGAAATATAGTATATGGCTTTACTAAATTCGTAGAGTTATTGTACAAATTTATAATTATTGTTGCAGAATTTATTGTAGATGGTGCCGATTATTTAAAAAATATACTAGCACCAATCATTATTATAATGTTTATAGGAGTTTTTATATTTCCACCTTTATTACTATTTTTATTAACAGGGGTTGGACTTAGTATAATAACTATATTAATCATTTTATTTGTAATTTCATTTTTAGGTAGAGCTGGATTAATGAGTTTTTACAGAATAAATTATTCACATATTCATTTTTTATATGATTATGCTGCATATTTTAAAGATGAAACACAAGGATATAAAAATGTAAATTACTACAAAGCAGAATATGATAGAAAACAACAAGAAAAATTTGAAGAAGAGTTAAGAAGAGAAGAAGAGAGAAGACGACAAAGACAAAAGGCGCAAGAAGAAACCTGGAGAAAATTTTTCGAAGAAAATTTTTCAAATTATGGTCGAGGTAATTATCAAGGCGGATACCAAGGTGGATATCAAGGAAGCTATCAAGGTCAAGGTGGATATAATCAAAATCCTTTTACAAGTTTTAAAACACAATATGAAGATGCTTGTGATGTACTCGGTGTCCCTCATAATTCTGATTATAATACGATAAAATCTGCATATAGAAAACTTGCTAAGAAATATCATCCGGATATAAGTAAAGAAAATAATGCGGATGAAATGTTTAAGAAAATAAATAATGCTTTTGACTTTCTTTCAGAAGAAAATGTAAGAAGATATAATAGTTTATAGGAGAAAAATATGATTAAATCATATATTGAAAAACAAGAAAATGAAAAAGAAATATTTTTGGCTGGTGGTTGCTTTTGGGGAACACAAGCATATTTTAATCAGATAAAAGGAATTATAAAAACAGAAGTAGGTTATGCAAATGGCATTGGTGAAAATCCAACCTACAAACAAGTTTGCACAGGTGCTACAGGATATGCAGAATCTGTACGAATTATTTATAATCCTGAGAAAATTAATCTGTATCAGATTTTAGAACATTACTTTAGAACTATTGATCCAACATCTTTGAATAAACAAGGTGGAGATATTGGTACTCAATACAGAACAGGAATATATACAACTAATTTAGATGATAGACAATTTGTTCAAGATTTTATTATATTAGTTAAAAATAATTATAGTAAAGAAATAGTGGTAGAAGATAAATTATTAAAAAATTATTACGCTGCAGAAGAATATCATCAAAATTATTTAGAAAAAAATCCTGGTGGTTATTGTCATGTTGATCTTTCATTGGCAAATAAAGATTCAGAAATATTGGGATATACAAAACCTTCAGATGAAGAAGTCGTAAGAAATTTAACTGAAGAACAATATGAAATCACACAAAATAGTGCAACAGAAAGACCTTTCTCAAGTGAATATAACGATTTATATGATAAAGGGATTTATGTAGATATTGTGACTGGACAGCCTTTGTTTGCATCTACAGATAAATTTGATGCCAGTTGTGGATGGCCATCATTTAGCAAACCTATTGAAGATAATGGTGTAAATTATTTTGAAGATAAAACTATTTCTAATAGAAGAAGAGTTGAAGTTAAATCAAAATCGGGAGATACACATTTAGGTCATGTTTTTAATGATGGACCTGAAGAACTTGGTGGACTTAGATATTGTATAAATGGAGCGAGCCTAAGATTCATTCCCTTAGAAAAAATGGATGAAGAAGGATATGGGAAATATAAAGATATTGTGGAGTAAAATTTGCCAAGAAAAAAGAGAGCAGATAATAAAAATAGAATAAATAGTAAAAAGTCTGTTAATTATAGATCAAAAAATCAAGCTTCTAAAAGAAGAGAAATGATTATAAAAAAACGTAAGAAAAATAGAAGGATTACGCTGTTAATTTTGTTTGTAGTAATAATAGCATTTTCCCTAATTTTTTATTTGAGTAGAAAAAAAACTGAGAATTTAAAAGATACTTCCTCTATAGGAAGATATTATACAGAATCTGGTTATAGTGATAAGTACAATCAGTTTAATGGCAATCTATATTATAAGAAGTATAAATATGAATCAGGTAAGTATAACTTAGTAGACAATGCTAATTGGGAAATAAAAAATAAATATAATGGAAGCTACGAATATTATTTATGGGATAAACTTCAATTATATTTAGATAAAAATGATTTGAGTCAAGATGATTTTAGTCTATCTATTAAACAAGGTGATGATTATGTTCTATCTTTAAATAGTAATGAAGAATATACTGTAGACATAATCGATATTCCATATTTATTAATGATTAGAGATAATATAGAAAGTAATATTGTTAATCTAGAAGACTCAATTGCAATGATAAGCTCAGATTTAAAAAATGGTTCCAATATATATTCTAAAAACGCAATTGGAAGTGAGTTTAATATAGAAAAAATTATAAGAGAGACTATTGAATTAAAAGATTTAGCAGCAAGAAATATGCTTAATAGATATTTAATAGGTAAGAATATAAGTTTAAAAAATTATTTAAATGAAAAATTTGGGAAATTAAATACTGAAAAATATACAACTACAGATATGATTAGATTGATTGAGTTATATGACACAAGTAATTCAATTATAAATTCACTATTTAATAATATCTTTAATAATAGTGATGATTTATTTACTAATTCTATATATAGTAGTGTAGGAAATATAAATAAATCTATTAACGATAAAGAGTTGAAATATGAAATGGGAATTGTAAATTCTGATACCAAATTTTATTACTCAATCTATTCAACTGTATTATCACAAAAACAAATTCAAGAAATAGGAGATATAGTTAATAGAACAGTAAGTGAAATAAACCTAATAAGAAATATACAAAATTAATTTGCAAATAAAAAAGAAATATATTATAATAAAGTTCCTAGCATTGCTAGGAATTTTATGTTTTAAAATAAAATAGTTGACAAACATAAAATTAATTGTTATTATATAAAAGTTGCTGATAAAAAAGTAATTTAAGAGCTTAAAAAATAATTAAAAAATAATTAAAAAAAAAGCTTGACAAAGTTTTTTATCGGTGGTAATATATATAAGTCGTCACAAAAAGGAAACTTAAAAAGGCGACACAATAAAGAACCTAAACAACAAAATATGTCAAAACTTTTGAGTTGAATAATTTCAAAAAAATAAGCTAGATTAAACTTTTATTTGAGAGTTTGATCCTGGCTCAGGACGAACGCTGGCGGCGTGCTTAACACATGCAAGTTGAACGTGATTTTATAGACAGATTTCTTCGGAATGACGATTATAAATGAAAGTAGCGAACGGGTGAGTAACACGTGAGAAACCTGCCTTTCACAAAGGGATAGCCTCGGGAAACCGGGATTAATACCTTATGATACATAGAAATCGCATGATAGCTATGTTAAAGATTTTATCGGTGAAAGATGGTCTCGCGTCTGATTAGCTAGTTGGTGGGGTAAAGGCCTACCAAGGCGATGATCAGTAGCCGGATTGAGAGGTTGAACGGCCACACTGGAACTGAGACACGGTCCAGACTCCTACGGGAGGCAGCAGTGGGGAATTTTGCACAATGGGGGAAACCCTGATGCAGCGACGCCGCGTGTACGATGAAGATCTTCGGATTGTAAAGTACTGTCCTT
>NZ_AUHK01000038.1 GCF_000423145.1 Helcococcus sueciensis DSM 17243 | reverse complement strand
CTACTGATACTAAGATTTCTAAACGTGGTTCTCCTTATCTTAGACGTGCTATTTGGCTCGCTGCTAGTGTTGCCGCCTTTAAAGATCCTGCTTTGTCTGTGTATTATCAAAAGCTTAGACAAAGAGGTAAGGCTCATGGTACAGCTATTGGTGCAGTTGCTAGAAAACTTACTAACATAATTTTTGCTGTTTTAAGAGATAACAAAGCTTACATACCTAATATTTAATTGTTATTAAATTTTTCTAAGCCTAAATTTTTAGGCTTGTTTGACGTGCCATAAATTTCAAGATAAATTATTTTTTATTTTCTCTTGACATTTGATAGCTGGTCTTAATTTTATTTTATAATTTAAAAAAATATAAGCAAATTATTTGACAAAAATTGCATATTTTTGTATAATGAAAAAGCAACAAAATAAGCGGAAGTGGCTCAGTGGTAGAGCATCGCCTTGCCAAGGCGAGGGTCGCGAGTTCGAATCTCGTTTTCCGCTCCAATAACAAATGCAGAATGATTTATTCATTTTGCTTTTTTTTTATTAAATAGATGTATAAATCGTTGAAAGATTATATGAAATGGTATAAAATGAATTAATATGGTGAGTATTTCTGTCCAGGTGGTGGAATTGGCAGACACGCTATCTTGAGGGGGTAGTGAGCATGGCTTGTGGGAGTTCGAATCTCCTCCTGGGCACCATATAACTTGTAAATAATAAATACAAGTAGAAAGTACATATTTACAATAAAATTAACTTAAATACCATAATTGGAATGCAACCGAATCTTAATATCGGTAGACTACGGGTTTACTCGTTTCAGATTTAATTATTAATGTGGAGGAAAGCAATGAAAGAAGAAAATAGAAGAAAATTAAATAAGAGAAATAGCGATAATATGGCTATTAAAATTTCGATGATAATATTAGGTATATTACTTATATTTGTGATTACATTATATGCAATAAATATTTTTTCTGGTAATAAATCAAAACCATCAGTAAGAGAAACGGAAAAAGAAACAGTAAAAGAAACTATAAAGGAAACAGAAAAGGAAACAGCAAAAGAAACAGAAAAGGAAACTGTGGAAGAAACAGAGAAAGAAACAGAAAAGGAAACTGTGAAAGAAACAGAAGCTGAATCTGAAGCTTCAGGACAGGAAGAACAAAACAAACCAGAACAACCAGAGCAACCAGAGCAACCAGAGCAAAATCAACCTGAACAACCAGTAGAAGAACCTTCAGAACCAAGTCAAATTCCAGTTCCTGATTATGAACCAACTGTAAATATATCAATAGATACAATACGTAATGCATCACAATCAGAAATAGTTGATATGATAATTCGTGGAGAATTAGGATATGGAGCAGAAAGACTTGATTTATTACAAAAAGCAGGAAAAGATTATAATTTCTATAATAATTTAGTAGATCAAAGACTTAAAGAATTAGGATATTAGGAGATAAAATGGGAATCATTAATCCATCAATACTTCCAGGTTTTTTAGAATTATTGCCAAAAGATCAAAAAGTATTTGATGAAATGAAAAACATTATTGAAAAAAATTTTATAAAATTTGGATTTGTAAACATCGATACTCCATTAATAGAAAAAGAAGAGATTCTACTTTCTAAAGGTGGAGGAGAGACAAGTAAACAAATTTATAGAATAGATAAGGAAAGTACCAAACAAGCCTTAAGATTTGACTTAACAGTAAGTCTTGCCAGATATATTTCTATGTATTCTCATGATTTAAGTTTTCCATTTAAAAGATATCAAATAGGTAAAGTATATCGTGGTGAAAGAAATCAAAAAGGAAGATATAGAGAGTTCTATCAATGTGATATAGACATTGTTGGTAAGGATAATCTTTCAATTATAAATGACGGAGAAATTCCTTCAGTTATTTATAATATTTTTAAGGAACTTGGATTTAAAGATATTCTATTTAGAATAAATAATAGAAAATTATTACAAGGGTTTTTAGAATCGATACAAATAGATAAGTTTGAAGAAGTTTTAAGAACTATAGATAAGATTGAAAAAATTGGAAGAGCTAAAACTATTGAAGAATTATCAAAACTCGAAATTGCAAGTGAAGATATAGATAAAATTTTAGAATTCATCCATACTGAAGATACAAATGAAGATACAATCGAAAAAGTTAATAAATTAAATATTGAAAATGAAATATTTATAGAGGGAAGAAAAGAACTAATTGAAGTATATGGATATATGCAAGATTTTGGGATTCCGAATGAAAATATAAAAATAGATTTAACTATTACTCGAGGATTAGATTATTATACAGGTACAGTTTATGAAACTTTTTTAAAAGGTTATGAAAGTATCGGATCCGTATGTAGTGGTGGAAGATATGATGATTTAGCAAATAATTTTACTAAACAAAAATTTCCTGGAGTAGGTCTTTCAATAGGTTTAACTAGATTATATTATCAATTAAACGAAGCTAATTTATTAAATTTAGAGGAAGAAAATGAAAAGTCTATAATTGTAATTCCAATGGGTGAAGATGTTATAGACTATGGTATAGATATAGTAAATGATTTGAGAAAGCATAAAATTATTTCTCAGATATATCTAGAAAAAGGCAAGGTTAAAAAGAAATTTTCATATGCTGACAATATAGGAGCGGATTTAGCTATAATTGTTGGTGGAAATGAAAAAGAAAATCAAGAAGTAAGTGTAAAAGATTTTATTAGTGGTAATCAAGAAACAATAGAAAGAAAAAGTTTGATTAACTTTTTGGAGGAAAGATGAAAATAACATTTCCAGATAATAGACAAGTAGAATTTGAAAAAGGAACATCCTTATTAGATATTGCAAAGTCTATTTCTGAAGGATTTGCAAGATCAGTAGAAGGTGCACAGGTAAATGGACATAAATTAATGGGGTTGCAAGAAGTATTGAATGAAGATAGTAGTGTAGATTTCTTTAAATACGATGATGATAGAGCTAAACAACTGTTTTGGCACACTTCTGCTCATTTAATGGCAGCAGCTATTCAAAAGCTATACCCAGGTACTAAATTCGCTATAGGTCCTGCTATTGAGCAAGGATTTTATTATGATATAGAGAGTGAACACCATTTTGTACCAGAAGATTTTGAAGAAATTGAAAAAGAAATGCTCGAGATAGCTAGACAAAAGCATGATTTAGAGAGAGAAGATATTACAAGAGAAGATGCTCTTAAATATTTTGAAGATAGAGGAGATATTTATAAGGTAGAATTAATAAATGATTTACCTGAAAATGAATCCTTATCCCTTTATAAATTAGGCGATTTTATAGATTTATGTAAAGGTCCTCATATTACCAATACAAAAGAAATCAAAGCTGTTAAGATACTTTCAACTGCTGGAGCATATTGGAGAGGCGATAGTAACAGACAAATGTTACAAAGACTTTATGGAATCTCATTTAAGAAACAATCAGAATTAGATGATTACTTAAATATGCTCGAAGAAGCTAAGAAGAGAGACCACCGTATGCTAGGTAAGCAAATGAAATTATTTATGCTTGCTGATGAAGGTCCAGGATTCCCATTCTATCTTCCAAATGGAATGATTGTTAAAAGAAATCTAGAAAAATTCCTTTTAGAAAAAATTAGAATTGCTGGTTATGGTGAAATTTCAACACCAATGATATTAAATGAAGCTTTATGGCATACTTCAGGTCACTGGGATCATTATCAAGAGAATATGTATTTCACAAAAATTGATGATGAAGATTATGCGGTAAAACCAATGAATTGTCCTGGATCAATTTTAGTCTATAAATCAGAACCACATTCATATAGAGATTTACCAATTAGACTTTCAGAACTTGGTCTTGTTCACAGACATGAATTATCAGGTGCTTTACACGGATTATTTAGAGTAAGAGCCTTTACACAAGATGATGCACATATATTTTGTTTAGAATCTCAAGTAAAAGATGAAATTAAGGGAATTATGAATCTTGCTCAAGAAATATATTCTAAATTTGGATTTGAATATAAGGTATTTATTTCTACAAGACCAGAAGATTTTATGGGATCACCAGAACTATGGGATAGAGCAGAAAAGAACTTAATTGAAGTAGTTGAAGAATTAGGTATTGATTATACAATAAATGAAGCTGATGGAGCATTTTATGGTCCAAAAATAGATATTCAATTACTTGATTCACTTAGAAGACCATGGCAATGTGGTACAATTCAATTAGACTTCCAGATGCCACAAAGATTTGATATGCATTATATTGATGAATTTAATGAAAAGAAACAGCCTGTAATGATTCATAGAGCTATATATGGTTCGCTTGAAAGATTCTTAGGAATCTTAATAGAACATTATGCAGGTAATTTCCCACTTTGGTTAGCGCCAGTTCAAGCTACTTTTATACCGGTAAGCTTAGAACATCATGGAGATAAAGTTAAGGAAATTAAGCAAAAATTCTTTGATGCAGGTCTAAGAGTAGAAATTGATGATAGAAATGAGTCAATGGGTAAGAAAATTCGTGATTCACAAACATCTAAAATTCCTTATCAATTAGTAATAGGTGATAATGAGCTTGCTAATAACACAGTTTCTGTGAGAAAATATAGTGAATCAAAATCTATTGATATTGATTTAGATGAATTTTTCAATCAAATGCTTACAGATGTAGAGGAAAGAAATTAAATATTTATAAAATATTAATTAATAAATATATTAGAGTATATTTGACAATACAAGATAAATAATGTATAATTTACTAGTATTCAAGCAGAGGTACCTACTCTCACCTAATGTAATAGTACATTTAGGTCTAACTTAATCAAGATTTTTGAGATAGTAGCGTAGGTATTTATGCTACTATTTTTTATTTAACTTATACTTTAGGAGGTATGTTATAAAAGAACTTCAAATAAACGAGCAAATCCGTTTTCCAAAAGTAAGACTTATAGGAAGTGATGGTGAACAATTAGGTATATTTACATCTCAAGATGCTTATAATAAAGCTATAGAAGAAGGTTTAGATTTAGTACTTCTATCACCAAATGCAGAACCACCTGTGGTTAGAATTATGGATTATAGAAAGTACAAATATGATCAAGTTAAGAAACAAAAAGAAGCAAGAAAAAAAGCTAAAACAGTAAATGTACAAGAAATTAGATTATCACCTTCAATTCAAAAGCATGATTTAGAAATTAAAGCTCGTAATGCTATTAGAATTCTTGGCAAAGATGATAAAGTAAAAGTAAGTATTAGATTTAGAGGAAGAGAGATGGCACATAAAGACCTAGGTAGAAAAGTTTTAGAAGATTTCTTTGACTTAGTTAAAGATGTGTCACAAATAGCTTCAAAACCAAAATTTGAAGGTCGAAGCATTCAAATGCTTTTAGAACCTAAATCAGAGTAGGAGGAAATTATGGGTAAAATGAAAACACATAGAGGATCAGCTAAAAGATTTAAAAGAACTGGTTCAGGTAAATTAAGAAGATTTAAGGCATATAAGAGCCATATCACTGGTAAAAAATCACCAAAGAGAATTAGAACTTTAAGAAAATCAACAGTAGTAAGTAAAGCTGATATGAAGAGAATAGGAAATATGATTCCTTAGGAGGCGATTAGATGGCAAGAGTAAAACGTGCAGTTAATTCAAAGAAAACACATAAAAAATATTTAAAAATGGCTAAAGGATATAGAGGTGGAAAATCTACTTTATTTAGAACAGCAAAACAAGCTGTAATGAAATCACTTCAATATTCATATATCGGAAGAAAACGTAGAAAAAGAGAATTTAGACAATTATGGATTGCTAGAATCAATGCAGCTTCAAGAGCAAATGGTTTAAGCTATTCAAAATTCATGGGTGGATTAAAGAAAGCAAATATTGATATCAATAGAAAAATGTTATCTGAAATCGCAATCAATGACCCACAAGCATTTTCACAATTAGTTGAAACAGCTAAAAATGCTTAAAAATAAAATTATGTAAATCTGATGGAAGTTATATTCCGTCAGATTTTTTATTGTGGGTTTACCACAATAAAAACCCCCGGCTATGCCGGGGGAATCAAGAGCTTTAGCTTCAAGAAAAAAACCTCTCGTGATAAAATTGATGTAGTCTGACAAACTGCACAATTAAATACGAGAGGAGATAATCCATATGGATAAAAACAGTTTATCACATACAAGCTGGAATTGTAAGTATCATATAGTATTTGCACCAAAATATAGAAGACAAATAATATATGGAAGAATTAAAGAAGATATTGGAAAAATACTTAGAGATTTGCTGACAAGAAAAAATATAAATATAATTGAGGCAGAATTATGCCCTGATC
>NZ_AUHK01000037.1 GCF_000423145.1 Helcococcus sueciensis DSM 17243 | reverse complement strand
TCTATAGATAAATCCTTTATCTGTCTTAATCCAATTTGGATTATCTATTGATACAACACCTTCTACTATTTCTTCACGTTTTGCTAAACCAATTACTTCGCCATTTGGAGATTTTCTTATATTTGAATCTCCACTTGCGAATCCTTTTACTTCTATTGTATTTGATAGAAGTGGTTTGTATACATACGCTTCTTGTCCATAGTAATCGAATTTAACCCAATCTGATCCTTCTTCGTATTCACCTTCTACAACAGCTCCACGTGCAAGTGTTCCTATTACTGGACCATTTGGACTAACTCTAACATTTGTTGTTCCAGTTATATATCCTTTTGCTTCATGAAGTTTTGGTTCTTCTGGATCTTTTGGATCTTCCGGATCTTTTGGATTTTCTGGATCTTTTGGATCTTCAGGGTCTTTTGGATCTTCTGGATCTTTTGGATCCTCTGGTTGTTCTTCTTTTTCATGCTCTACTGATAGTATTGCATCTAGAAGTTTCATAATCTCTTCAGTTAACTCTTCATTAGATAATCCTTCTTTATTTAATAATTGGCTAGCTTGTCTAATTGCTTCATCTAATTTTTCTGCTGATTCTTTTGTTAGATTTTCTCTTAGTTTTAACTCACCAGTTCTTATTAATTTTTCTAGAGATGTTGTATCTACAACCTCAACTTCAGTTTCCACATCTTTGAATTCAAGATTTGTAAATGCATCTATTAATTTCATTACTTGTTCATCAACTTCTTCTTGAGTTAATTTTTCCTTTTCTAAAACTGCATTAGCTTCCGCTAATTTTTCTTTTAGATTTTTAATTGATTCTGGTTTTACTTTTTCTTGAATTTCATCTAATTTAGATTCTATACTTCCAATTAAGTTTTCTAGTTTTTCTTTATTCAATTCAGGAGTTTCTGGAGTTTCTTTTGCTTTTAGAGCTTTATAAGCTTCATTTAAAGCTTTAAGACTTTCATTTACTTCAGTTTGAGTAGCTTTGTCATTGTCAAGAACTTTTTGAGAAGCTTCAAATTGATTTTCTAAAGCTTTTACGCTATCTTTTGTTAATAAATCTTTAACTTCTGGTAACAACTCTTTCATTAAATCTAATGTAAGTTTTAATTCGTCTTTGTTAACAACTTCTGGCTCTTCACCCTTGAATTCTGGATTTTCAAATGCATCTCTTAACTCTTCATGAATTTTATCAACTTCTTCTTGTTTAGCATCAGGTTTTGCTAATATATCCTTAGCTTCTCTAAGCTTATTGTTAATATTTTCAAGAGATTCATTTGTAATTAAATCTTCTAAACTTGGTAATAAATCATCAACTAGATCTACATAATCTTTTAGTTTTTCTTTATTAACTTCTTCTACAGGATCCATGTCTTTTATTGTTACTTTTGCTGTTTCAATAAATCCAACAATAGCATTTTCTGTAATAGGTTTTAGATTGATAGTAAACCATTGGTCACCTGTAATCTTGGTATTTCTTCTTGTCCTTACTTTTGCTATAGCTTCTGTTTGTCCATCATCAAAAACTACATCTGTAATGGCTTCTGTGTCGAAATCATCTTGGATAGCAGTTCCTGGGTTTGGTTCTAATCTAACTTTTAGTTCCCCTTTAGAACCACCTACTCTTTTTATTTTTACATCAATTTCAGAATCTTCATCCATAGTGTAAGAATCTTTTTCTATAGTTGCCATACCTAATTCTTCATTATTAATTACCATGGCTCCTTCAACACCTATAGCTTTAGATTTAACTCTTACTTTCAATATATGTTCTTTATCTTCTAAATCATCTGATTCAAAAATGATAGTATTTGTAGTTCTTGGATTTCCTTGAGTATCTATAGTTATGATTTCTCCATCATCAATTTGAACTTCCATTATTCCATGGTTTGGATCCTTTGTACCTACTAGATAAACTTTTGATCCCTTAAATTTGACTTCAAATGTAGCACCAATATTTGCCCATGTATTAGTTCCATTTTGATATTGGATTCCTGTTTCATCATGCCATAGACCTTTAAATGTAAATCCTTTATCATTTTCACCTTCTTTATAGATATCTCTTACATCTATATAGTCCATACCATTTGGTAAGACAGAAGGTAATTCAAAACCTTTAGAAGCCTTATATATACCTATTTCAGATAGGATAGGCACTTTTCCACTTTGAGTTGAAACACTTATTCTTAAATCAGTAGCTTTGATTACTTCTGTTCTGATTAATCTCTTAGCCCCAATTGTTATTCCTTCGTCTATAAGCTTCCAATCTCCATCACCATTTTTGTATTCTACTTTATAGTTATTAATTTTTTGACCGTATAAAATAGCTTCTTCAATTGAAATAACATCGAATCTAGTTTCTTCTGGTAATTTGATTGTGAGAGTTGCTGAATGTGTATCATCATTTGTTGCCCAAATAGTTTCATCATTCTTATCTAATAAGTTTTGAGTTGATGTATTTTCTCTAGTATCTGAAGCTGTTATGCTTACACCTTCTTGTAACAATAAATTATTTTTAAAGGTATCTCTGATATTTTGACCAAATTCAAGTGTTCTTTCTCTTATGGAATCATCAAGAGATCCTTGATTATTTGGTGGTATATTTAATAGTAATGGCGAATTGTGTCCTACTGAATTAAAGTACATTGTTGCTAGTTCTTCAATGGTTTTTGGTGTATTTTTCTTTGTTCCCCAGAACCATCCAGACGTTATTCTTGCATCTGATTCTGGAACTGTCCATTGGTTACCATTTTCATGTCCTTTATAATAAGCACCATCCTTGTTACTATCAATGGTATTTTTTTCATAATTTACTATAGATTTTGACCATGTATTTTTATGAGCATATCCATTTTCATTTCCTATCCATCTTACAGTTGTGTAAGCTTCAGCTCCAAAGAGCATTACGTCTGAGTCATGTCCGGCTTCTTTACCTTGCAATCTTTGGATTGTATCGAAATATCTCTCAAAGTCGTAATCTTGAGCATTAGCTCCAGAGCCTTTGGCACCATCCATCCAAACTTCTACAAATCTACCCTTATTACCATAATCTTTGTTTCCTAGAATTTCTTCTAACTGATTATTATAAAAGTCATTGTAGTCAAGCACGTCTTTTTCTTTACTTGTAGGGTTACCATTTTCATCATAGTATCCATATGACTTTTCATGGATATCCCATGGTGATAAGTAAAGACCCATATCTATATCATATTTACTTGCTTCTTGTGATATTTCTTTTAAGATATCTCCCTTACCATCCTTATAGTCGGTTGAAGCTATATCATAATCGGTATATTCACTTGGCCAAATAGCAAAGCCATCATGATGTTTTGCTGTTATAATGATCTTCTTAAATCCAGCATCATGAATAGTTTTTACTAGTTTTTCGGCATCGAAATCTTTATCTAAAGTAAATATTTCTTTAGGATGTTTTGTACCATAATGTTCACCCCATTCAACTTCATTAAAGGTATTAGGTCCAAAGTGAACAAAAGCAGCTAATTCATCTTTTTGATATTTATATTGGTTGCTATTTGGTAAAACATCATCATATAGAGGATTTTCATCTTTTGTTTCTTCAATTACTTCTTGACTTAAAATAATTTCATGTATATTTCTAGAAGCTTCATCCCATTTTAATTTTACAGCTAAAACATGGTCATATTTGCTTGCATCTATCTTTTTGAATGTATCAGTTAATTCACCTAGGTCTACCCAGTTTTCATTTTCATCCATAATGGATAGGTTCATTTTTTCAGAACCTGAAGTTAGTATATGGATTGATTTGAAATCTGTTGGTTTATTAATGTAGTAAACCAATTCACCTGCTTCACTAGCCTTGTATGATGTCATAATATTCCTATCAGTTAATGCTAATTTATTATTCTTTTGACTTTCTGTCGTTGTAACTTGAATGCCAGGTTTTTTAGATTTCGCTAAATATTGTCCATCATTTAATAGGATTTCATTAAATCTTACCCACTTATCATTACCTGGTTTATTTTTAGTTATTTCAAATTTGATATAACGAACTGCTTTCGCTTCAAATTGAGATTCTTTATAGTTAAATGAAACATCTTTACTTGGGAATGCTGATGCATTATCTTCTACATTTTCACCTGCATCAATTGTTAAAACATCTTTCCATGTCTTATTGTCATCACTTACACTAATCTTTCCATATCTAATAAAATCATGTTCACTGTCATCAACAATCATTCTAATCTTTTCTAAAGATATAGTCCTACCTAAGTCATAAGTAGCATACTTGCCTGCATGTTGTGAATTTTTGAACCATGCTTTAGTATTTAGATTTTGGTCAAAGGCTGCTAGTTCGTTTTCTTTATCACTATAATTAGTTGCTATGAGTCTAATTGGACTGTAGTCAGAAGTTTTAACCTTTAATACTTCATTTAAAGTAATATCTTCTTGACTATCATTAATCAAACGTACATATCTAGCACTTTTATCTGCATCTAAGTTGTCATGGTAAACAACATTATTTTTAGAATATTCTAATTTTAACTTAGAATTATTTTCTACTTTTTCAATTTCCTTAATTTCACTTAGTTCAATACCGATATATTGTCCTGGTTTTAAGGTCTTGTTTACCTTATCAAGGATAAATTCATCTCCATTTACTATAGCTTGCTTATTTTTCAATTCATCTACATTAGTAAAGGTATCTGCACTTCCAGTACTTGATACATTAAATTCTCTAATACTTGCCCACACATTTACTTTTTCTAAGTTTCTAAATCTTATATATTTAGATTGGATACTTTGTTCAAGATGGATATCAACATCTTTTCCTTTTTGAACTTCTTGGATAGGTGTGTAATTTACACCATCAATTGAGTACTCTACAACAGATTTACCAAAAGTATCTCCTGCAGCACCATTTCTACCTTGTTTTATAGTTATATTGTTTATATTTGCAACTTTATTTAATTCTACTCCAACATAAGAATCAACATCTAAAAAGTCACCATTTTTACTATATACAGTTATAGCTGTAGACACATCGCCATCTACCATCTTAGACATATCACCATTACCTGGATTCCATGTTCTTAGCATATCACTCGCATAAAAACCTTTTAGTGTTAAATTTCCTTGATTATCATTTTGATCTTGATTATATAGCTCTTCATTTAATTTTTCTTTAATATCTTTATTAATTAATGGGCTAATTAATTTTGATGCTGGATCAACATAAATAGCTTGATTATTGATATGAGGTGCCTTGTGAGTTTTAGATTTTTCTAAATACTTGTTTCCTTCAGCAAATTTACTCCATTTTTCAGACATATCTTCTGAAGCTACAGCTTCCATAAATAGTTTTCCAGCTTCTAATAATTCTTCAAAAGAATCTAGCCATGGTTTCATCTCTTCTAAAAGAATTTCATTTTTACTATTTTTTCTGAATGAATCTATAGAGCTTAAAATTCCATCAAATTCTTTTGTTAATCTTTCAGTTGCTTTATTTAAAGCTTCTTTATTATTTGATTTAAGTGCATCTTTGTATTCATTAAGTAAAGCTTCTATATTTTGTGATTCTGGTAATACTAAGCCATGACCACTTGGACTTATATCTTGTAAGTGTTCAGATATATTTCTCAAGTCTTTTGCTGCATTTGGTTCAACATATTCAAATGAATCATTCCATGACTTATCAGCATCAAAGTCATCTGTATTCCATGCATAGTCTGCAACAGCAAATATAGCTACCTTACTTGCTTGACCTTGTTGCATTGGGTTTGAAACTAAACCGGCTAAATTTTTAGTTCCTTTTTCCAATATATAACCAGGTCCCATCATCAATCTTTGTTGGTGGTAGTCATTTACTGGCCAGTTTAACCAGAAGTATGGATTTCTACCAGGGTTTCCATCTGTAGTTGATCCTTTTATAAAGTTGTTTACAGCATCTTGACTTACTGGACTTACAACTTTATTTCCTGTCCAGAATATTTTTATATTGTCTGGTGCCTTGTTTAAGATTTTTAATTCTGAATAGTTACCTTGCCATGCATGGTTGTATCCCGCTGGACAAAATAGGACGTCTATTACATCTCCCTTATCCTTTGCCCACTTACTAATATCATTTAATAGTCTCAATAGAACATTTCTATCTAATGTTCCTACGTCGTCTGCTAGAATACCAAATTGACGTACACCAGCATCATATAGTTGCTCAAATTTATTTGTTAATACTTTGAAATCTGATTCATAGTTATTAAAATTAAATCTTTGGTTTGACATAAATGGATGTATTGTCCACACAAATTTATTATTTGATTTCCTACCTACATCTATTAATTCTTTCACCTTAGTCAATTCTTCTTGTGGATATAATTCTCCCCATTTGCTTGAATGATATGGATCATCCTTAGGAGCAAATATATAGGTATTGGATTTAAAATCTCCACCAAATTCCATTAAAGATTTTTTATTTTCATGACTCCATGGTATACCATAATAACCTTCAATAAATCCCCTATATTCTACGTCAGCATAATCATTTAAGACCAAGTTTCTTAAACTAGTTTGACTTTGGTTAACAATGTGTTTTAATGAAGTAACTGCATAGAATAAGTCATTTGCTTGTCTAGCGTTTAGATATATATTCCCATTATCTATAATTAAAATATAGTGGTTAAATCCTTCGTTAGGATATTTTACTCCTTTTTTATTTATTACTTCACTTACTATAGAATCTTCATCATTTAAGCTTAAGATAATATTTGTATACTCATCTTTAAGGTCTTCATTTTCTAGAATAGTTTTCCCCTTAAATACTAGTCTTAACTTATCTAAAGTTTCCTTTTCTACCTTATTTGAATAAATCAAGTTTACTTTTTCCTTGATTTCAGTCTGTCCTTCTGAATATTCTAAACTTTGTGGTTTAGGATAAATATTATACTCTTTATTTGTCATATCATTATTTTCTACTGCAAATACACTTCCTATTGGTTGCAAAACTAATGATACTAACAATAAAAATGCAAGTATTTTATTTTTCATTAATTCTCCTTCATTTTTATATGAATAGATTTTTTTGTTTTTTACGAAGAAAGCATAAAGCTTTCTTCGTAAAACATATTATTGGTTTTTCTTCTTTGAAGATAATACATAAGCATCAATTGATACTAACAACATTGCTGACATAATTGCTATACCAGCATCACCTATCTTTAGTCCCTTTCTTGGTTTTATTGTTGGACTTTGAGGTGTATGTTCTTTACTTGTTTGATTTTCTGCAGGTATTCCTTCTTTTTTCATTCTATTTTACAAATTCTTTGTAAACATATGCTCTTTGGACTTTGTATTGGATTTCTACCCAGTTTGGATTACTTGCAGATAATTTACCTGTTAACTTAACCCCTTTTCT
>NZ_AUHK01000036.1 GCF_000423145.1 Helcococcus sueciensis DSM 17243 | reverse complement strand
AGAATCAATTATTGAGGCTTCGTGGTTATTCTTTGCAATATCAACACCAATGTAAAACATAAAATCACCTAGCTTTAATATAAATTTAGATAGAGAAAGGACCCTCAAGAACTTTACGACAATCAAACCTCGTTAGATATACAGCAACGAAATGTGCTATCCAGCTCATACTAATAAGGACGTAAAGTAGAGGCGTAACCCTTAATTAGGAAGACAAGCTTCAAGGAGGAAAGCTACGACCTCTATCTATACAATCATTATCCCATAAGAAAGTGGGATTTAGAATAAAATGTAGTATTTATTACTACAACTATATTATACGAGGAGGATATATGAAGCGAAATAATGCAGTATATCTATTATTTTTAAGCGTTATGCTTTTTCTAACAGCGTGTAGTAGTTCAAAGATTGATGGTAGTGTAGAATATGGAAAGTTTAATTTAAATGACTCTTATCAGTCTATTTATACTGAAGATGGTGCATATATTATTCAAGACAGTAATGTGTTTTTTTATAAAGATGGGGTAAGTCAACTTCTTTTTACAACATATATTATTGATGATAAATCTGTTAGATTTGAGGCTTCTGATGGAGAAAGTTTAAAATTTTCTTCAGATTTTCAAAATTACATTTCAAAAAAAGTATTAGATGATATATATATTATGGGAAATAGATTCTATTATATATCTAATTTTGAAAATAAAAAAGGTGATAAAAAATATTATTTATCATCTGTAAATCTTTTAGGTAAAGATAGAATAGATCATATATTGCTAGAGAAAGAGCCAAACGCTTTTTATATTGCGGAAGATTATTTTATAATTGGATCTTTAATAGATGAAAAAATGGAATATGTCGCATATGATAAGAATTTAAAGAAACATGATTTAAAACTTGAAGATAAAGAGATTGAAGCTATATATAAATCATTAGTTTTTTATAGCAAATTAAATGAAAAAGATGATTATGAGCTATGGGTTTTTGATATAAAAACAGGAGAAGATAGCTTGTTTGCTCCAAATACAGGAACTTTAACTGCTGTAGGAGAGGGATATATAGCAACCTTTGTATCATCTAAATTAGAAAATGCGAATGATGGTAAAGAAACTAACGATGTTGCAAAAGTGTATAATATAGAAAATAGACAGGAAATATTTACATTAAATGATAATATAATCTCAAATTTTGATAATGATAAATTCTATGCTTTAGATACAAAGACATCAAATACTTATTATGAGTATGACATTAAAGGAAATTTAATTAGTGAAGTTGATGGAAGTAGTTATTCTGATATATTCCACATAATATCTGTTAAGGATGGCCAAGCTATACTAAATAGCAATAAAGCGATAAATAGATATTACCATATTGATTTTAATAGTAAGAAAATAAATCCTATAGAGGTTGAATGATATGAGTGAAAGATTAGAACTTATCGGTGTCAATAAAGTATATGGTGAAAATATAGCTCTAGATAAATTTAATATGACTTTTGAAGAAGGAATATACGGACTTTTAGGACACAATGGAGCTGGTAAGACTACACTCTTAAATATAATATCTGGAATAATTGATTATGATGGTCAGGTGTTATTTGATGGGAAAAACATCAAAAAGAATTTGAAAACATATAAGGATAGTCTTGGATATGTTCCTCAACAACAAAATTTGGATTTACCTATAAGTCTTGAACATTTTCTTAATTATGTTTCAGGATTAAAGGGAGTCGACAATAAAAAATTAATAGAAGAGTTATTAAAAGATTTAGATCTTTATGATCATAGAAAAAAATCTTTATCACAAATATCTGGAGGTATGAAGCAAAGAATTTTAATAGCTCAATCACTTTTAAATGATCCTAAAATTTTACTTTTAGATGAACCTACAGCAGGACTAGATCCTGTTCAGAGAAAAAATTTAAGAGACATACTAGCTAAAATATCTAAAAGAAAAATAGTAATTATAGCTACTCATGTTATAAGTGATATAGAACTTATAGCTAATGAAATTATATTTTTGAAAAAGGGAGTAGTTGTAAATAGAGATAAACAAGATAATCTTCTTGCCAATATTAAGGTATACGAAAGCTTCGAGAATATTGAAGAACTGAAAAAGAATGATGATAGTTTTAAGTTAGTTAATATCATGAGAGTTCCTCAAGGATATAAAACTAGATTTATTTCTAAAAAAGACTATGAGAATAGAGTTAGTCCAAATATGGATGATGTTTATTTAGAATGGCTGGGATGATATATGATATACAGAGAATTAAGAAAAATAATTAAATATAAGTCTATTATCTTTTTTGTTTTTTTCTTTTTGCTTATTGTGTCAGTTATGAATACATGGGTTATGTTCGAGCCAGATGTAACTACAAGCAAGAATAGTTTAGACGGTGTTGAACCGATAAGTATAAAAGAAATAAAGGATGATGAATGGTTATTAAAATATCCTCTTTCAGTTATCAAGGAAATAGATACATTAAAACATAGAGACGAGTATATAAAAAAATCTATAGAAGACATTGATAAGAAGCTTAATCTTCCTATGATAGATATGAATGAAAAAAAACTATTGAATATAGAGAAAGATAGTTTGGTGAATATATTAGGAATGGATCTTAAATTCACTCATACAGAATATTTTTATAATTATATCAACAACATAAAATATTCTGGATTTTTATTTGTATGTCTTTTGATATTTATTTTTTATTATATGTTTTATCAAGATATAGAAAACTCATTGATTTCATTGTATAAAACATATAGTTTGAGTTTAAAGAAACTATATATTTATAAGTTTATTGCTTTTTTGATTTTATCATTTATTATTGTATTAATTTGGGGTCTTATAGATTATAGTTTCCTTATTATTAGTGGAACTAAGATAAATATTTTCATTCAAAATATTAACGGATTTTATCTTGCACCATTAAAATTCACATTATTAGAATATATGATATTAAATATTGGGTTAATTTATTTAACAACTATATTTTTAATATTATTATTTAGTTTCCTATTATTTTTGCTGAAAAAAGTAGGATTTGCTCTTATGGGACTATTTGCATTTATATTGCTTGAATTTAATTTGTATAACAATATAACATTGGGATCTTCAAAAGAAATTTTTAAACTTTTTAATATATTTAGTTTTTTTGAAAGACCTTTTAGCAGAATAATACCAATAAATTTTATTTTTAATGGTCAGTTTGAATTTATAGCAATTGTAATAAATATAGTTTTACTTATAGTGTTTTTAGTCCTTTCATGTATTTTGTATGGAAGCGGAAAGATAGTAAAAAATAAATTTGGTGGAATATTCAAGGGAATTAATACAAATAATATTGTCATTAACGAAGCGTACAATATATTACTTGGATCAAAAGGTATAATAATTTTATTATTACTTATATTCTTATCATATATGGGTTACAAAGATTTTAATTATGTAAGACCTTATAATTACGAAAGTTTAAGTATTACAAAAAGGGAATATTATGGAAATATAGATGACAAACTTATTTCTAAAATAGAAGAAGATACTAAAGAGGCAGAAAAATACTATAATAGGGTACTAGAACTTTTACAATTGGAAAATAGAAGTGATGAAGAAGAAAAAGAACTAATGGAGATTTCACCAATATCTAGTAATTATCAAAATCTTGTTGCAATTCATAATGAGATTGAGTTAGCAAGATCAAATGGTGCAAGCTTCTATATTGATACCGAGCCGACAGATTTTTTACATTCAGTCAAAAAAAATTATAATTTTTACAGAGATACTTTTATAGGGATTGGTTTAATAGGACTTTTAACTTCGTTTTATATTTCATCAAATTATAATTCTAAAATAGAAAAATTATATGGCACTATGCGCAGAATAAACAGTAGAAATGCGATAAGACTAGGAGTATTATATTTAGTTTCAATAATTATATTTTCAATAATTATAGGAACACATATAGCTAAATTATATAAAGGATTTTATTACAAAATAGCGGATATATCTATAAACAATATATTTCCAATATCGTCTACAATGAATTATAAGGCATTTTTAGGATTGACATTATTTTCATATTTTTTATTAATATTTACAATTGTAAATATTAGTTATTATATATCATCTAAAAATTCTATTATTAATTCATTTATAATAATTATATTTATAAATATTCTTATGATGTTAGGGTATTTTATACTGCCTCAAGCTAGCCCTATTTCAATAATAAGATATGAAATTTTTGATAATATATATATATTTGTTTTTTACATACTCGCTTATATAGGAACAAATATTTTGATATTGAAAAGTATATTTAAATGAAGGATTGAAATTAAAATACAATATAAATTTTACTACGACAATATCTGTTAGGAGGTATATAATATGAAAAATATTAAAGTAATGGCACTATTACTAATATCTGCACTAATATTTATCTCATGCAGTAAAAAAGATGGTACTGCAGAACATATTAAAAATAAAGATGTTTATTTTACAATAGAATCTGTAAAGCAAACGGAAGAAAATACTTTTATTGTAGAAGGTAAATTAAGAAATGATAGTGAGAAAGAAATAGATGATTTTAAAATCCCTCTTTACATAGTTAAGAAAGATGGACAAAAAATTGATTTAGGAACTATGGAATATAATCCATTAACCTCTCATGCTAATATTAAATATCAACATGATTTTTCAGATATAGTTAAAAATACCGATTTTAATTTAGAAGAAATAAAAGAAGTCTATGCAGAATTTGAAGCTGGATATAGAGTGGATATTGAAGGCAAAGATAGACAATAGAAATAATCGAACTCTTGAAAATTTATTAAAAAATTTTCAAGAGTTTTTAATATTTTATAATAAATATTATTAGCATTCTATAAAAAATGGTTAAAATTTTAATTTCTGCTCTAAAAATGGTAAAATAATAAGATGAATTTATTTATAAATTTAAAAAGTACATAAGAGGTAAATATGATAAAAATAATTACAACGGTAGAGTCTATTGAACAGGCTAAAAAACTGCTTGAAGCTGGAGTTGATGAACTTTATTTCGGGCAAGATGAGTTTGGACTTAGACTACCCAGTTCATTTGATAGAGAAGATCAAGAAAAACTAACTAAGTTGGCACATGAATATGGAAAAACTGTTTCTGTAGCGGTCAATGCAATATTACATAATGAGGATATTGAAAAATTACCAGAATATCTTAAGTTTCTAAAAAGTATAGAAGTTGATTCTATAACAGTTGGAGACCCTGGTGCAATACATATAATGAGAAAAAATGATTTATTAATACCATTTAGATATGACGCTCAAGTAATGACAACTAATAGTAGACAGATTAATTTTTGGAAGGATAGAGGAGCTATAGAAGCAGTAGTAGCTCGTGAATTACCTAAGGAAGAGATAATGGAAATATCCAAAAATTCAAAACTTCCAATAGAAATATTAGTATATGGAGCTACATGTATACAACAATCAAGAAGACCGCTTTTACAAAACTATTTCAACTATATTAAAAGATATGATAAATATGGAAAAGAAAGAGGTTTCTTTATATCAGATCCTAATGATGATAGTACACATTATTCTATTTATCAGGATATAAATGGAACACACACATTTGCAAATAATGATATAAACATGTCATTACATCTTTCAGAATTAATAGAAATGGATATTTCAACATGGAAATTTGACGGTATTTTCACTTCAGGAGATAATTTTGTAGAAATAGTAAAATTATTTATAAATGCTAAAAATGAAATACTTGATAATAATTGGAATGAAGATAAAGCAAATGAATTAAACGAAGCTGTTAAGAAATTCCATCCTAAAAATAGGGGGATGGATACAGGATTTTACAATGTAGATCCTAGTGCGATAAGGTAGGTAATTATGACTACAAAAAGAATATTAAAAAAACCAGAAGTATTAGCACCAGCTGGTACATTAGAAAAATTAAAGATTGCAATAAATTATGGTGCAGATGCCGTATTTATAGGTGGAGAAGCTTATGGATTACGTTCAAGAGCAGGGAATTTCGGATATGATGAAATTGAAGAAGGTGTAAAGTATGCACATGATAGAGATGCAAAGGTTTATGTAGCAGCAAATATGGTAACTCATGAAGGCGATGAAAAAGGTTCAGGGGAATTCTTCAGAAAGCTTAGAGATATTGGCGTTGATGCAGTTATAGTTTCGGATATTGCACTTATATCTATTTGCCTTGAAGAAGCTCCAGGGCTTCCAGTTCATTTATCAACACAAGCATCTGCTGCAAATTATGAAACATTGAATTTTTGGGAATCAGAAGGACTAGAAAGAGTAGTTCTTGCAAGAGAAGTATCAATGCAAGAAATAAGAGAAATGAAAAAACATGTAAATGTTGAAATTGAAGCATTTATACATGGAGCGATGTGTATTGCCTATTCAGGAAGATGTGTATTGTCAAATCATATGGCAAGCAGAGATGCTAATAGAGGTGGATGTACCCAATCTTGTAGATGGAAATATGGTTTGTTTGATATGGATGAAAATAAAGAAAAAAACAATATTACAACAGGTGAAAATGATCCGGAAGTTGAACCATTTTCAATGAGCTCGGTTGATATGAGCATGATTCATCATATTCCTGATTTATGTGAAGCGGGAGTAGAAAGTCTAAAGATAGAAGGAAGAATGAAATCCATTCACTATGTTTCAACTGTATCAAGCGTTTATCGTCAAGCTGTTGATAGTTATTGCGAGGATCCAGATAATTATGTTCTAAAACAAGAATGGATTGATGAATTATGGAAAATTTCTCAAAGAGAATTATGTTCAGGATTTTATTATGATGTTCCAACTGAAAATGAACAATTATTTGGTAAGAGAAGAAGAAATCCAGAATGGGATTTTGTTGGTGAAGTAATCTCATATGAAGAAGATACACAAATTGCTACAATCAGACAAAGAAACTATTTTAAAGTAGGTGATGAATTAGAAATATATGGTCCAGGTATGAAGCATTTCAGACAAGAATTAAAACAATTGTGGAATGAAGATGAAGAACCAGTAGAAGAAGGTAATCAAGCTATGTTTATATATAAGATGAAAGTAGAACAAGCTGTTAAACCAAATGATTTAATTAGAAGGTATATAGGACAAAATGAATCAGAAAAGTAAAAATTTAAAACTTATTTTTACAATTATAGGACTTTTAATATATATAATTTCATGGACAAATCAATTATTTACATTGAATTTACTGAATATATCTACTGAAGCATTTTCAGTGATAAGTATATTTTTTGCATCTATAATATTGTGGATATTTGTAGCAACAGATTGGCCAAGCTTACTTGCTATTTTAGCGATAGGTCTTATACCAAAGATTGGGTTTAATCAAGCTTTACAATCTTCCTTTGGAAATCAGACATTTGTATTTTTACTATTTACATTTGTTGTGACATATGCACTAAACCAAACAAGTTTTTTAAAAAGAGTTTCATTTAATTTACTAAATACAAAACTTGCGAAGTCAAGTGGATATGGATTTATAGTAAGCTTACTTTTAGTAGTTTTAATTATAAGTAGTATAATGTCTCCTACAGTAATATTCATGTTTTTCTTTCCTCTATATGAAGAATTAGTTCAACAATTTGGATGGAAAAAAGGGGATAAATCAGCAAATAGATTAATTTTTGCTTTATTTACCACTATTGCTATTGGAACTGCCATGACTCCTATAAATCATGTATTTTCAGTAACGGCAATGTCTATATTTAAGGAAAGTACAGGTATTGAAATATCTAATTCTCAATATATTTTACTAGGTATACCAAGTGGATTAATTATATTTGGTTTTTTACTCTTGTTTATAAGAAAAATGGATTTTACAAATATTAAAAATGTAAATTTAAAATCATTAGAAATTCAAGAAAAGATGGAAAAAAGAGAAAAAATAATAATTTCTATTTTCTTCACAATGGTGGCATTATGGATAGTTCCAGAAATGTTTATTTCAATACTTCCTTCACTTGCAAAATTTATAAAGGGGAATGGACTAGCATTTCCTCCATTGCTTGCAACGATATTTTTACTTATATTAAAAATAGAAAATAAACCATTATTAAATATTTCTGATGCTATTTCTAAAGGAGCACATTGGCCAAGTTTATTATTAGTATCTTCTACACTTCTTTTGGGAACAACAATATCAAATCAAGAAATAGGGGTTGTAGAAATAATTCAAAAGAATATAATTCCTATAATTGTAAATGCATCACCTATGCTTATAGTATTGATATTTACATTAGCAGCAGGAATATTTACAAATTTTACTTCAAATTTAGTTACAGTATCATTTATAAGTACAGTACTTATGACTATAAAACCAGGAGGAGTGGAACTTGCAGCACTTATTTCAATGATAGGTTTTGCTTCTTCTTTAGCAATGATGACCGCGCCATCTATGCCATATGTAGCAATTTCAATAGGAAGTGGATGGATAAATTCTAAAGATTGTATAAAATATGGTGGGATATTTTTAATAATATCAACAATTGTATTAGTATTTGTGACTTATAATATTGGGTTAATAGTATTTTAAATATTTTACATTAAGAAATATAAATTTGTTCTAAAAAGTTCAATACAAAATATCGTATAGAAATAAAAATTAAAATTAATGAATGATATCGAATTATATAAATTTTAATATTATAAAAAATAATTGAATAAAATTTATAGATTAATTAATCTAAAAAAATAAAGAGGAATTATGTTACAAGAAGAAAGAAATAAAATTGATGAAATTGACAAACAAATAGTTAAACTTTTTGAAGAAAGAATGGAAACAGCTTCAAAAATAGCTAAAGTTAAAAAAGAAAATAATATGGAAATTTTTGATTCAAGTAGAGAAAATCTTGTTATAGAGAAAGTAAAATCATATCTTGAAAATAAAGAACTTGAAAAATATTTAGAAAAATTTTATCTAGATTTGATGGGTGTTTCTAAAGACTATCAAAAAGATATAATAGAAAAAATAAATTAAATTAAAATATAATCACGATAGTTTAATTAAAAAAAGGGGCTGTTGCATAAGTCCCAATCACAAAAAAGACGAGAAACTTAAAAAGTCCTCGTCTTTTTTTGGTACAATGTAAGTATGGAAAACATTAATAAACCTACATCGTTACTCATTAATTCTACACTAATTAACGATACGATTCAATTAAAGTTAAATTTTAACATAGATGTGTATGTTCAAGATGATGTAAAGTTAAGGCTTGTAAAAAATATCATTGAAAGGATGGATTTATCTAAACTTCATCAAGTCTACTCACATTTTGGCAGAAAACCTAAAGTTAACCCTCTAACAATGCTTCAAATTCTAATATTTTGTTATTCAGAAAA
>NZ_AUHK01000035.1 GCF_000423145.1 Helcococcus sueciensis DSM 17243 | reverse complement strand
CATATGAAGATTTAACAGTCTTTTTACTTGATCCATTTCTAGTGTTTAGTGATAATGGAGCTTGTCCATATTCATAGTCTAGATGCTCATCAAGTTCAGATTTAAGCATTTGTTCTATTGCATCACCTAAAAGGTCTTTAAGTGCATTTTGTAAATCCTGAGCAGTTTCTGGTTGATATTCTTCTAGTAACATTTTAGTTATTTTATTTAGTCTTGTTTCTGGTCTTTTTCTTGGCATAAAAATTCCTCCTAATTAGTTTTTCTTTACCCTAATCAGGAGGTTTCTATACACAAAATTTTACACAGTCTCCAACAGGTTTATTTATGGGACTTAGAGGATTATTTACTCAACCAGAAGTATTAAAAATATTTGGAATGGTTCCTGAAGATATAAGCCAAAACTTTCTACTTTGGACTCAAATACTTACTGATACTGCTTTCGCATTCTTACCAGCCTTAGTTGCCTGGTCAACATTTAGAGTTTTTGGTGGATCACCAGTTATCGGTATTGTTTTAGGACTTATGCTTGTTAACCCAGCACTACCAAATGCTTATGAAGTTGCTGCAGGAAATGCTAGTCCTATTATAATGTTTGGATTTGTACCTGTTGTTGGTTATCAAGGTACAGTGCTTCCAGCTTTCATTTCAGCAATTATAGGGGCTACAATTGAAAAGAAATTAAGAAAAGTAATACCAGATGCAATTGATTTACTTGCTACACCATTCATCACTTTATTAGTAACAAGTATTTTAGCTTTATTTGCTATCGGACCAGTATTCCATTCGCTTGAAGAATTAGTATTACAAGCAGTACAATTTATATTAGCTTTACCATATGGTTTATCAGGAATAATAATCGGAGCTATCCAACAAGTACTAGTAATCACAGGTATACATCACATATTTAACTTCTTAGAAGTTCAATTACTTGCAAATACTGGAGAAAATGTATTCAACGCTTTAATTACAGCTGCGACAGTAGGACAAGTTGGTGCTTGCTTGGCTGTAGGTGTTAAAACAAAAGATACAAAATTAAAACAAATAGCGTACCCTTCAGCTTTATCAGCTAGTTTAGGTATTACAGAACCAGCTATATTTGGGATAAACTTAAGATTTATCAAACCATTTGTAATGGGAATGATAGGTGGAGCAGTTGCTGGTTTCTTTGGATCAATCTTCAAACTAGCAGGTACAGGTATGTCAGTTACTGTTTTACCAGGTACTTTACTATACTTAAATAACATAGCTAAATATGTAATTATGATGCTAATAGGTTTTGCAGTATCATTCGTCCTAACCTACATGTTTGGATATGATGATAAAATGCTAGAGAAAAAATAATGAAAAAAATTAAATATAGAAAAGTTAGCTCTTCAGATTTTGAAGAGCTTAACTTATTAAATAAGGAAATAAATAAAAGTAAATATAGACAAAAGTTTCATATGCAGCCTTTGACAGGACTGTTAAATGATCCAAATGGTTTTAGTTATTACAAGGGGAAATGGCAGTTATTTTACCAATGGTTTCCCTTTGATGCCATACATGGAACAAAGTCCTGGTACCATACAGTGAGTGATGATTTAGTTCACTTTGAAAACAAAGGTGTGGGAATATATCCAAATGCCTATGAAGACAATCACGGAGCCTATAGTGGGTCTGCCTTACAAGTTGGAGATGACTTATTTATTTACTACACAGGAAATAACAGGGATGAAGAATATACTAGACACCCTAAACAAATGCTTGTGAAATATGATGGTGAAAAATATTCTGAAAAAGAAATTTTAATTGATACCCATCCAGATTATACTGAACACCAAAGAGATCCAAAGATAGTTTATGATGAAAAGCTAGGTAAATACTATATTATAATTGGAGCTCAAACAAAAGATAAAATTGGTTGTATCTTAGTATATGAGTCAACCAGTCCGGATAAGGATTTTACATTTAAGGGAAAATTGAAGGTAAAAGGTTTTGAAGATTTTGGATATATGTGGGAGTGTCCAGATTTGATAAGCATGGATGATAAAGATATCTTACTATTTTCACCTCAAGGGCTTGAAACAAAAGGTGAATATTTCAACAATATCTATCAAAATGGTTATATTATCGGTAAAATAGACTTAGAAAAGTTAGAATTTATCCCAGAATCTGATTTTATAGAATTGGACAGAGGATTTGATTTTTATGCTTCACAAACAGCAAATCATCCGTTTGACAGAGAATATCTAGTCGCTTGGATGGGTCTTCCTGACACAAATTATCCTACAGAAACTGACAAATGGTCAGGTTCACTTACAATGGTAAGAGAATTAAAATTAAAGAATAATAAGTTATATCAATATCCTGTTGAAGCCTATAAAAATTTGAGAAAAAATGAAAAAACATATGAGTATGAAAATACAAGACTTGAAATATATGTTCCTATGGAAATGGAAATTAAAGATATACAAGATAAGTTAATCTTAACTTTGTTAGACGATGGAAAAGCTTTAATGGAATTAAAATATGAAAATAATGAATTTATCTTTACTAGAAAAAGCTTTTCATCTGAAGATATAGATGGAGACTTTGAAAAAAGATATATTAAAAATATTGATATAAGTAAATTAAATATCTTTATAGATACTTCTTCTATAGAAATATTTATAAATGAAGGGGAGTATTCCTTGACATCCAGGTATTTTAAAAAGAATGATTCAATTAATTTAATTGTAAATTCAAGTAATATAATAAAAGTTAAAACTTGGGATTTAGATGATTGTATTGATGAAAGTTTTGTATTATAGGAGGCGAAATGACTAAAATATATACAATTGGAGAAATGTTAATAGACTTCATACCCAATAAAATAAATTGTGGTCTGAAAGATGTAGAGTCATTTACCAAAATGGCTGGAGGTGCGCCTGCAAATGTAGCAGTTGCTGCAAGTAAATTAGGTTCTGAAGCTTATTATGTAGGAATGGTTGGAAAAGATGCTTTTGGAGATTTTTTAATAGATACAGTAAAATCATATGGGGTTAAAAATGAATATATATATCAAACTGAACAGGCCAATACTTCTTTAGCATTTGTATCTCTTATGGATAATGGACAAAGAGAGTTTTCTTTCTATAGAAACCCGGGTGCAGACATGCTACTTGAAGAAGAACATGTAGAAGCTATTGACCTTGAAAAGGGGGACCTTATATCATTCTGTTCTGTAGATCTTATTGAAGCTCCTGTAAAATATGCAACAAAAAGATTTTTAGAAAAAGCTAATGAAGTTGGTGCTACAGTTTTATTTGATCCAAACCTGAGATTTAACTTGTGGAATGACCTTGACGAATTAAAAGAAATAGTTTTAGAATTCGTGAAATATGCTCAAATAATTAAAATTTCAGATGATGAGCTAGAATTTATAACAGGTCATTCTGACGAAGAAAAGGCTATTGAATTTATTAAAAATATTACTGATTCAAATATAATCATCACCCGTGGATCTAAAGGTTCTTATGCAGAATTTGGTGATTTTAAGGTTGAAAGAAGTATTTCAAAAGTGGAAGCTATCGATACTACTGGAGCTGGAGATGCTTTTGTAGGGGGGATATTAAATTTTATAGATAAAAACAAAAAATCTATAAATAAATATTCTTTAGAAGATGTAAAAGATATGCTCGATTTTGCAAACAGGGTTGCAGCTTATTCTGTAACAAAAAATGGGGCGATGGCTTCGTATCCATCTGTTGAAGATTTATAATATATTAATAATATCAAAAGAAAAATAGGATGATTATCATCCTATTTTTTCATTATCAAGTCTTGCTTTCCTTAAATATTCATTTGTATAAAAACTATATAATTGTTAAAATACAGATATTATAATAATCGATAATGGGGGATTCATGCAAGTAGAATATATAATTGAAAAATTGAAAAATGATCCTAGAAATAAAAAATATACTGACAGGGGAATAGGTCCAATTTTTCAGTTTAATAAAGACTCTAAGATTTTAATAATTGGTCAGGCACCAGGCAAAAAAGTCGAAGAAAGCGGGATTTTATTTAACGACAAAAGTGGAGAAAACCTAGTTGATTGGCTTGGGATAAATATGGACACCCTACATGGTAAAGATTTTTCAATAATACCCATGGACTTTTATTTTCCAGGGAAGGCAAAGAATGGAGACAAGGCTCCTAGAAAATTTATATCTGAGGAATATCATCCTATCCTACTAGAAGAGCATAATAATATTAAACTAACTATATTAATAGGCGCCTATGCACAGAAGTTTTATCTGAAAGATAAATTTAAGAAAAATCTTACAGAAACAGTAAAAAACTTTAAGGACTATTTGCCAGAATATTTTCCTATAGTACATCCAAGTCCTTTAAATAATAGATGGTTGGCTAAAAATTCATTCTTCAAACAAGATACTTTACCACAATTAAAGAAAATGATTAAAAGTATACTTTAGAAATATAAAATAAATTAAGTAAAAAAGAGACTAATATGAAACATAAAGGTACCAAAACACTAGAAACTAAAAGATTAATTTTAAGAAAATTTACAAAAGATGATATCAAACCAAGCTACAAAAATTGGACATCTGATGACAAGGTCTGTAAGTATGTTACTTGGCCGAAACACGAGAGTGTCGAAGTGACAAAAAAGATTTTATCTGAATGGATAGATGGCTATAAAAATGATAATTTTTACCAATGGGCTATTTGCCTAAAAAATGGTGAAGTAATAGGGACTATTTCTGTAGTCGACCTTGATGAAGATATTGAGTCTATAGAAATTGGATATGTAATAGGTTATGATTATTGGGGCAATGGCTATGTCCATGAAGCCTTCGAAATAGTTATCAAGTACTTATTCGATGAAGTTGAAGTAAATAGGATTGAAGCAAGACACGATGTAGAAAATCCAAACTCAGGTAGGGTCATGTTGAAGTCTGGTTTGACTTATGAAGGTTGCCTAAGGCAAGCACTTAAAAACCATAGTGGAAAATTAGTTGATATAAAAGCATATAGTATATTACGAGAAGAATATTTATCTAAAAAGAAATCTATTTAGTCTTATAATATAGTTTTCATAAAAATCGGAGATGATGATAAAAATCAACATCTCCGATAATATATTTTGTAATTTACAATTTTATAGTCTATCTCCAGGTATAATTGAGTCCACTATACCATAAACTAAACCACCAATTAATGCACCTAATACAGATACACTAAAGTTATCTAATACCATACCTGATAGGTATAAAACTAAAGCCATTACTAAAAATCCTGTTAAACCAGAAGCAGCTTTTGATAATCCTAAGAATCTAGCTAATAAATAGTCGATTACTGCAATTACAATAGCTATTAAAGCTAAATTACCAATTCCGCCTTTGTTTGACATTCCTGGTACTAATATATTAGTAATAGCTATAACTATCATAGATACAACTAATCTTAATATAAATCCTATAATTCCTGTTTGTTTTTTGTTATTCATAATTTCTCCTATAAATTGTTCGTGACCAACAACTATTTAAATTTTATTTATGTCACATTATATATATAACCAAATATAATATTTTTAAACATTTGTATATTTTAGACTGTGTGAGGACTACTAAATACTTGTATTTATTAATAATTTTTTAATTATTAACAAAAATTATTATATAAATTTTTAAAATAGTAAAAAACAATAAAGTATTTTTATTAATTTCCGCGTATAAAAAGAGTGGTTTTTATGTGGTAATTCTACTATATTAGATGGATTTTAATTATATTAAATATATAACGAGAATAAATATAACCTATATATAGTGCTGAATATATTTTATTTTAACTATATGTAGGATATATAGATATTTTATACTTGAATTATAGAACTAAAATAGTGTAACATTATAATATTAATAAAAATATAAGGAGAAGAGTTTAAATGAGTAAAAACATAGTTGTATATAGCAATACAGGATGCGCAAAATGCATGATGCTAAAAAAATGGTTAGATATGAAAAAAATAGCTTATGACGAATTGAATATAAGTGAAAATCAAGATGCTAGAAATCATTTGATTGATGCAGGATTAAGACAATTACCTCAAGTAGAAATTGATGACAACTTTATTGAGTTTGAAGAATACAACGATATATTGGAACATCTTTAGGAGTTAATGATGATTAAAACAGTTATAAAAAGAAATGGTGAAGTAGTAGATTTTAATAAAGAGAAAATAGTTATAGCTATTACTAAAGCAAACAATGAAACAGAAGAAATGTCTACTCAAGACATTTTAGATAGTGCTAATCAAGTAGTAGATTCTTTTAATCAAGATAGTGTAGATGTAGAGACTATACAAGATAAAGTAGAAGAAGTACTTATGTTAAATAAACATACACGTACTGCAAAAGAATACATCATATACAGAGAAGAAAGAAAGCAAGAAAGAAAAAGAGATATATTTAAACCTAGAAAAAATCTTAAGCCATATGAATATCCAGAGTTAGAAAAATATAAAGAAGCTATACAACATTCATATTGGCTACACACAGAATACAACTATACTTCAGATATACAAGATTATAAAGTGAATGTAAAAGACCATGAAAGAACAGCTATTAAAAACTCAATGCTTGCTATAGCGCAAATTGAAGTAGATGTTAAAGAATTTTGGGGAGATTTATATAAGAGATTACCTAAACCAGAGCTTGCTAATGTTGGTCATACTTTTGCTGAATCTGAAGTAAGACATAGTGATGCATATGCTCATTTATTAGAATTATTAGGATTAAACAATGAGTTTGAAAAAATCGATGAGATACCAGCTTTAAGAAATCGTGTTAATTATTTAAGAAAACATAATGAATATGCTAGAACTGGTAATGACAGAGATTATGCAATTGCTATTTTACTATTTTCAGCATTTGTTGAACATATTTCTTTATTCAGTCAATTTTTAATTATAATGTCATTTAATAAATACAGTAATTTATTTAGTGGTATATCAAATGCTATAGAAGCAACTTCTAAAGAAGAACAATTACATGGAGAATTTGGTGTTGAATTAATAAATACTATTAGAGAAGAAAAGCCTAAATGGTTTGATGATTCAATGGCAAATGACATATATGATTTAGTTAAGGAAGCATATAAATCTGAACATGAGGTCTTAGATTGGATATTTGAAGATGGTGAATTAGAATTTATGCCAAGATATACAGTTGAAGAATTTATCAAAAATAGATTAAATAATTCACTTGAAGCTATTGGACTTGAAAGAATATTCGATGTAGATGAAAAAGAAGTTGAGAAAACAGATTGGTTTGATGATGAAGTAGTTGCTACTAAACATGTAGATTTCTTTGAAAAGAGATCTGTAAACTACACTAAGAGATCAAGAAGTATTACAGCAGATGATTTATTTTAATATATAGATTAGGGGATTTTATGAGAGAAGAATTTTATTGGCTTACGGAAAATAGTCAACTATTTTTAAGCCGTGGATATTTAGGAGAAGGGCAAACAGCTAAAGAAAGATTAAGAGAAATAGCTGATATAGCTGAAGAAAAATTAGGTATAGAAGGATTTTCTGACAAATTCTATGGATATTTAGGTAAGGGATATTATTCTTTATCAACTCCAGTATGGACTAATTTTGGTAACAATCGTGGTTTACCAATATCTTGTTTTGGTTCTTATGTACCAGATAATATGGGTGGTATTGTATATTCAACTAGTGAAGTTGGTATGATGTCTAAATATGGTGGTGGTACATCTGGGTATTTTGGTGATGTAAGAGGTAGAGGTGCTGCTATAACAAATAATGGAATTTCATCAGGTGCAGTACATTTTATGAAACTTTTCGAACAAATGACTGATACAGTAAGTCAAGGTTCAGCAAGACGTGGAAGATTTGCACCATATCTACCTATAGATCATCCAGATATTGACGAGTTTTTAGAAATTGGTACAGAAGGTAATGATATACAAAATCTAAACCACGGTGTAACGGTTTCTGATGAGTGGATATTGGGAATGATAGGTGGAGATAAAGATAAAAGAAAAACATGGGCAAAACTTTTACAAAGACGTGTAGAAATGGGATATCCATATATATTCTTTACAGATACTGTAAATAACAATAAACCTGAATGGTACAAAGATAAAAAAATTACTCATTCCAATTTATGTTCAGAAATAGCTTTACCAGATAATGAAGATTGGTCATTTGTATGTAATCTATCTTCAATGAATGTACTACATTTTGATGAATGGAAAGATACTGATGCCGTAGAAACTATGATTTATTTCTTAGATGCAGTTATGACAGACTTTATAGATAAATTAGAAGATTTAAGAGATTCTGATGAAAGAGAATATCAAGATGCATTCCATTTTATGAAGAGAGCATATAATTTTGCAGTAGAAAATAGAGCGTTAGGTTTAGGTGTATTAGGTTGGCATTCCTTGTTACAATCTAAGATGATGGCATTTGAATCAGTTGAAGCTAGTCTATTAAATGAAGAAATATTTAAAACTATTAGAGAACAAGCTGAAGAAGCTACTAAAAAATTAGCAAAACAATTTGGAGAACCTAGTTTCATGAAAGGTACTGGTAGAAGAAATGCTACTTTAATGGCTGTAGCACCAACGACTTCATCAGCTTTCATATTAGGACAAACATCTCAATCAATAGAACCTATTTGGTCAAATAACTATGTAAAAGATGTTGCCAAAGCTAAAGTAACTGTACAAAATCCTTATTTAAAAGAAGTTTTACAAAAATATGGAAAAGATACAAGAGAAACTTGGATAGATATAAGAAATCACGATGGGTCAGTACAACATTTAGATTATTTATCTGATCATGAAAGAGATGTATTTAAGACTTTCTCTGAATTAAATCAATATGAAGTAATTAATCAAGCAAGTGTAAGACAAAAATATATAGATCAAGGACAATCATTAAATATTATGGTTAATCCCAAGACTTCTGCTAAAGAATTAAATGAATTACATCTATACGCTTGGGAAAATGGTATTAAATCACTTTATTACCAACATTCAACAAATGCTGCACAAAAATTCTATCAAACATCTGTATGTTTAGCTTGTGAAGCTTAATAAGTAAAAAGGTGGTGTTGCAGATTAGTTAGATTTAGTCTACACACCACCTTTTTTCTTAAATATCTAAATTTAGACATTACAGTCTAGTCTTAAATTTTTGATTTTTCAAAATTTTATATATAGACACCTAAAAATAGGCTCACTTAATAAAGCTATGCTTTTTTACAAATATTTTTCTAAGCAGCTTTATATTTTATTATTTCTAAATTGTTTTTCATTATCTTTGATGATAATTTATTTAAGTTTAAGGCTATTGATAAAAGGTTTATTTCACTTCTTACATTTAGTTTTCCTGTATGATTAAATCTATTGTATGATAAACCATCTTTTATTTT
>NZ_AUHK01000034.1 GCF_000423145.1 Helcococcus sueciensis DSM 17243 | reverse complement strand
AAGAAATTGAGCTGCAGACGTTGGACTGTAAGCGCATGACCCATTGAGTCGAGTCGAAAGACGAAGACGAAATGTAGGTCGAGCTTATGCAAAAATATAATAAACAATTAGTAAAAAAGGAGATAAAATTATGGCAAAAATTATAGGAATTGACTTAGGTACAACAAACTCAGCAGTAGCAGTTATGGAAGGTGGTCAACCAACTATCATCCCTAACTCAGAAGGAAATAGAACAACACCATCTGTAGTAGCTTTTACAAAAGAAGGTGAAAGATTAGTTGGTGAAACAGCAAAAAGACAAGCGATTATGAACCCTCAAAGAACAATTGCATCCATTAAGAGAGAAATGGGTACAGATTATAAAGTTGATATTGATGGAAAAATATATTCACCAGAAGAAATTTCAGCGATGACTTTACAAAAATTAAAAGCAGATGCTGAAGCATATCTAGGAGAAACTATTACAGAAGCTGTTATAACTGTTCCAGCTTATTTTACAAATGAACAAAGACAAGCTACAAAGGATGCTGGTAAAATAGCAGGACTTGACGTTAAAAGAATAGTAAACGAACCTACTGCAGCAGCATTAGCTTATGGTATGCAAAAAGAAAATGATGACATGAAGATTATGGTGTTCGACTTAGGTGGTGGTACATTTGACGTATCAATACTAGAAGTAGCGGATGGTGTTATCGATGTTCTTGCTACAAGAGGTAACAATAGACTTGGTGGAGATGACTTCGATGAAAGATTAATGAATTATATCAACGAAGAATTCAAAAAAGAAAATGGTGGGGTTGATTTATTAAAAGATCATACATCAGCTCAAAGATTAAAAGATGCTGCAGAAAAAGCTAAAAAAGAATTATCTTCAACAGCAACAGCTCAAATAAATTTACCATTTATAACAGCTGTAAATGGTCAACCTGCTCACTTAAATATGGATATTACAAGATCTAAATTTGAAGAATTAATTTCTGATTTAGTTCAAGAAACTATGGTACCAGTTAAAGATGCTTTGAAAGATGCTGGACTTGATGCTGGTGAATTAGACAAAGTTCTTTTAGTAGGTGGTTCAACAAGAATACCTGCAGTAGTTGAAGAAGTTAAAAAACTTACAGGAAAACAACCACAAAAAGATATTAACCCTGATGAAGCAGTAGCATTAGGTGCTGCAGTACAAGGTGCTATACTTGCGGGAGATGTAAATGATTTATTATTACTAGACGTTACTCCATTATCATTAGGTATTGAAACAATGGGTAATATTACAACAGTATTAATTGAAAGAAATACAACTATACCTACAAAGAAATCACAAATATTTACAACAGCATCAGATAATCAATCATCTGTAGATATAAAAGTATTGCAAGGTGAAAGACAAATGTCTAAAGATAATACAATGATAGGTAATTTCCAATTAACAGATATTCCAGCAGCTCCAAGAGGAGTGCCACAAATTGAAGTTACATTCGATATAGATGCTAATGGTATTGTAAATGTATCTGCAAAAGATTTAGGTACTGGAAAAGAACAAAAAATTACTATTACAGCGTCATCTAATTTAAGTGAAGAAGAAATTGAACAAAGAGTAAAAGATGCTGAAGCTCATGCTGAAGAAGATAAGAAGAAAAAAGAACTTATTGAAACTAAGAATCAAGGTGAAAGTATTTCATATCAAGTTGAAAAAACATTGAAAGATTTAGGTGATAAGATATCTGATTCTGAAAAAACAGCAATTGAAGATAAGAATAAAGAGTTAAAAGATGCGTTAAACACTGATAATGTTGATGAAATCAAAAATAAAATAGAAGAATTAACTACTGAATTAAATAAGATGAGTGAAAAGCTTTATTCTAATGCAAATCCAAATCAAAATCAACAAACACAACAAGATGATGTGGTTGATGCTGATTATGAAGTAGTAGATGATGAAGAAGAAGATAAATAGTATTCAAATTTGACGTAAAATAAAAATAAAAGTAAAATATTAAATGTAGTAAAGGGGAGATTTCTCCCCTTTATTAAATGTAAAGAGTTAGTTTTATTAAATATATAAATAGTTAGGTGGAAAGATGAAAAATCCTTATGAAGTTTTAGGAGTGGATCGTAATTCAACTCAAAAAGAAATAAAATCAGCATATCGAAAACTTGCTAAGAAATATCATCCGGATTTAAATGGGGGATCTGAAGAAGCTGCGGAGAAGTTGAAAGAGATAAACGAGTCTTTTTCAATTATTGGTGATGAAGAAAATAGAGCGAAATATGACAGATATGGAGCAGCGGCATTTGACCCTAATTCAGGTTTTGGAGGGTTTTCAAACGGCGGTATGGGAGATATGTTTTCGGATATATTTTCAAGTTTTTTTGGTGAAAGAAGCCAAAGAAATCCTCATGCTCCAAGAAGAGGATCTGACATTCAAATTGAATTAAGTATAAGTTTTAAAGAAGCTGTTACTGGTGTAGAAAAAGAGGTTCAATATAGAAGACGTACAAAATGTAATGTGTGTGATGGAACTGCAGCTAAGCCTGGAACCACAAAGAAAACATGCCATACCTGTCATGGAACGGGTAGAGTTACAACAACTCAAAACACACCGTTTGGAGCATTTTCACAAACTGAAACTTGTCCAACTTGTGGTGGTGCTGGTGAAGAGATTGAAGAAAAATGTGATAATTGTCATGGTAGAGGATATATTAATCAATCAACCAAAGTTAAAATTAAAATCCCTGCAGGAATAAATACTGGTGATATTATTCCTGTGAGAGGAGAAGGAAATGCAGGAGAAAATGGCGGTCCATCAGGTGATGTGTTTATAATAATTGATGTAGAAGAACACGAAGTATTTAAGAGATTTGGAAATGATATTTATTATGAATTACCAATATCATTTGTTACAGCTACACTTGGTAATAAAATAAAGATTCCTACACTTACTGGAACGAAAGAATTTGAAATTCCACAAGGTACACAAGCTGATGAAAGATTTAGGCTAAAAGGTGAAGGAATGCGAGATGTTCGTACTGATAGATATGGTGATTTAATATTCGATGTCAAAATAATCGTACCTAAGAAAATAAATGAAAACCAAAAAGAAATATTAAGAAAATTTGCAGATGAATCTGGAGAAGATGTTAAAGCTGAAAAGTCATTCTTTAAAAAACTAAAAGATTTTTTTGATTAATTATATATTTTAATTAAAAAGTAAAGTAAAAAAGTGCATGATAGTATAAATCGATAAAAAAATAGGATTTAAAACATTTTAAGAAGTCGGTTTATAATATATTGTGTGCTTTTTTTATGATTATTTTAAGCTGATTAAGTTGTTTCAGTCGGACAGAGTTTCTTAATTTAAAAATGTAAAAAAATTAACAATTAAAAATGATTGTGTTTTCTAAAAATATATTAATTTAAAAATATAAAACTTATCAACATTGATAAAACACTTAAAATAGCTATTTTTCAAATAGGTATAAAAAAAACATTATCAGGAAATCGGTTTCATAAACTTAAAATGTCTCTTGACTTAATTTATCTTAACTGGTAATATCAGAATATAATATAACAAATATGGAGGATTCAATGAAATCTACAAAGAAATTACTAGCTATTTTATTAGCTTTAGTATTAGTATTAGCGGCATGTAGCCCAGCTAATAAAGAAACAGGTAAAGAAACAGGCGCGGAAACAGGTACAGAAACAAACGCTGAAACAAGTGCAGAAAACAATGAAACTGATGGTAAAACATATAAATTAGGTGTTTTATTATACAATGGTTCTGATAACTATATCGGTACAGTAAGACAAGCTTTAGAAGCTTTAGATGCAGCTGATGATAGTATTGAATTAGATATTCAAGATGGTCAAAACAATCAAGCAACACAATTAGAACAAATTGATGCTATGATTGCTAAACAAGTTGACGGTCTTTTAATAAACATTGTTGACTTTGGTTCAGGTAAATCAGTTAAAGAAAAAGTAGCAGGAACTAATATTCCTACAGTATTCTGGAATAGAGATATTTCAGCTGACTTAACTGCTGATGACTTAGCTAAATTCATATTCTACGGAACAGTAGCTCCACAAGCTGGTGTTATGCAAGGTGAAATGGCTTATGAAAATTGGACAGCTAATAAAGCATTAGATAGAAATGGCGATGGAAAATTACAATATGTAATGTTACATGGTGGTTTAGACAATGCTGAAGCAAAAGCAAGAACTGAAGAATCAATCAAATACTTCAAAGATAAAGGTGTTGAAGTTGAAGAAATTGGTATGCAAGTAGCTGAATGGGATGCAGATAAAGCTAAACAAGCAGTTGATGCTTGGATGGCAAAAGATGGAGATAAGATCGAAATGATATTCTCTAATAATGACGGTATGGCATTTGGAGCTATTACAGCATTACAAGAAGCTGGATACAATAAAGGTGATGCTTCTAAACATATCCCAGTATACGGTGTAGATGCTTTAGCAGATGCAATCAAAAAGATTGAAGAAGGTACAATGGATGGTACTGTAAGACAAAATAACGAAACAATGGCACAAGGTATGATTACTTTAATCAAGAATAAATTAACTAAAGATGACTGGACAGAAGGTACAGATTTAGAAATTTATGAAGATGGTGTATCAGTAAGAATGGACTACGAAAAAGTTACAAAACAATAGAAGTTCAATAAAATAGAAATTTTGATGAGCACACAGCACTGTGTGCTCATTTTAAAGATAAGGAGCTAATATGACTGATAATAATATAGTTTTGGAAATGAAGAATATTGTTAAAACATTTCCAGGTGTTAAAGCTCTTGACAATGCTAATTTAACATTGAAAAAAGGTAGTGTTCATGCTCTTATGGGTGAAAATGGAGCTGGAAAATCTACATTGATGAAAGTTTTATTTGGAATATATAAAGAAGATTCAGGTGAAATATATATTGAAGGAAAGAAAACAAGTTTTAGCAATCCGAAAGAAGCATTAGAAAATGGTGTAGCTATGGTACACCAAGAATTAAATCAAGTAATGAAAAGAGATGTTGCGGATAATATGATGCTTGGAAGATTTCCTAAAAAAGGTATATTTATCGATCAAGCCGGAATGTATAAGTATTGTGAAGAAGTATTTAAAGATCTTGGTATAAATATTAATCCAAGAACTGTTACTGAAAGACTTTCAGTTGCAGAAAGACAATTGATAGAGATTGCGAAGGCGGTTTCATATAATGCTAAAATATTAGTTCTTGATGAACCTACATCATCACTTACATCTCAAGAAGTTGAAATATTGTTTGCTATTATTGAAAAATTAAGAAAAAGAGGTGTAGGTATAATTTACATATCTCATAAAATGGATGAGATACTTAGAATTTCTGATGAAGTAACTGTTATGAGGGACGGTAAATATGTTGCTACCGAATCGAGTGATGGTTTATCAATTGATAGAATAATTTCTCTAATGGTTGGTAGAGATATAGAAAATGTATATCCTCCAAAGACTAATGTACCAGGAGAAGTAGTTCTTGAAGTTGAAAACTTAACTGGGAAGTATATGCCAACAGTACAGAATGCTTCATTCAACTTGAGAAAGGGTGAAATACTAGGTATCGCAGGATTAGTAGGTGCAAGAAGAACAGAATTAATTGAAACATTATTTGGAATAAGAACTTTAGAATCTGGTACTATTAAATTTAAAGGCAAAGAAATAAAAAATAGAAATGCTAAAGAGGCTATTGAAAATGGATTTGCTTTAGTTACAGAAGAAAGACGTGCTACCGGAATATTTCCAATGGAGAGCATAACATTTAACACAGTAATTTCAAGTTTAAAAAACTATAAAAAAGGATTTATGTTAAATGATAGAATTATGCGAGGCGATACTCTTCAAAGTATTGAAGCTTTAAAAACTAAAACTCCAAATGAAAAAGAGTTAATAAGAAATCTCTCTGGTGGTAATCAACAAAAAGTAATTTTAGGTAGATGGTTACTAACCAAACCTGAAGTATTATTACTTGATGAACCAACAAGAGGTATCGACGTAGGTGCTAAATATGAAATTTATCAATTGATTATTGATTTAGCAAACAAAGGAAGAAGTATTATAGTAGTATCATCAGAAATGGCAGAATTATTTGGTATTTGTGACCGTATAATGGTTATGAGTAATGGAGTAGTTTCAGGTATAGAAGAAGTTCAAAATCTAGATCAAGAAAAAGTCATGCAACTTGCTACTAAACATTTATAAGAGGTATATTATGAATCAAACAGTTAAGAAGAAAAAACCTATTAAGGATATTTTAATTGAAAATGCTTTGATTATTGTAATATTAATGCTAATAGCATATATTGCGATAAAAGAACCTGCATTTTTATCAGTTACAACATTAAGAAATATTGCAACACAAGCGTCTACTAAATTAATAATGGCTCTAGGTGTTGGTGGACTTATAGTACTTGCAGGTACAGACTTATCAGCTGGTAGAGTTGTTGGTCTTACAGCAGCTATTTCAGTTGCATTATTACAATCAGCAGATGCAGCATCTAAATATTTTCCTAATATGGGAGAAAATAGTATTATAGTTGGTTTATTAGCAGCTATAGTAGTTGGTGCATTAATCGGCTTAATAAATGGTATTGGGGTTGCTAAGCTTAAATTACATGCATTTATAGCAACGTTAGGTACTCAATTAATAGCTTATTCCTTGCTTCAAGCGTTTATTAACAATTCACCACATGGAGCACAACCACTTTCTGGATTTACAAAATCATATGAAAATTTTGTTAAAGGATCATTAAAATTAGGATCAATAGAAATTCCATATTTAATTATTTATGCAATGATTGCTTCAGCAATAATGTGGTTTGTATGGAATAAAACAGTTTTAGGAAAGAATATGTTTGCTATTGGTGGTAACGAAGAAGCGGCAGCAGTTTCAGGTATTAATGTAGATAGAAACATTATTTATATATTCTTAATATCTGGTGTTATGTATGGTATTGCTGGTTTCTTAGAAGCTCCACGTTTAGGTAATGCAAATATAGTTACTGGTACCAACTACGAACTTGATGCTATTGCAGCCTGTGTAATTGGTGGGGTATCATTCTTAGGTGGTGTAGGTAAGATTTCAGGTATTATTTTAGGTACATTGCTACTTCAAGTTATCAACTATGGTTTAATATTCGTTGGACTTGAATCATATTGGCAATTATTAATTAAAGGTTTATTAATTATAGTTGCGGTAGCTTTAGATACAAGAAAATATTTGAAGAAGAAATAGAATATGGGGCTGTGATTTTCACGGCCCTTTTTAAATGAGGAATTATGTACAAATATTTAAATTTTGATGCAATTATATTAGAAAATGAAAAATTGAAAATTTCTATATTACCGAAATTAGGATTTAAGATAGCTTCTATTTTTAACAAAGATAAAGAAGTAGAGTATTTGTTTCAACCTACAAAAAAAGCGTATAACGAAGCAAAATATGCTGATGGTTTTGAAAAGTATGATACTTCAGGTATTGACGACTGTATACCTACAATCGATGCTTGTAAATATCCATTAAATAAAGAAATTAGTTTACCAGATCATGGCGATACATGGTCATTGGAGTGGGATGTTGAAGAATGTTTAGAAAAAAAAGTTACAGGGGTAGTTAAACTACCATCATTACCATTACAATTTACAAAAAGTATAAAGTTAGAAGGAAATAAAATAAATATTGAATATAAAATAAAAAATCTTTCTGATGAAAAAGTGTTTTATTTATGGGTTTTTCATGGACTTCTAAATTATGATGAATATACAGAGCTTGAATTTGAAGAGAATCTCAAAAATTATATTAATGTTCAAAATGATGAAGTTTGGGATTTTGATATTTTTAAATTAAAGAATTTTAAAGAAAATCATACATTCAAATACTATTTTACAGATGAAATCAAAGAAGGTTTTGCAATTTTAAATCATACAAAAGAAAAAAGTAAATTTAAGATAAGTTTTGATCCGAAAAAATTACCTTATATGGGAGTTTGGTTGACAACAGGTGGATTTAAAAATGAAAAAAATGTTGCTATCGAACCATGTAATGGATATTATGATAGTCTTGAAAAAGCGTATGAAAATGATAAAGCTGATTTTGTAGAAAGAAATTCTGAGAATATATGGAATATAGGAATTGATATTATAGATTATTAGGAGTAAGTATGCTGGAAAATTTATTAAAAGAATTTAAGAATCATTTTGGAGAAAATGATAAAGAAATAAGAGAATATTTTGCGCCTTCAAGAATAAATATTATAGGTGAACATATTGATTACAATGGTGGGAAAGTATTTCCATGTGCAATTGAAATAGGAACATATGCTTTAGCAAGAAAAAATGATGATAATTTACTTCGTCTAAAGAGTCTAAATATTGAAAAATCTGGTGAATTATCACTAGAAAATATTGAAAATAATCCAGAAAATGATTGGATGAATTTTCCTTTAGGGGTAGCTAAATTTGTTCAAGAAGAAGGATATAATATTGGTGGACTTGATATACTTATATATGGAAATATTCCAAATGGTTCCGGACTTTCTTCATCTGCAAGTTTAGAGATACTTATAGGAGAAGTATTCAATGATTTTTACAATGATGGTAAAATTTCAAGAAAAGAGCTTGCGCTAATAGGTAAGTCAACAGAAAATAAATTTATTGGTGTGAATTCCGGTATTATGGATCAATTTATAATTGCATTAGGAAAGAAAGAACATGCAATGCTTCTAGATACTAATAATCTCGAATACGAATATTATCCATTTGATTTAAAAGATAATAAACTTGTAATATTAAATACAAATAAAAGAAGAGAATTAAAGGATTCAAAATATAACGAAAGAAGAGCTGAATCTGATAAAGCTTTAGAGATATTAAGAGAATATAAGCCTTCAATAAAAGCTCTATGTGATATAGACGAGAGTGAATTAGATTTACTTGATAAAATTGAAGATCCAATAATAAGAAAAAGAGCAACTCATGCTGTAAAAGAAAATCATAGAGTTGCAAAAGCTGCAAAAGCTCTAAAAGATGGTGATATTGAACTTTTAGGAGAATTATTAGTTAAGTCAAATGATTCATTAAGAGATTTATATGAAGTTACTGGGCCTCATTTAGACTCAATTACAAAGCATGCTAATGAATTTAAAGATTGTTTAGGTGCTCGTATGACTGGAGCGGGATTTGCTGGATGTGGTATAGCAATCATAAAAGAAGACAGTTTTGATGAATTTGTAGAATATGTAGGAAAGAGATATACAGAGGATACAGGACTAGTAGCTGAATTTATTCAATCTGGAATAGATGATGGAGTTAGAAGATTATAGTTAATCGGAAAATATAAAAATTAAAACATTTGTTGAGATTATATTTCAACAGATGTTTTTTTTAGAAAATAGTAATTTATTTTTAATCAATGCTGTATAATATTATAAAAGACTAACTATATGAAGTCAAGTATAAAATAAATAACTTTATGAAAGATATACCAAAAGACAATTTAATAAAAATTTGCATGACAAATAAGCCTTAATAAAAGGCTAGTTTAAAAGATGAAGTTAAGTCTGAGGAACAAATTGAGTGTTTGTTTTAAGTAATTTAAAAATAACTCTAATTAGCTTTTTAGCAACGTGTGTAAGAGCAACGAAGTGGTGTTTACCTTCCTTTCTCTTTCTCTGATAATATTCTTTAAAGCAAGGATCTCTCATAGCTACTAACCTAGCAGCATTGAGGAAAGCCCATCTAAGATATGGAGAGCCACGTTTA
>NZ_AUHK01000033.1 GCF_000423145.1 Helcococcus sueciensis DSM 17243 | reverse complement strand
TTTCTAAAATAAAAGATGGTTTATCATACAATAGATTTAATCATACAGGAAAACTAAATGTAAGAAGTGAAATAAACCTTTTATCAATAGCCTTAAACTTAAATAAATTATCATCAAAGATAATTAAAAACAATTTAGAAATAATAAAATATAAAGCTGCTTAGAAAAATATTTGTAAAAAAGCATAGCTTTATTAAGTGCGCCTATTTTTAGGGGTGTATTTATAAATTTTTGAAAAATCAAAAATTTAAGACTAGACTGTAATGTCTAAATTTAGATATTTAAGAAAAAAGGTGGTGTGTAGACTAGATTTAACTAATCTGCAACACCACCTTTTTCGTATTCTATTAAAATTTTATTAACGAAAGTTTATTATAATCCTAAGTCAATAATTCTTGTCATTTGTAATTGTTTGTCTCTTATTGATTTTTGAGCTGCTGCAAGTCTTGATATTGGAACTCTAAATGGAGAACATGATACATAGTCAAGTCCTAATTCATCACAGAATGCTACTGATGATGGTTCACCACCGTGTTCACCACAGATACCTAATTTAATATTCTTTCTTGCTTGTTTTCCTAATTTAACAGCATTGATCATTAATTTACCAACACCTTTTTGGTCAAGTACTTGGAATGGATCTTTTTCAAAGATACCATCATCTAAGTATTGAGTTAGGAATTTACCAGCGTCATCTCTTGAGAATCCGTAAGTTAATTGTGTTAAGTCATTTGTACCGAATGAGAAGAATTCAGCTACTTCAGCGATTTCATCAGCTAATAAAGTTGCTCTTGGGATTTCAATCATAGTACCAACATGGTATTCTAATTTCATTCCTTCTTCTTCGAATACTTTATCAATTTCTTTTCTTACAGAGTTTGCTACAACTTCTAATTCTTTAGCGTCACCTGCAAGAGGGATCATGATTTCTGGACGAACTTCAATTCCTTCTTTAGCAACTCTAACTGCAGCTTTTGCGATAGCTCTAGCTTGCATTTGATAGATTTCTGGGAAAGTAATAGCAAGTCTTAAACCTCTATGACCTAACATTGGGTTAACTTCGTGTAAGTCATCAATTACTTTTTTCTGTTCTAATATTGTTACACCTAATTCATTTGCCACGATAGCTATATCTTCTTCTGTATGTGGTACAAATTCATGTAGTGGTGGATCTAAAAGTCTTATTGTAACATTTCTTCCATCCATAACTTTATATATATCATAGAAGTCTTGTTCTTGAACTGGTTCAATCTTAGCTAAAGCTTTTTCTCTTTGTTCTCTTGATTTTGAAAGAATCATTTCTCTTACAGCATTGATTCTATCTTCTGCAAAGAACATATGCTCTGTACGACATAGACCTACACCTTCAGCACCCAAGTCTAATGCTTGTTGAGCATCATGTGGAGTATCAGCATTTGCTCTAACTTGTAATCTTCTTACTTCGTCAGCCCATGACATAAATGTTGCGAATTTACCAGATAATTCAGGATCTATTGTTTCAATCTTACCTTTATAAACAGTTCCTGTTGAACCATCTAGAGAAATCATATCTCCTTCACCTAATTGTATGTCACCAACTGTAACTACTTTATTTACTTCGTCAACTTTAACTTCATGCGCTCCAGCTACACAACATTTACCCATACCTCTTGCTACTACAGCAGCGTGGGATGTCATACCACCACGAGAAGTTAATATACCCTTAGCAGAGTCCATACCTTGTAAATCTTCTGGAGAAGTTTCTGTACGAACTAATATAACAGGTTCTTCTTTAGCATTTCTTAACATTGCATCATTAGCTGAGAATGAAATATAACCTGTAGCTGCCCCTGGTGAAGCTGCTAAACCTTTAGTTAATACTTCAGCTTTTTCTAGAGCTTCTGCATCAAATTTTGGATGCAGTAATTGATCTAATTGAGTAGGCTCAATCATCATTAAAGCTTCTTCTTTAGTTCTTAAACCTTCTTCAACCAAATCTACAGCTATATTTACAGCTGCTTGAGCAGTTCTCTTACCAGATCTTGTTTGTAATATAAATAATTTACCATCTTCAATAGTGAATTCAAGATCTTGCATATCTCTATAGTGTCTTTCTAATAATTCACCTGTTTTGAAGAATTCATCATAAACTTCAGGCATTTGATCTTGTAGATGAGAAATATGTTCTGGAGTTCTTATACCAGCTACTACGTCTTCACCTTGTGCATTAATTAGGTATTCACCAAATAATTCATTTTCACCTGTTGAAGGGTTTCTTGTAAATGCAACCCCTGTACCAGAGTTATCTCCGCCATTACCGAATACCATTGATTGAACGTTAACTGCAGTACCTAAGTCATGTGGAATATTATTTAATTTTCTATATAATATAGCTCTTTCGTTATTCCATGATTTAAATACAGCTGTTACAGATTCTAATAATTGTTGGAAAGGATCTTGTGGGAAGTCTTCTCCTACTTCTTTTTTATAAATTTCTTTATATCTTCTTACAACTTCTTTTAAGCTTTCTGCAGGAATATCTTTATCTAATTGAACGCCTGCCTTTTCTCTTTCTTCTGTAAGTACATCTTCAAATAATTCTTTGTCAACACCTTTTGATACGTCAGAGAACATTTGAATAAATCTTCTATATGAATCGTATGCAAATCTTGGATTTTCAGTATGTTTTGCTAAACCTTCAACAGACTCATCTGTAAGTCCTAAGTTTAAAACTGTATCCATCATACCTGGCATGGAAATTACAGCACCAGATCTAACTGAGAATAGTAGAGGATTTGTATTGTCACCAAATTTCTTTCCTAATTCTTTTTCTGTTTTTTCAACATGTTTCTTAATTTCTTCTAATAGACCATCCCAAACATTACCGTTTTCATCGTAATATCTTATACATGCTTCAGTAGTTACTGTAAAACCATAAGGTACATTGATACCAAGTCTTGTCATTTCTGCAAGGTTAGCACCTTTACCCCCTAGGAGGCTTCTCATTTCTTTTTGGCCTTCATCAAAGCCATAAACATATTTCTTTTCCATTTTTACCCCTTCCTTTTGTCTATAGAGTTTTTTATTATATCGGAGGCTTCTTCGATTGACATATGAGTCATATCAATTGATATACAGTTTAATCTTTCAACTACTAAATTGCAGTATGCTAATTCTTTATTGATTCTTTCTATATCCGCATAATCTGAATCGTGAGGAATACCTAAAGAATGAATTCTTTGTTTCCTAACTTCCACTAGCCTTTTTGGATCCATAACTAGAGCAAATATTTTACTTGGATCAATCATGAATAATTCTTTTGGAATTTCAATTTCTGGTACCAAGGGTATATTTGTAACTCTATAACCAATATTAGACATGTAAATAGATAGGGGAGTCTTTGATGTTCTAGAAATCCCCAAAATTACAATGTCAGATTCAACTATTGATTTAGGATTAGACCCATCATCATTATTCAGAGCAAAAGCTACCGGATTGGATTCTAAGCTATCTCTAACGATTTTGGAGATATCTCCTCCGCTAGAAATTTTAGAAAAAATACTTCCTAAAAATTTATATACTACTTGGTAAACATCAAGATATTTAATACCTAGTTCTTTACATTTTTTTATAGTATATTCAGCCATTAAACTGTCTTCAAACGAAAAATACACAATTTGGTCGTCCATGAAAAAGTCGAAGTTTTCAAGTTCTGATTTTGTATTCAATTTATCATATATTCTTATATCTGTTTGTAGATCTTGTAGAAAATAATTTCTAATAAGAATATGAGTTAATGTCTTTGAATTTCTATCAGATAGAATCCATACTTTTTCGTTCTGCATTTTTCACTCCAATTTAATATCCTATGCATATTATTATACCAAAAAATGAAAAAATGTCTACAAAATTTAATAGAGATTACATTTTCACAAATTTTCATAATATTGCTTAAGAATTTGTAAATACAATATTGTTATATTTGGAAAATGTTAGCATTGTTTATTTTTTGTTAAACTTATGTAAAAAGATGGTTAAGTCTTCTTACAATGTCACTTGCTTGACTAAAACTCTGTTAAATACTATAATTATTAAATAAAATTATCATAAAAGTAGATAAATTATATTGAGGGAGGCTGAATGAAAAATTTAGAAAAAAATTATAATCCTAAAAGCTTTGAAGATAGGATATATAGACAATGGGAGGAAGGCGAATATTTTAAAGCCATAGTTGATAAATCGAAAGAGCCTTTCACAATAGTCATGCCTCCACCAAATGTTACAGGTAATTTACATATGGGTCATGCTCTTGTTTCGACTTTACAAGATATAATGATTAGATATAAAAGAATGTCAGGCTATTCAACATTGTGGTTACCAGGTACGGATCATGCTTCTATAGCTACTGAAGCAAGAGTTGTTGAAAAAATAAAATTAGATGGAAAAACAAAAGAAGAATTGGGCAGAGAAGGATTTTTAGAAGAAGCTTGGGCTTGGACTGAAAAATACGGCGGAAATATAAATAAACAATTAAGAAAGTTAGGAGTTTCAGCTGATTGGTCTAGATCTGCTTTTACATTAGATGAAAATCTTTCAAAAGCTGTAGAAGAAGTTTTTGTAAATATGTATGATGATGGTTTGATTTACAAAGACAAAAAGATAATTAATTATTGTCCAGTATGTAATACTTCATTATCTGATATCGAAGTTAACCATGAAGATAATGAAGGAAAGATTTGGTATTTCAAATATCCATTAAAAGATTCAGAAGGATTTTTAACTATAGCTACAACAAGACCTGAAACAATGTTAGGTGACTTGGCGGTTGCGGTAGACCCTACTGATGAAAGATATGAAGATTTAATTGGGAAAACTTTAATATTACCTATAGTAGAACGAGAAATACCAATAATAGCAGATGACTATGTTGACAAAGAATTTGGTACAGGAGCTGTTAAAATTACTCCGTCTCATGATCCTAATGATTTTGAAGTAGGTAAGAGACACAATTTAGGTCAATGTGTAGTTTTAGAGAATGATGCAACCATTTCTGAAGGTTATGGTAAGTTTTCTGGACTTGATAGATATGAAGCAAGAAAGTTAATTGTTGAAGAACTTGACAATCTTGGATTACTAGAAAAAATAGAAAAAATCAATAACTCAGTTGGTCATTGCTCTAGATGTGGTACTGTAATTGAACCTTTATTATCAGACCAATGGTTTGTAGCAATGGAAAGCCTTGCTAAACCAGCATTAGATGCATATAAAAATGGTGAATTAAAAATTATTCCAGAGAGATTTGGAAAGATATATGTAAACTGGTTAGAAAATATAAGAGATTGGAATATTTCAAGACAACTTTGGTGGGGACATAGATTGCCTGTTTATTATACTGAAGATGGACAAACAATAGTTTCTAAAGAAAAACCAGATGAAAAAATATATGGTAAAGTAACAAGAGATCCTGATACACTTGATACTTGGTTCTCATCAGCTTTATGGCCGTTTTCAACTCTTGGTTGGCCAGATACAGATTCAGAAGATTATAAATACTTTTTCCCAACTAATGCATTGATTACAGGCTATGATATTATATTTTTCTGGGTAATTAGAATGGTGTTTTCATCACTTTATAATACTGGAAAGCTTCCATTTAACACGGTATATCTAAATGGATTAGTAAGGGATGCTCAAGGTAGAAAGATGTCTAAGTCGCTTGACAATGGTATAGATCCTTTAGATGAAATTGATAAATATGGAGCAGATGCTTTAAGAATGAATTTAGTTTCAGGGAACACCCCTGGAAATGATATGAGATACATTGACGATGATGTAAAAGACAAAAGAAATTTTGCAAATAAATTATGGAATGCATCTAGATTTATTTTAATGAATATGGAAGATGGAAAAGAATATACATTAAATGAAGACAGACTGACCATAGAAGATAAATGGATTATTTCTAGAATAAACACATTATCTAAAGATGTTGAACGATTATTCAAAATATATGAAATGGGAATAGTTGCATCAAACTTGTATGAATTTATTTGGTTTGAATTTTGTGATTGGTATATTGAATTTGTTAAAACTAGATTACACAACGAAGGTGAAGAAAAAGACAATGCAATAGCAGTTTTACTTTATTCATTGGATAAAATATTAAAATTACTTCATCCATATATGCCATTTATAACTGAAGAAATCTATTCATATTTACCAAATTCAGTTGATAAAATTATTACTCAAAAATATCCAGTATATGAAGAAAAATATGATTATTCATATGAAGAGAAGTCAATTAATAAATTGATAGACGCTATTACATCTATTAGATCTCAAAAGACAGAATTAAAAGTACCAGCAAAGAAAAAGTCTAAATTATATATCTATGCACTAAATGAAGAAACTAAAGATATATTTACTAAGTTAAAATCAAGTTTACAATCATTAGCAAATCTAAGTGATATAGAAATATTAGATGAAGAATTAGACCTGGAAGATGTTGCTACTATTATAAAAGAAGATTATAAACTGTATCTATCCCTTGAAGGATTAATCGATTATCAATCAGAATATAAGAGATTAGAAGAAGAAAAAAATCATGTAATATCAGAGCTGAAAAGAGCTGAACAAAAATTACAAAATGAAAAATTTACTTCTAAGGCACCAAAACATTTAGTTGATATGGAAAGAGAAAAGAAGGATAAATATACTAAAATGTTAGAGGAAGTAGAAAGAAGTATTGAAGAGATAAAAGAAAAATTGTAATCTTATTATTTTAATTTGTTTTATGGAGGAAAAATGGATAGAAAAAAAGTAGTTCTTTTTGAAGCTGATAAGATTAAAGAAACAGTTAAAAGAATGGGTCAAGAAATAACAGAAGCGTATAAAGGGGAAACTGTAGTTGCCATATCTCTTTTAAGAGGGAGCTTTGTATTTGCTGCTGACTTAGTTAGAGAAATTAAAGTTCCTACAATAATTGACTTTATGACTACTTCTAGTTATGGAGATAAATTAGAAACTTCAGGAAGAGTAGATATAGTTCATGATTTACGTACAGATTTAAAAGGACAAAATGTACTTATAATTGATGATATATGTGATTCAGGTCATACACTTAAAGCAATTATTAATTTTATTAAAGAGAAGAATCCTAAATCAGTTAAAACAGCTGTATTTTTAGATAAACCATCAAGAAGATTAGTTGATGTTTATCCTGAATTTATAGGGGAAGAAATAGAAGATTTATTTGTAGTTGGTTATGGATTAAACTACGGTAATTATTATAGAAATTGTCCATATATATTTGCTTTTATGGAAAATGATGAGAATAAATAATGTACAAACAATTTTCAGATTTTTATGATCAATTAGTATTTGATATAGATTATAAAAAATACTCAAATAATATTAAAGAAATATTATTTTCAAACAGTATTCATTCAGGAAATATATTAGAAATAGGAGCAGGTACGGGTAATTTAACTCGTGAACTTGCTAAACTCAATAATTTCAATATATTAGCTATAGATAATTCTGTAGAAATGATGAAACATGCAATTGAAAAAATAAGTGAATTCGAAAATGTAGATTATTTATATCATGATATGTTTGAATTTAATTATAAAATGTATGGATTCGATGCAGTTATAAGTTTACTTGACGTCATGAATTATGTTACTGAAATAGAAGATTTAGAATATTTATTTAATTCTATATATGAATCACTTAATGATGGTGGAGTATTCATATTTGATATTAACTCAAGATATAAGCTTTTAGAAGTTCTAGGTAATAACATATATGTATATGAAAAAGATAATATATTTTATACTTGGGAAAATACTATAGATGAAGAATATGATGATTTAGTATATTTTGATTTAAATTTCTTTTATAAAGAAGAAGATGGAAAATATAATAGAATATATGAAGAACAAGTTGAAAGATATCATTCAATAGAAAATATAATAAATATACTGACAAATGCAGGTTTCACCAATATAGAATATTGTGATGAAGATGGCGGAGAATATATAGAAAATAAAACACAAAGAATATTATTTAGTGCTAAAAAATAAAGTTTGATTAATGCATAACTCTGTGTTATTATGATATTTAGCAGAACACTGCTAAATAAATGGAGGATAAAATGGTTAAAGGAACAGTTAAATGGTTCAACGCAACTAAAGGTTTTGGTTTCCTTACAACTGAAGATGGACAAGATGTATTTGTACATTTTTCTGCTTTAGAAGATAATGGCGAATTTAGAACTTTAGACGAAGGTCAAGCAGTTGAGTTCGAAATTATTGAAGGCGAAAAAGGCCCACAAGCTTCTAATGTAGTAAAATTATAATAATATTTTTTGATTGGAAGTAACCCTTTATTTTTTAATAAGGGGTTTTAAAACTTTAAATAAAATATTATTTTCAAAATTCAGTAACTATTCCTGGTAAAAAAGCTATAACAGATAAAGTTACTAATTATACAACAGTATAAACTCAAAATTTCAATAGACCAGATACAAAAGCTTGGAATTCAATGTATAATCCATGGATAGAAAGGTTAGGTACTATAAAATATGGTGGAGTAACTTTTTCTATAGATTAAATTAAAGGAAAGAAAAATGAAAAATAAAAGTATTTTTTTAATAATAGCTATAATAATTGCTTTATCAGGATATTTATTTTATGATTATATGAAATATAATAAAGAAATACCTGGTAGAGTTATCTTTTCAGATAGCCTAGAAATTGATAGCATCTCATTATTAAAGGATAATGAAGCTCTTCCAGAAATTGAGTTAACTGAAACTCAAAGCAAAGAAATTCTAGAAAATCTTCAAAAAATACATTATATAAATAAAAGAGATAGCAATACTTCTAGTAAAAGTAGATATTACACATTGTCTGCTAAATATGGAGAAACTATTTATTTAATTTCTTTGTCAGATAAATATAATTTAGAATTCCATGAATCCCATCCTAATGATAAATCAAATATTTACATAATGAATGAAGAAGAATCTCAAGAATTATTTAATCTATTGAATAGATTATTTGAATAAAACATTAAAGTCCTAACAGCATAAGTTGGGGCTTTTTTGTTTGTGAGAGAGAAATGGTTGTGATTTTAAGCTTGTGTGACATCCTTGATTTTTAAATTCTGAACAGAAAATTTTAGCTAAAATGCATCAGAAAATAAGAAATCTAAATCCTGAATAGAATTGACAAAAATCTTCTGTTCATAAATGGTAGGTCTTAATTTCTGAACAGAAATCTACTGAATTAAATACAATGAATGTAGAAAATGTCATACGAATAAAAAGAAACCTCTCCAAAAATTATTTCTGCAAATTAATATCATTTAAGCTATAATCTATTTATTGAATAAACAATTTTATGAGGAGTTTTATGAAAAATTATATTATAAGGGCTATTGATAGCAGTAAATCAGTAAGGATTTTTATATCTCAAAATACGCAAATGGTTCAAGAAATAAGAGATATACATGATTCTCAAGCTACAGCTTCAGCTGCGATGGGAAGACTAGCAATTGTATCTTCTATCATGGGATATTCAGGGCTTGATGAAGGACAAAGTTTGACTATAGTATTTGACGGAAATGGACCAGCAGGAAAACTTAGAGCGGTAGCAGATGAGAATGGAGATGTAAAAGTTACTGTAACAAATCCTAAAATAGATGTGCCTTCAAAATATCCTGGAAAATTAGATGTAGGTTCTTATATCGGAAAAGAAGGTAATTTAGCAGTTATAAGAGACTTAGGGTTAAAGGAACCGTATACAGGGATTTCAAAGATTATTACTGGAGAAATAGCTGAAGATTTAGCAAATTATTATTTTTATTCTGAACAAACACCAAGTATTATTTCTTTAGGTGTTTTAGTTGACACAGACTTATCTATAAAAGCGGCAGGAGGTATATTTGTACAAGTACTTCCTGGAATTTCTGATGAAGAATTAGATCGATTACAGGAGATTGCAAATGAATTGAGACCTGTGTCTGAGTTGATAAGTGAAGGATATAGTCCTGAAGATATACTTGAAAAATATTTTGAAAAACTTAAACCAGAAATACTAGAGAAACATGAAGTTAATTATAAATGTGATTGTTCAAGAGAACGTATAAGAACAGGATTAATTTCAATTGGGAAAAAAGAATTAGAAGAAATTACAGAGAAAGATAAAAAAGTTGAAGTAATATGTGACTTTTGTGGGAAAGTATATAATTTTGATGAAAATGAATTAAGAGAAATGATAGAAGAAAGTAGATAATATGGAAGGCTTCATAAAATATATAGAAATAATTGGAATAATTGCATTTGCAATTTCTGGAGCATTGGAAGGAATAAAAAGCAAACTAGATTTGTTGGGAGTGTTGGTTCTTGGAATAATTACTGCAACGGGTGGAGGAGTGATCAGGGATGTAATTCTTGGGATTCGACCACCATTAAATTTAAGATTCGGGTTTAACATTTATTTAGCTATAATAGTTTCGATGATTGTCTTTCTAATAAACTTATTTGATGATAATATAAATAGATGGACAATAAATAAAAGTTTTGATCAATCTTTGATATATTCTGATGCTATAGGACTTGCAGTATTTACGATTACAGGTATGGAAGTTGCGTATAGATTACATACAGAATATAGCATGGTATTATATGTATTTGTTGGAGTTGTAACTGGTGTAGGTGGTGGTATTATTAGAGATACATTGATAAATGCAGTTCCATACATACTAGATAGACATGTGTATGCGAGTGCTTCAATAATTGGTGCTATAATTTTTCATTTACTAACTATTTATACAGATATAAATAGAGCAATTACTTCAACAATTTGTATTTTTATTATATTTATAATAAGAATACTTGCTAATAAATTTGAATGGAATTTACCGAAAGCTACAAGAATTTTAAATTAAGGGGAATGTTTTGAAGGAAATTTATATTGATAACAAAGATTTGCAAATAATGGAAGATGTTATTGTAGAAAAGGATGAGGTAGTTCCTGATTCAAATCAGCTAAAGTATCAAAAAGATGAACTTGCTGCATTTGTACATTTTTCACCAAACACATTTAATGAAGTTGAATGGGGAGATAGTTATTTTGATAAAAAAACCAATGAAATTTTCAAATTAGAAAATGATTTTCAAGCTGAAAATTTGGTTCGTACAATAAAAGACGCAGGTTTTAAGAAAATAATTATCACTGCAAAACATCATGACGGATTTGTTATTTGGCAAAGTAAATTTACGGAATATGGTATTAAAAATACAGATTATAAAAATGGTAAGGGTGACATTTTAGAAGAAATTTCAAAATATGCTTCAATTTATGATGTAGATATGGGTATTTATTTATCACCTTGGGATATTCATGACGAAAGCTATGGATATTATGATAAAGATGGAAATCCTACAAGTAAAGAAAATGATTATCTTGATTATAATGATTATTACAATAATCAACTTGAAGAAATACTTTCAAATCCTAAATACGGAAATAAAGGAAGATTTATAGAAGTATGGATGGATGGAGCAAAAGGCACAGGATATGATGAACAAGAATATGATTTTGTAAGATGGTTTAAAACAATTCAAAAATACCAAGGGAAAGAAGCAGGATACGAATCAGACTGTTTATTATTCGGTGCAGAAGCATATACAACAGTTCGTTGGATAGGTAATGAATTAGGATTTGCACATAAAGATACATGGTCAAAATCTATAGTTAATTATGATGACAATACAATTGACAGTAATGAGGATGGAGAATACTTTAAGGGTTTTGAAAATGGTAATAAATGGACTGTTCCAGAATGTGATGCAAGAATTACATCAGGATGGTTTTGGGGTAATGAGAAAAAGGAACCAAAAAGTATAAAAGAGCTTGCAGAGATGTATTTCAGATCTGTTGGTCATAATTCTACACTTTTATTAAATATTCCTCCAAATGACAAAGGTGATTTAGATGCAGATATAAAAAATAGATTGTTAGAATTTGGAGAAAATATTCGAAAATCTTTTGAAAATAATATTTTAGAAGAAAGTAAAATATCAGCAACAAATATAAGAAATTCATCTAAACAATTTAGTCCATCAAATTTATTTGGAAATAAAGGATTTTGGATTACAGATAAAGGTGTAAATGAAGCTTCTTTATTAATAGAATCAAAAGAAGCAAAGACTTTTGACTCAATTGTATTAGAAGAAAACATTGAAATCGGACAAAGAATAAATTCTTATGAAGTTTATTTCTTAAAGGAAGATAAATGGGAATTAATTGAAAAAGGTATAACAATAGGCGCAAAGAGAATTATTAGATTTGATAAAATAAATACTGAAAAAATTAAAATTAATTTAAGAGCGGGCGAAGGAAAATCTATATCACTTATAAAATTAGGTGCATATAAATTAAGTGAAGGTTTCGAAAAATAAAATTCAAATTAAAGATAGGTAGATATTTGGATA
>NZ_AUHK01000032.1 GCF_000423145.1 Helcococcus sueciensis DSM 17243 | reverse complement strand
CAAGAGATTCATTTGTAATTAAATCTTCTAAACTTGGTAATAAATCATCAACTAGATCTACATAATCTTTTAGTTTTTCTTTATTAACTTCTTCTTCAACTTCTTTAGTAAATTGTTCTGGATTTCTGTTTGCAAATGCATTTATCCAATCTACAAATTTATCTAATTCAAATTCTCTTCTTGGTTCATCAGCCCACATTGCAACCATTGAACCAATAGTTTCTATTTGGTCTCCAACGTTTACATCAAATGCTTTATTTCTAATTCCTTCTAAAGCCATTTGTCTATGGTACCATCCATCATAAGAGTTTTCTCTACCCATTACATAGTACCATGAGTCGTTTACGTTCAATACATCGTGACCTTTTTCTATGAATAATTTACTTGGAGCTACATCGAATCCACTCCATCCAGCTGTCCAAAGTGCGATTATGATTTGTTTATTAAAGTCTGCATTTGTCTTAGATCCATAGTAGAATCCATCGTTAAATGCCATAGGTCTCATACCCGCTCTTAATATTCTTTCTGATAAGTCATTTGCATATTCTATAAATTTATCATACTTGCCAGTTTGAACTAGATGTGACCATCCTGGATTTTGGAATGCATCATTTGCATATTCATCTGCTCCAAAGTTGAATATTTCAGCACCTTTAGATGCAAAGTAATCAATGTATAATTGTACAAATTCTTTTGTAAATTCTTTTACATCTTCTCTTTCAATATCCAATGTAGTTACAGATTTTCTTGATCCATTATATGCATATGGATTTTGGATTCCAAGTTCTTCCATAGCTACAAGTATTGCATCCATGTGTCCTGGTGAGTTTATTGATGGTATTATCTTGATATTCTTTTCTTTTGCATATTCAAATATCTGATCCATCTCTGCTTGTGTTAATGATGTTGAAGCATTTGTTGTAATTCTCTTTGAATCACCATATTTTTGATTTCCTTTTGTAATACCAGCTTTTACATCTTCAGAACTATATTTACCTTTTGATGTTGTGATAGACATATCATCTAATAAGAATCTCATTCCATCATTTCCTAATAATAGGTGAAGATGTGTATAATTAGCTTTTGAAATCTCATCTATAATTTGTTTCAATTGTTCAACTGAGAAGTATTTTCTACCAGCATCTACTGAAACTATTCTAGCTTTTTTATCTCCAAATGGATTTTCTATTTCTGGAATAGGTTCTTTATTTTCTAAAGCATCATAAGCTTTATTTAATGCTGCTAAAGCTTCAGCTACTTTTTCTTCTGTAGCATCTTTATCTTTAATTACTTCTTTAGCTTCATTTAATTTTTGTTGTAAAGCATCTAATGTTTCTTTTGTCTTATCTTTATTTAATTGTGGTAATTCTTTTGTTATTTCATCAACTCTTTCAATCAATGCAGTCTTATCAGCTTTGTCAGGTTCTTCTGCACATTTCAGAGTAGAAATGGACATTTCTGAGAATCTTACCCATTTTTTCTCATTAACTGTAGATTCAACGATAACATATCTTGCATTAATTTCTTCTTTAGAGAAGTCGATTACATTCTTTTGAACTGGTTTACTTTGTGTGATTTCATCACCAAATGTCTTCCATGTTGATCCATCTTCTGAATATTTAACTACATATGATTTGAAGTAGTCACCTGCTGGTCCACTGAATTCATTTTCATGTGATTTCAATCCACCTGAAACAAATGTAAATTTATCTAATCTCTTAACTTCTTTAAGATCTAAACCTACATAGTCCCCTTTTTGATATGCATTTCCATCAGCTCCATACCATACAATTGTAGATTCATCACCATCAACTAAAGCAGATTCTCTAGTTTGAGTTTGATTATAGTCTACCCAGAATCTTGGAGTCTTGTAGATATTGCTTTCTGTTAATGCTTCTTGTACTATTTCACAAGTACCTGGTTGTTGTTCTTCTTTATCTTTCAAGTTTGCAATTGCATCTAATATAGCTTTTTCTGCTTTATCAACTTGATCTTGTTTAGCTTCTTCATCTTTGAATACTAATTTACCAGATTCTAAAGCTTCATTTAATGATTTTGCTGTTTCTTCAGTCTTATTAGCTAAATCTAATCCTTCTGCTTTTTCAATTGCAGCTTTTAGTTTATCTTTGTTTACTGCTTCTTCAGCATTTCCAAACACTTGCATTTCTGTAATACCAACACCAAAGTTTCCATCTTTTCTTTCTAGATTTACTCTTATAGCTTTTGTAGTTACAGGATCAAATGTGAATGAAGTTTCTTTACCTGCTAATATTTCAGAACCTTGATTTTCATATTTCAAGTTTTCTACAGATTTCCAATTAGCTTTATCGTTAAATGGATGATTTTCTTCAGAAACTCTACTTAAAGTCTTAGGATCTGTAAAATCAGGACCTACATAGTATTCAATAGAAATAGTCTTAGTTGCATTTGTTGATCCATCTTTATAGAATGCAATATTTATTTCATCTACCGTTTCTTCTTTAACTACTTTATCTCCAAATATATATCCAACCCAGTCATTAGTTTGTCTAGCTCTTGACCAGTTTGTCCATCTATTTTGAGGATTGTTGTTGTATGAAATAATATCATCATTTATAGCTGTTAATCTATCGCTTGATTCTTGACCATCATTTGTCCATGATGCTATAGCTACTGGATATTTATTTCCAGATTTTCTAATTGCTAGATTTGATGTTTCTTCTTCTGGTTTTTCTTCTAATAATTCTTTAACATCAAACTCTTTGTATTTGATAGTTATTGAATCATTTCCGCTTTCATATAGAACACCAAATTTATCATTTTCTAAGTTCACTAATACTGAATATTGGAATGCACCTTGATCTATTACTTTTTCACCAATCCAATCAATACTTGAATCTGCAGGATTAACTTCTCCTAGTTTCACAGTACCTTTGTATCTATTCCATGTACCTGGAACTATTGGTTGTGATGTCATAACATATTCTTTTCCATCTCTTTCAAATGAGATTACAGACATTTGACACCATGAATTTGATTCATATCCATTTCTAACAATTGTATTATCCCATGTTTCACCATTATCACGGCTTGTAGCTATTAGTATATGTTTTGGATTTCCATCTAAAACGTTTCTCATAAATAGTTTTAAGTCACCGTTCTTTAATTGAATTACTTGAGATTCTGTTAATTGTTTTGCTGTACCATTTATTGTTTTTGAGTCTAAAGTTTGATAACCATAAACTCTACCATCATTTGGTGATTCTCCTCTTTTCCATGTTTCACCATTGTCATCAGAGTATACTAACGCTGCTGACATTTGTGAATATTGATTTGAGAAGTAAATTGGGAATACAAGTCTTCCATTTGCAAGTTTTAATCCTGTACCAGGACCTGTACCAATAAATTTCATCCAATCAGCTTTTACTTGTGGTGTTATATCTACAGGTGATGACCATGTCTTTCCATCATCTTCAGATGTCAATAACCATAAGTATGCTGTCTTCTTAACTTTTAATTCAGCATCTTTTAGATAAACATTTCCTATCTTTTGTTCACCTTTGTATAAATCACCTAAATCTGAGAATGGTTGTTTTTCAGATTTTAGAACTACTTTGTAATCTGTCTTTGCACCATTTGATTGAAGATAAACATCACCATTTTCATCAGCATAATGTTTTACTCCTCTTGTTGATGTAAGTTCTAGATAGTTCTTATCACCCTTCTTGAAGTATCCTGTACCAGCTGTTTCATTATTAATGCTATCATCTTGACCTAATCCTGTTGATGCTGGGAACATATCCACTAACATAAAGATCTTGCCATTTGATTCAACCATAGATGCATCTATTGCGAATGCTGATTCTTTTAATTGTTGTTTGTCTGCTAAGTCAAGAATTTTGATTAAATCTCCAAATTCAGCAGAACCTTTTTCTTTTCTTCTAACAGCGATATCAATATCATTCCAGTCGTGGATTGTTTGGTTTCTCATATCTGCTGCTGCAAGTACTGTATCTTTTTCTGTTTTTATTATTGATGGTATTCTGTAGAAATTACTACCTTCTAATCCTGGATAGAATACATCCATAGAATTTATCATCAATGCTGCAAATGCTTTTTCTAATTTTTCTATTTCTTTTGCATATTCTTCATCTGTTGCGCCTGCTTTATTGTAAACAGCTTTTCCAGATTTAACAGCTTTATCTAATTCTTTTAATGATTCTGAATTATATAATTTTCTATCTAAAGCTTCAGCTTTATCTAATAAAGCTTTTAGAGCTTCTTTATTACCTGCTGGTTGCTCTTGTTCATCAGCTTTCTCATAATATACAGCTAATATCTCACTTGGTTCTTTTCCATCAGCTGTAGTTCTGTAGTAAACTAATCCAGATTCACCTTCTAATTTTTGATTATCAAAAATTACATTACCTTTTGCAGTAGTTTTTTGTTCTGCAATTAGATTTTTTGCTTCTCTGTCTGAGAATAATTCAACTTTAGTATTTTCTTCTACATTTCTTAATACAACTTTATATTCATCATTTTTAATGTGATCAGCTGTAACTTGTGACATAGGAACCACTGTTGTTGCATCTAAATCTAGAGGTTGTTCAAACATCATCCAGTTATAGATTCTGATAGCACCCCAAGGTGATCCATTATCTGCTATATTAATTTTTAATCTAAATTCTTGAGCTGTTATTGGTTCATCTAAATTAACATCAGTAACATGAGCTTTGTTGTTTGTAATACGTTTAGCTGTAACCCAAGGACTATTTGAATCTTTTCTATATTGTAATTCAAAATCTCTTGTGTTCATTAAACCGTCATTTACAGATTCTCCACCATGACCTGCGTGTTCTACTCTCCATCTACGGATAGTTCTTTCTTCTGTTAATCTGATATCCATGTATCCAGATCTAGCACCTGCAACTGTCCATTTGTCTGAGTTTCCTGTAATTGTTCCATTTAATGCGTTTTCTGCTTTTTCTCCAGATTCTTCAGCACTTCTATCGATAACTTCCGCACCAAGTACTACGTTCGGAGAATCTATAACAATTCCATTACCTGTATCTTCTACTTCCATCTTCCAATCTAAATCAAGTTCAGCTGGTTCAGAAATTGTTCCATTTAATCCAACTGCTACTATTCTTAATTTTTGAACAGTACCTTGACTAGATTCTGTTCTTTGAATATTTGGAAGATACATTATATTTGAAGATGATGCTTGTATAAATTCAAAACCTTTACCATTGTCAGCATATACTACATAATAGTCTGCACCTTCAACGCTATCAAACTCTATCATTGCTTCAGAATTTTTAGCATCAAATAGAAGATGATTTTTCACTTTTTGATTTGTTGGTGCTGCAACCTTTTCGCTGCTTTCATATACAGATAATCCACCTATATTTAATGAGTAGTCAGCAACATTACCATTAACTTTAATATTAATAGCTCTTATAGTTTGACCTGCAAATTGTGATAAATCAATTTCTGTTGTCTTCCAATCTGTTGATGGTTCAACATTTTTGTATACAAATGATTCATTTGAATATTTTTCATCTGTTGTAACACCAACTGAAATGGTTGAGTTTTCTCCACCTTTAGTTATTATGCTTAATTTTGTAGAACTTGTAGCATCTAATTTAGTAGAGTATAAGTTAATTTGATTTTCAGCATTTAATGCTCCGTGGAATTTTATAGAGTTACCACCATAGTATGCATCTGAATAATCATATTTTGCTTGTAATCTTGTACCTGTTGTTTGAATCCACCATCTCCATGTTGGTAATACTTCGGAAACACCTCTTGCATTCCAATCATAGTCTCTTGACATTTCTCCATTTTCAAACCACGCTTTCCCGTGACCTGTGTTAAAGAAAGTCTTAAATGGTGTACTTGTAACTGGAGAATAGTCTGATACAAATCTTGACATACCTCTCCAACCATGTCTATCTTTTGAAAGAGATGGATCTCCTTCATATCCTGTCCAGAAGTTTCTTTCTTGAACGTGATAGTCTTCACCATCTTTTGATAGTCCTAGTATTGAGTCTGGAGTGAATAGACCTATTGATACTATAGCTTTTCTATCTTTACTACTAATTAACTCATCCCATCTAATACCAGTATTTATTGAGTTTTGTTGTAACTCAAATCCAGCATAAGCATCATAAGGACTTCTTCCTATCATTTTCATGTGTTCAGCTGTACCTTCATTACCATACTTAGTCCAGTTGAAATTGATAAAGAACTCATCCCCAGGTATTACCCCACCTCTAGGTTTCACGAAGTAATCATTGTAACCATTTACAGCGTTATAGTGATTTCTTGGTCCTTCATTTGTCATAGCATCATACCATGAGAATCTTATTGGATAATTTACACTTTCAGCATATTTCTTAGCATAAATCATGAAATCTCTCATCTTAACACCTTTACCATAGATGCCTGATCCTGTAGTTTCTTGATTTATGAAATATCCATCAAAACCATAATATTTAGCAATATCTACATACTTTCTAGCTTCAGGGAATGTACCTGATCCTGGAGAGTCTTCTCTTAAGAAATTAGTTAATACTGCCATATCTGCAGAAGATGAAGACCAATTAAAGAATAATGTTCCATATATTGGCACACCATTTCTGTGAGCAGCGTCTATAACGTCTGGAGTAGGTATTTTACCATCCCAGAAAATCATAGAATCAGTATATTGCCAGTTATCAAAAGCATATGTCTTAAATCCTTCAGCTCCTACTGATGATCTAGATTGTGCTTTAGAGTTCATCAAGGATAAAACTTGTATTTTAGCTTCATCACTTGCCAGAGGGTTAATTACATTACCTCTAAATCTATCTCTTAACTTTACAGAACCTCTATTTATCTCATCATTAAGATTTGATCCTGCAGTCCAATTTTCTCCTAAAGGAACTTCCTTAGGTCTTAACGTTAAAGGTCTTTCGTCAACTAGTTCTTCAGCCTTAGCAGTAGAAACTAAAGCGTTAAAAGGTATAAATCCTAATAACATAACAAATGCTAGTATCAAACTAAGAACCCTTTTCTTGTTTACCATATGTTTTCCTCCTAATATTTTTTTACAGATACAAGTATCTAATATTAGTATAAAGTTATAGATAGTTATTTTAAACTCAAACAGTGATTCTGGTTAGATTTCTAAAATTAAGATTGATAACTATGTGTTAATGAAAATGTTTTCATTTGAAACCCATTCATTTTTCATTATTATTACTAAATCTTAGAATGTGATTAATTTAATTTTAAACTGCATAAAACCGTTTTCCTAGTTTGTTTTTATATTTTTAATTTTTATTATATTTATTTTTAAAATTTATTTTATGGTATTTTTTAACATTTTCTTGTATTTTAAACATATAAAAAAACCGGATAAATCCGGTTTTTAAATTTTATAAATATAAAATAATACTTTTTTTTAATATATTTGTCTCTAATATATTTTATTCTTACTATTTTAACCACTAATATATACTAGAAAATATTTCCTGATTATAACATTAGTTTTCAACTTTAGAAAACTCAATAAACCAGTTGTTTCCTGTACCTACATTATATGCTTTTGCAAAGTTACCTTGATTTATTGCTAGAGCCATTCTATATAAACTATTTACATAGATTACTGATTCACCTATATATACGTCTTGGAAACTTCTTCCATATTTAACTCTATTATTGAATACTACTCTATTACCATCTTTGATAGTGACTTCAACACTGTCACCTACTTTAAATCCTATACTTAAAAATTCTTCTCTAGTAACATTTGTCCAAAGACTTCCAAATCTTACATCAAGAATCGCAATATTCCCTTTTATGGATTTTTCTGTCTTTTCTTTTTCAAATAGTTCAAGTTCTTGTATATGCTCAACTGATAATGCTTCTCCAACTTCTTCAAATGTAATATGACCTGAAGCTAACTTCGCTCCAGTATATGCATATACATCTCTTCCGTGGAATGTATATGAATGTTCTGTATTTCTTCTTCTATGTTTACTTTCTTCTATTTCACGAACTTCTTCTATACCAACATATCTTTTTACATGTGTAAGCGTACCATTGTCAGGAGTTACTATATAATGTCCATCTGAAGTTTTCGCTACTACTGATTTTCTATCTGTTCCAACTCCAGGGTCTACAACAGATACAAAAACTGTTCCTTTTGGCCAATATTCCATACTTTGGAATAGTCTATATGATGCTTCCCAAATGCTATATGGAGTTATATCATGTGTTAAATCATATATTTTAAGTGTAGGTTCTTCTACTAAAGCTACGCCATACATAGCAGAAACTGCACCATCTACCAAACCAAAATCACTTTGTAATACTAAGAATGAATTCATTTTTTTCTCCTAAATAAATATATTATAAAATCTACTTCCATTTTGATATATCATATAAAAACCTAACACAGTAACCAAAATAGAAATAAATAAAGCTATATAATCTGCTTTTTTCAGATTTTCTTTTGTATACCATGTTCTTTTCTTGTGTTTACCAAAACCTCTTAAATCCATCGCATTACCTATAGTTTCTACTCTATCAATGGATGAAAATATTAAAGGAATTATTATTAATAAATAATTTTTTACTCTATCTAAAAACTTTGATTTACTGCTTAATTCTAGTCCTCTAGCTTGTTGAGATAAGCTTATTTCTGTATAATCTCTTTGAATATCTGGGAAATATCTTAAAGTTAGACCTACTGCATATGCAGCTTTAGAAGGAACTCCAATTCTGTTCAAACTTGATGCAAATTCTGATGGATTAGTTGTAAAGAAAAATACTATACCAATAGGTATAACCGCTATATATTTTATAGCTTTTGTCGTCATATATAATATTTGTTCTTTAGTCATTGTGTATCTTCCATAAATTGTAAATAATTCATTTCTCGTTCCAAATATTTCTACTCCATATTCCGGAGCAAATATATAAGTGAATATCATATTTACAATGATAAATACAATTACATAAAGTAAAATAATTTTAACATCTGAAAGTTTTAATTTCGCCATTTTGAATACCAATATCGAAAATATAAACACAAAGCTTACATATCTTATATCATATGAAAACATAACCGCTAAACTGATTAGCAAGAATCCTAAAAGCTTTGTAAGTCCTGTAAGTCTATGAATTGGAGAATCTAATTTTTGATATGAAAACATATTTAGTTTCATCTAATTCTCCTTTCATGATTTACAAATGCATCGACTAATATACTAGGTTTTTCTAAATTTAATCTTTTAGCTATTGTATAAAGTGATGTTTCAACTAAATTTCCTTTTTCAATCACTTCATCTTTTGTAAGTATGACAGAAGCTTTATCATCAGCTATTAATTTTCCTTCACTAAATACTATAGATCTTTGCGTGTATTCAAGCATTAGATGCATGTCATGAGTAATTAAAATTACAGTTACACCTTGTTTATTTAAACTTTCTAAAAATTCCATAATCTCTGTATAATGTTTGTAATCTTGACCAGCTGTAGGCTCATCGAGAATTATAATATCTGGGTTTAATACAAGGATTGATGCAATTGTAACTCTTTTCTTTTGACCATAACTTAAAGCTGATATAGGCCAATCTATAAATGAGTCTAAACCACATATTTTAAGAACTCTTTCTACTCTATCTCTTATTTCTTCCTCATCAACACCTCTGAATCTAAGACCTAAAGCAACTTCGTCATAAATCATAGCTTTAGAAATCATTTGATTAGGATTTTGCATAACATATGCAACATTTTCAGCTATTTCTTTAATAGATAAATCAGAATAATCTTTACCATTTATCTTAATTAAACCTTTGTCTGGTCTATTAAAACCACAAATTAATTTTGCAAGAGTTGATTTTCCAGCTCCATTTTTACCTGCAATAGCAAGCATCTCGCCTTTATACACCGAGAATGATACATCTTCAAGATTGTTTTTTACACCTTCATATGAAAAACTTACATTTTCTATTTCTAAAACTTGTTCATTATATATTTGATCTTTTGGTCTTTCTTTTTGTATAAATCCTTCTACTTTATTTCTGATTTCATCATAATCTAAAGTATCAACTCCGCTTAAATCCATATTGGAAATGTCTTGTCCTATATATTTAAGCAAAGTTACATAAAGAGGTTCTCTTATGCCATTTTTAATTAAAAGATCTGATTTTAATAAATCATTTGGATTTGTATCAGAAATAATTCTTCCATCTGATACAAGAATTATACGATCAACATTTCTATACAAAACATCTTCAATCCTATGTTCTATTATAACTGTAGTTTTATTGTGTTTTCTATGAATTTCATCAATAATCTCTATTGCAACTCTACCAGTTTTAGGGTCAAGATTTGCAAGTGGTTCATCAAATAGTAAAATGTCTACATCATCTACCAAGATTCCTGCTATAGAAGTTCTTTGCTTTTGACCACCTGAAACTTGATATGGTGAATCTTTCAGGAAATTCTCCATTCCTACCAATCTACTTACTTCAAGTACTTTTTGTCTCATTTCTTCAGTTGGTATCAAATCATTTTCCATTGAAAAAGCAATATCTTCTCCTACTGTCTGGCCTACAAATTGAGCATCTGTATCTTGGATAACTGTCCCTATTGATTTTGAAATAATATGAAGCTTCTCAGTTCTAGTTTCTACACCATTTATCTTTACGCTTCCTTCTATATCTCCTTTATAAGCAAAAGGAATTAGGCCATTTAAACAATGACCTAATGTAGACTTACCACTTCCACTAGCTCCTACAATTAATATCTTCTCACCTTCTTTTATTTTAAGATTGATATCATAAAGAGTAGGATCTTCCTGGGTAAAATATTTAAATGTAAAATTATTAAATGCTATTTTAGTATTTTCCATTTTTTCTATTTCTTTGATAAAGAACCTTCTTTTGTTTTAGTTTTTGAATATGCTACTAATAAAAGTGTACCAATTATACCTGTTGAAATTGCATTACTTAATGCAGCTAAAACACCTTGTGTATATACAAGATTTGCTGATTCTGAATAAATCAGAACATCAAGAGTAGGAGCTACAAGTAACCATGCAATCGCATTTACAATAACTTGAATTACATTGAATCTAATAATATCTTTTTTGCCAAATATTCCTTCTTCTATTCTTGATTGTCTATATGCAAAACCAAATCCGAAACCTGATAATGCAGATGCAATCACCCATGACCACCAAACTGAACCATATTGAATTGAGTCATTTAGTGCATGTCCTATAAAAGAAATAAGTCCTCCAGCTATTGGTCCAAATAGATATGCGAAGAACGCACTCACACCATAAGCTGTTTGTATACTTGTATTTGGAATTGGTGAAGGAATTTTAACATACATAAATAATAATGTAAAAATAGCTGCACCTAATGCTGAAGCTACAATTGTCTTTGTATTAACTTCAAAAAGTTTTTTCATAATTGCCTCCATAATTAATATGATATCTATATTTTATCATATTAATTAAATTTTTGTATAAATAGAAATCTATTATCAAGCTTTTATCTATCGTCATTAAATTCTTCAAATATGTATATATCAAACACTTAACATATATCAAGCTTTGTGCTATAATACATACGTTGATTTATGAAAAAAATTAAAGGAAAGAAGGTATTAAAATGGGAAGAGCTCATGAAGTGCGTGCTGCATCTATAGCTAAGACTCAAGCATTCAAAACAAAATTATACTCAAGATTCGGAAAAGAAATATACATAGCAGCAAAGAGCGGTGAACCTGATCCGGAAATGAATTTAACCTTAAGAAGAAAAATTCAAGAAGCTAAATCAAATCAAATTCCTGCAGATGTAATTAAAAGGGCTATTGAAAAAGCAAAAGGTGGAGAAATTGAAAACTACCAAGAAGCTCGTTATGAAGGATTAGGACCACACAATTCAACATTTATAATTGATTGTTTAACAGATAATACTATGCGTTCAATGACAGATGTTCGTACTGCATTAACTAAAACTAACGGATATAAAATGGTAAACGCTGGTGGTGTTTCTTACAACTACGAGTCTGTTGGTCTTTTCGAACTTGAATATGAAGACGAAGACACTATGTTAATGACACTCTTAGAAGCAGATATTGACGTATATAGTGTAGAAGTTGAAGATGGAGAAATGACTATAAAAACATCATTCTCTGACTTCGGTAAAGCACAAGATGCAATAGAAGAATTAATTCCAGATGTTGAATTTGATACATGTGAAACCGCAATGATTCCAAATGAATATGTCACATTCACAGAAAAAGAAGATATAGACTCATTCAATAAATTGATGAATATGTTAAATGAAGCAGAAGATGTAAATAAAATTTATCATAATGTGATTATTGAAGAATAGAAATTTCGTAATCGCGTGTTAAATTGTCGAATTTGATAACTTTGGAATAAAACGTTGATTTAGGGTCTGTAAATAATTTTGTGTATCAACCTATTTCCTGATATTAAAGGGTATGGGTTGATACATTTTTTGTATCAATAGATATTCATTTCTTAAGAAATGAAGCTTAACTTAATTTTACACATTATTAATACACTGTCAAATTTTGTTAAAAATTTGCAGATATTTTTTACTATTACTTTCTATTTTTTTTATTATATCCTCCCTTCAAAATATATTGATAATTGTGATAACACCTTATCCCAACCTCTTATTCTACTAGTCCACTTAGCTGAAGCATCTGCCATAGCTAGATAAAGACTTTTTTGTAATGCATAATCATTTGGAAATATTGCT
>NZ_AUHK01000031.1 GCF_000423145.1 Helcococcus sueciensis DSM 17243 | reverse complement strand
TCATGCCAATGGCACGGCTGAGTAGCTAAGTCTGGAAGGGATAAGTGCTGAAGGCATCTAAGTACGAAGCCCCCCTCAAGATAAGATTTCTAAAAGAGTCCTTGTAGAAAACAAGGTAGATAGGTCGAAGGTGGAAGTGCAGTAATGTATGTAGCTAATCGATACTAATAACTCGGAAGTTTGACCAGAAATATTTCTTAGTATTAGATAAAAGGTTAATATGTGGTGACTATAGCGAAGGGGATACACCTGTTCCCATCTCGAACACAGAAGTTAAGCCCTTCAACGCTGATGGTACTTGGATGGAGACGTCCTGGGAGAGTAGGTAGTTGCCAAATAGAGATTATATTCAAAGGGCAAATTGCCTTTTGAATGTAGTCTTTTAAATAAATTAATGTATTCCTAGGTAGCTCAATGGCGGAGCACTCGGCTGTTAACCGATAGGTTGTGGGTTCGAGTCCCACCCTGGGAGCCAAATGCCGGGGTGGCGGAACAGGTAGACGCACAGGACTTAAAATCCTGCGGAGGTTAAACTCCGTATCGGTTCGATTCCGATCCTCGGCACCATTAGTTTAGTTAAAAGATTAAATTATTAATAACGCGGGATAGAGCAGTTTGGTAGCTCGTCGGGCTCATAACCCGGAGGTCGTAGGTTCAAATCCTGCTCCCGCAACCAAAGAAAACTAAGAACGGCTAAAAATAGCCGTTTTTTTTATGTTTTAATTTTTCCATGTGACTAATGTGTGACTACGAACTTAATTTTTTATAATTTTTATTTGTTTATCAATATGTGAATGTGGTCAGATTTAATATGGTAAAATATGTATAAGATTTATATTTAATAGTAAATTTTTCCCAGTTTGGAGGCTAATATGTTGGGTTCACTTTCATTAATTATTTTAGTGGGTTTATTCATGTCATTTATAATGAATAAATTGCATTTACCTAGAATTATTGGAATGTTAATTGCTGGAATTGTTTTAGGACCTTTTGTTTTAAATCTAATTGATACATCTATTTTACAAATATCTGCTGAACTTCGTAAGATTGCTTTAATTATTATACTTATAAAAGCGGGTATTACTTTGGATTTGAAGGATCTAAAAAAAGTAGGAAGACCTGCTTTATTAATGTCGTTTTTACCAGCTACTTTTGAAATAATTGCATATTCTATTTTTGCTCCTATGATTCTTGGAATTTCAAGAGTTGATGCAATTTTGATGGGTACAGTGCTTGGGGCTGTATCTCCGGCAGTAGTGGTTCCAAGAACGGTTAGTTTAATTGAGAGAAAGATTGGAACAAAGGAAGGAGTCCCACAATTGATACTTGCAGGAGCGACCTTAGATGATATCTTTGTAATAGTTTTGTTTACAACATTTTTAAATCTTGCAGTGAGTGGGAATGCTAATTACATGAGTTTTGTAAATATTCCAATTTCAATAATTCTTGGGGTTATTTTAGGTGTAGTTGTAGGATATATATTAGTGAATATTTTTGATATTTTTTACAAACATGAGAGATATATTAGAAATAGTTTGAAACTTATGATTATAATAGGTGTTGCATTTGGTCTTGTAGAATTTGAGACAGTTATGAAGGAAATAGTTTCTATTTCAGGACTACTAGCAGTATTTTCAATGTCTTTAGTGATTAAAATTAAGTCCAGTAAAGAAATTTCAGATAGAATTGCTGAAAAGACAGGAAAATTGTGGATAGTTTCAGAAGTTTTCCTATTTGTATTATTAGGAGCTGCAGTTGATATTAGATATACTATGGAAGCAGGATTACCAGCAATTGTATTGATATTCGTAACTCTGATAATTAGAGCAATTGGTGTTATTTCATGTATGATTGGTACAAATCTTTCATTCAAAGAGAGACTTTTCTGCGTAATAAGTTATTTACCAAAAGCTACGGTTCAAGCAGCTATAGGCTCTATTCCTCTTGCGATGGGGATAGGAAGTGGAAATATTATACTGTCAGTTGCAGTGCTTGGAATACTTATTACTGCACCTCTTGGGGCTATTGGAATGGATATTGGTTCTGATAAACTATTAAAAAAAGAATATGTTGATTAAGTTTCGCTTGTAATGAAACTTATTAAGTGTTAGTATTAAAGAGGTAGGTGAGGCTACTTTAGGGATATGGATTATTGCCGTAAAATGATGGAGACATCATGCACTGGTTAGCATCTGTCATCGCAAAGGTGATAGATAATATAATTTCACAGCCTTACTGAGCTAAAGCTTGTACAGGAATTTATTTTTGTAGATATAGTCTCCCTTTTTTTTGAGGGAGTTTTTTATTTTTTTATAGAAGGAGGTAGACAAATGAAACAAAATTCGAATGGTGATTCGGACTATCATAGTTGTTACAAAGAAAATTATATTATTTTTGAAATTATAAGTAAAAATATATATAAAGAAAAATTATTTTTTTTCAAAAAAAGTACTTGCCTACCAATTTTTATAAGGAGAAAATTAGATGACAACAAAAAAGAATTTACAAGAATTAAAAGAATATTTTAATCAAACTCATGCATATGATTTATCAAGAGAGTTTGTAGATTTAACTGATGCAGAAAAAGTTATTTGGATAAGCACTATGGAAAAAGATCAATTAGCTGATACTTTTTCATTATTAAATTCAGAAGATAAAGAAGATTTGATTAATTTATTAAAAGAAAAAGACATTCAGTCTTTAATCCAAGAATTAGAGTCTGATGAATTGGTAGATACAATTCAAGAATTACCAGCAAATATTGTTAAGAGACTTATAAGTAATATTGAACCAGGAAGAAGAGATAAAATAAATGCTCTATTAAAATATCCAGAAGATAGTGCTGGTTCAATTATGAATGTAGACTATATTGAAGTTAGAGAAGAAACAACTTTAGATGAAATAATTGAAAAACTTAAAACTACAAAACTTGATGCAGACAATCTAGAAGAAATTTGGGTTATTGGACCTCAAAGAGTATTAAAAGGTTATATTCCATTAGCGGAAATATTTAGAACAGAATTTACAAAAGCAGAAGATATGATGAGACCGATTACGGTTAAAGCGCTTGCTACAGATGATGAAGAATCTGTTGCAAGATTAGCTGAAAGATATTTCCTATCAGCAGTTCCTATAGTAGATTCAGAAAATAGATTAGTTGGTAGTGTTCAAGCTGAAGAATTACTTGATATTTTAGATTTTGGACACCAAGAAGATTTAGATAATTTACAAGGTATCGTAACTACTGAAGAAGGTAGAGATTACTTAGATGTGCCACCATTCAAAATAGCTATGAATAGAGTAGCATGGCTTGTAATATGTTTAGCTACAGCAACTATAACATCTCTTATAATTGAAAGATATGAAGCTGTGCTTGCAACAAATATTATACTTGTATCATTTATACCAATGCTCATGGATAGTGGTGGGAATGCAGGTAGTCAGGCTTCAACAACACTTATTCAAGCGCTTGCAAAAGAAACAGTAGGAATGAAGGATATATTTAAGGTAATATGGAAAGAGTTTCAAATAGGTTTTTTTGCAGGATTTGCATTAGTAATAGTAAATCTAATAAGATTATTTATATTTGACACTGTAACAGTTCCGGTATTGCTAACAATTTCTGTAACACTCATGATGACAATTATAATTTCAAAAATAATTGGTGCGGTTTTACCTATAATTGCTGTAAGATTAGACGTAGATCCAACTATAATGGCCGGTCCACTTATAACAACTATTGTGGATACTACTTCACTTATAATTCTATTTGAAATTGCAAGAACATTTTTAGGAATTACAATGTAAATAAAATTTTATGCTATGGATTTTCCATAGCTTTTTTTATTTGTAATTCTAGCAGTGTCATAAGTTTTTATGAGTTTTTATTTACTATTTTTCCCTTTATTGTAAAATATATTTAAGGTATATAATAAATTCAGGAGAAGGCATGGAAAAATATATTCTATCTTTTGATAGTGGCACGACAAGTGTAAGAGCGATAATTTTTGATAAAAGTGGAAAAATCATTTCTACTTCACAGAAGGAATTTATTCAATATTATCCAAAATTAGGTTGGGTTGAACATAATGCCAAGGAAATATGGGCTTCTCAAAGTGGAGTTGCAAGGGAAGCTTTAGAAATGGCTTCCATCAAACCTGAGCAAATCGAAGCGATTGGAATTACAAATCAAAGAGAGACTACAGTTGTTTGGGATAGACATACAGGGATTCCTATTTACAATGCGATAGTTTGGCAATGCAGGAGAACTGCTGACTTTTGCGAAGAATTAAAATCCAGAGGGCTTGAAGAAAAAATAAAGTACAAGACTGGGCTTGTAATTGATGCATATTTTTCAGCGAGTAAAATTGCTTGGATACTCGACAATGTGGAAGGGGCAAGAGAAAAAGCAGAAAATGGGGATTTACTATTTGGAACAATTGATACTTGGCTAATTTATAATCTTACAAGAGGAAAAGTCCATGTAACTGATTATTCAAATGCTTCAAGAACAATGCTTTTTAATATTCGTGATTTTAAATGGGATGAAGAATTACTTGAAGAATTCAATATTCCAAAATCAATGCTTCCAAAAGTTTGTAATTCTAGTGAAATCTATGGCTATACCGACAAACAAATATTTGGTGAAGAAATTCCAATTGCAGGAATAGCAGGGGATCAACAAGCAGCTTTATTTGGACAAGCATGTTTTTATCCAGGAATGGTTAAAAATACTTATGGAACAGGTTGCTTTGTTCTAATGAATACAGGCGAAGATTTAATAGATTCAAAAAGTGGATTACTCACCACAATCGCATGGGGTCTAAATGGGAAAGTTTCATATGCTTTAGAAGGTTCAGTATTTATAGCGGGTGCAGCAATTCAATGGTTAAGAGATGAGGTTAAAGTCTTAGAAAATGCTCAAATCTCAGAATATTATGCAAAATCAGTATCTGATAATGGAGGAGTATATATTGTTCCATCATTTACTGGGCTTGGAGCTCCATACTGGGATATGTATTCTCGTGGAGGAATATTTGGAATTACAAGAGGAGTCCAAAAAGCTCATTTAATTAGAGCTACACTGGAATCTATTGCATATCAGTCTAAAGATGTAATTGATGCTATGAACAATGATTCAAATATACCTCTTGTAAATTTAAAAGTTGATGGAGGAGCAAGTGCAAATAATTTTCTAATGCAATTTCAATCTGATATTTTAGATACTGAAATTCACAGACCAGAAACATTAGAATCAACCGCACTAGGAGCTGCTTATCTTGCTGGACTTGCAGTTGGATATTGGGAAAATTTTGATGAAATATATGATGCAAAGAAAAACACTAAAATATTTAAGCCTGAAATGGATGAAAAAACTAGAGAAAAATATTATAAATATTGGACTAAGGCTGTAAAAAGAACAATGGGATGGTTGGAATAGTAGAAATGGACGTGTTGAGTTGCTGAAGTTTGAAAAAAACGAAGACAATTGGAGTTTTCTGAGAATTTGAAAATATTATTAAAAAAACCGAATAGAATTGGGCGTTTTCTGAGAATTTGAAAAAATAATTGAAAAAACTGAATAGAAATGGCCTATTTTCTGTGAATCGAACGAAAATTAACTAAAAATAGAAAAAAAGAGCCTTTTTATTAACTAAATTTAATAAAAAGGCTCTTTTTAGTTGTTACAAGTAATTCTTAAGCTTATTTTTCTGAGAAATGAAAAATAATTCTAAGAAAACTGAAAAAGTGGTAAAATCCTTCTGAGAAATGAAAAATAATTCTAAGAAAACCGAAAAAGTGGTAAAATCCTTTTGAGAAATGAAAATATAATTAAGAAAAATTGAAATGGTGTTAATTTGATAGTACCAATAAATTTAAATTCTATTCCTATTAAACCAACATCAATAAAGTGCCTGCAATAATCAACACAAGTCCAAGGAATGTCTTCTTGTTCAACTTTTCCTTAAAGATTATATATGAAAATATAATTGTAAATACTATACTCAATTTATCAATCGGAACAACGACACTTGCAAGTCCATCTTGTAATGCTTTATAGTAAAATAGCCAAGAGCCACCAGTAGCAAATCCTGAAAGTACTATAAATTTTAATTCTTTGGAATTGATTTTCTTTAATTCTTTAGTCTTTCCTTCGACTAATACCATAATCCAAGACATAATCAATACCACAACTGTACGTATTGCAGTTCCTAGATTTGATTCAATATTTTCAATTCCAATTTTGCCAAGTATTGCTGTTAATGCAGCAAATATGGCAGATAAAAGTGCATATATAAACCAAGCGTTTGTACTGTCTTTACTAAAAAAAATAAAGTTTTTCATATCAATCATTAAAAATGTTCCAACAGCTATTAAAATTATGGCGAAGATTTTTAACTGTGAAATAGCTTCATCAAGAAAAATAAATGCTAAAATTATTGTAATAATAGTTGAAGATTTGTCGATTGGTACAACTTTATTTATATCACCTATTTGAATAGCTCTAAAATAGCAAAGCCAAGAAGCTCCTGTGGCAAGCCCTGATAAAATCAGAAAGACTAAGCTTTTTGTTTCAATATTAGAAATGGTATTTATCGAACCCACAACTAAAACCATTATCCAAGAAAAAATTACAACTACAATTGTTCTTATTGCGGTGGCAACTGTAGAATCCGTTTTATTAATACCTATCTTTGCAAGTATTGATGTAAGTCCTGCAAAAAATGAGGAAAGAACCGCGTATAAAATCCACATAAGAAAACCTTCTTTCATTTTAAAAATATTAAATATACTTAATTCTATACCCGATAAATAATATATTAATGATATAATTAAGAAAAGTAAATATAAACAAGAGAAATTATGAAATTCAATATAGTAATCGGTAAATAATTGACTATATGAACGTTTTTAATGATAATACTAACAAAAAGTATGATACAATAAGATATATAAAAAGACATAATAAGGAGCAAAAATGAAAAAGAACTTAAATATTTTACTAGCATTATTATTAATGTTTACATTGGTAGCTTGTACAGAAAGACAAGTTCCAGAAGAAACTATAGTGGAAACTCCTGCTGAAACAGAAAAAGAAACTACACAAGAAGAAACCGGATTAACAATACCAGAAGATGGAACATATACAGGAAAAGCTAAAGGATTTAGCGGAGACGTAGAAGTAGAAGTAGTAGTATCAGGCGGAAAGATTACAGAAGTTAAAGTAGTAAAAGAATCAGAAACACCAGAAATAGGTGGAGCAGCAAAAGATACAGCATCTCAACAAATAGTAGAAGCAAACTCGCTAGAAATAGATGGAGTAGCAGGGGCTACAGTTACAGTTGATGCAATTAAAGCAGCGGTTAAAGATGCATTATCTGGCTCTGGTTCAAGTGGAGAAGAAGCATCACAAGAAGAAGCTGGATTAACAATACCAGAAGATGGAACATATACAGGAAAAGCTAAAGGATTTAGCGGTGATGTAGAAGTAGAAGTAGTAGTATCAGGTGGAAAGATTTCAGAAGTTAAAGTAGTAAAAGAATCAGAAACACCAGAAATAGGTGGGGCAGCAAAAGATACAGCATCTCAACAAATAGTAGAAGCAAACTCACTAGAAATAGATGGAGTAGCAGGGGCTACAGTTACAGTTGATGCAATTAAAGCAGCGGTTAAAGATGCTTTAAGTCAATAGTTATCTGAGAAATTAAATATTATATATTGAAAGCTCTAGATAAAATGTCTGGGGCTTTTTTGCTAAATAAAATAATCGGAGGAGAATATGGGATTTTTCTTTGGGAATAACGATGATAAAAACAAAAAAGGTAGAAGAGATAGTTTGGGTAATTATAGACAAAAATACAGAATAGGTCAAAGGGTAATGATAGAATGGAGAGGTCAAGTTGGTGACATCATTGATTTTGATCCTAGATCAGGTTTATATTCCGTAAGAACTACAGGACCACATGGTTTTACAGACTCATACTACGAGAGCGATCTAAACACAAATATCTAAATTCAATTCTTCCTTAATAAAAATCCTATATATGGGTATATAAGACTTGTACAAGATTAGACTATATAAACATTTTGAAATGTAAATTAAGGAGGGAAAATGATAGTACAAAAAGGTGATAAAGTAAATTTAGATTATGAATTAAGAGACCAAAATGGAGAAAAGGTTAATTTAAGTGAAGTTGAAGGAAAAATTTTATTAAGTTATCATCCTTTAGCTTTTACATCAGTATGTACAGATCAAATGAGAGATTTGGAAATATATCATGATGAGCTTGAAAAGCGTGGAGTAACAGCCTTTGGAATGAGCGTTGACGCACATCCTTCAAAAGCTGTTTGGGGATTATCGATAGGAGTTAAGAAAACACCATTGCTTGCAGATTTTAACCCTAAGGGTGTTGTTGCTGAAGAATTAGGAATATATATTGAAAAAGCTGGTATTAGTGCAAGAGCAAATGTATTGATTGAAAATGGCGTGGTTATATGGTCAAAAGAGTATGATAAGCCAGAAAGACCAGATATGAAAGAAGTGCTTGAAGCAATTGATAATTTATAGAATGAAAATTAATATAAAATGAGCTGAATCCCTTAATCCTTGTTTCGGATTTTAGGGTTCAGCTCATATTTTTTTCTATTCAGTTCTTAATGCTTCTACAGCATCTTTTTTGGCTGCTATTCTAGAAGGAATTATTCCTGCTATTAGTGTAAGTGTAACACTTAATAAAATTAATAGGAGGCTTGCTTTAATAGGTAGTACAGCGAAATTATTTACACCTGTTAAGGATTTTATAATGTTATTTGCTGGTAATATTAATAAGCTTGTAATTAAGATGCCTAGAGAACCAGAAAGTAAGCCAATTATAATGGTCTCTGCATTAAACACTCTAGATATATCTTTTTTACTAGCTCCAATACTTTTTAGAATACCAATTTCTTTTGTTCTTTCTAAAACAGATACATAAGTGATGATTCCAATCATTATAGAAGATACAATCAATGAAATTGAAACAAATCCAATAAGTAAGTATGATATGACATTTATTATACTACTTACAGAAGACATGATTAATCCTACAAAATCTGTATATTTAATTTGATTATTTTCATCATCTATATTTGAATTATAGTCTTTGATAAAATCATCTATCTTTTCTTTAGATTCAAAGTCTTTAGGATATAGATTAATGAAGTTTGGACTCGATTGGTCAACTATTCCCAAAGTTTTAAGATTATCTTCAAGAGTGTTTTTTGAAGCTTCTGCAAAATTAATCAAAGCTTCTTTTTGTTCTTTTTCTGGTAAAGTAGAAACATATGCCCTTATATTTTCAGGTAAATCTTCTAATTTAGCGGGTTGTATATCTTCTCCTGGTTTTAAGAATGGTTTTTTTGTAAATACATCTATTTCTTGATTGTCTAATTGTTCTTTAGCTATTTCGGTACTGTTCACATTTTCGATAATATAGTCGGTCAATTTTTTTGTATAGCCAACTTTACCGCTTTCGGACTCAACACTAGAGTTTTCGTTTGCCTTTACAATACCTACGATCTTTAATTCTAAAGCATTATTGTATAGTTTTTCTAATAATTCTTGATCGTCTTCCTTAGAAATCCAGGAACCATCTCTATTTTCATAAAATGATACAGAAGGTATATATTTAAAAGTAAGATTTAGAATTTCATCATAAGAAATATCTCTATCAACTTCACTTACTTCTTCACCCTTGACAATTTTTTCTTGCTTTTCTTTAAGATTATTAGGGTTTAATAGGCCCAATTGATAAAGAGATAGGTCAGACAATTGATTATCTTTGTCAACAAAGAGAACCAATTCTTCCTTATTTTCAGGCCATTTACCTTCAACTAAATCGTATTGGCTTTCTAGAAGATTTTTATTTCCTAACAGTTCTTCCCATGCGTTAAGGGGTTGATTGCTTGAAGATGTAGCAAATCCTGAATCTTCTACAGGATTGTCTATATATTCAAAAGGATTTAATTTTGTTATTTTATCATCTATTTTGTTATATAAATTTAAGTTTATATTATAGCCATAATCAATGGCGTTGGTTAAATCTTCTAATTGATCTTTATTATTTTCTATATGCTTTTTAAATTCATTTAAGTTGTTTTCTGTAGTTCCAGTAAAGGCCTGCATGCCAGTAAGCATTTGAGTGGTCACATTTTTAGTTGTTATTAGCTTGTCATTCTTTTTATCCTTATCTTTTTTGCTATCATTGTTATTTTCTTGGAGTTCTAGTAAAGAAGATAAGTCTATAGATTTATCTTCTATAGTGATTGGATACATTGTCAAGGTATCAGACTGTATTCTATCAATATAGTCTTGGGCCCCTGTAGAAAGTGACAAGATTAGTGATATACCGATTATACCTATACTTCCAGCAAAGGCGGTAAGAATTGTTCTTGCTTTTTTAGTTAACAAGTTGTTAAAACTAAGTGATAGGGCGGTAAAAAATGACATAGATGTTTTATTGTTGCTTGTAAGATCAGATTCATTTTTTGTGCTATCTTCGTAGGGCATAGTGTCATCAATTATATGGCCATCCCTTAGGTTGATTATTCTAGTTGAATATCTTTCTGCAAGTTCTGGGTTATGGGTAACCATTATTACTAATTTTTCATTAGCAATTTCTTTAAGTAGTTCCATTATAACTTCACTTGTTTCACTATCTAAAGCCCCAGTTGGCTCATCAGCTAATAAGATATCTGGGTCATTGATTAAAGCTCTAGCAATGGCAACTCTTTGCATTTGGCCGCCTGATAATTGGGTAGGCTTTTTATTGATATGTTCACCCAAGCCTACTTTTTCAAGCATTTCTTTTGCTCTTCGACGTCTTTCTTTTTTATTAACACCAGAAAGTGTAAGGGCAAGTTCAACATTTGAAAGTATACTTTGGTGGGATATTAAATTATAGCTTTGAAAAACAAAACCGACTGAATGGTTTCTATACCTATCCCAATCTCTATCGCTATATGTACTGGTGGATGTGTTGTTAATGACTAAATCACCACTGCTATATCTATCTAAACCACCAATAATATTTAACATTGTTGTTTTACCAGAACCACTTTGGCCAAGTATTGAAACAAATTCATTTTTTCTAAATTTTAGACTTATATTATCAAGGGCTGTAAAATCATTTCCAGCTACATTATAATGTTTTGAAATATTTTTTAATTCTAGCATTTAACCCCCTTATAAATTATATGTGAATCTTTTGTTTTTCTATTGATTAATAAAGTTTAAATCTCAAGATATTTGTATATTTTTATATATTGATTTGCTTATCAGGATACTAGTATAAATATTATATTTTAATTATGTATTAAATATGGATTATATTATAAATTTCATATAATATAACAAAGTTTTATTGAATTGCAATAGCTTTTTATTGTGTTTCGACAGACAGATTGTGTTATATGAAAAAGAGATGAATAAATGTGAAAGAGATTTTGATAAAAATAATTTATTTTTAGAGTTATAGAAATATAAGATTATCTCAAATAATACAATTAGGACAAGATAACACAAAAATAAATCGGAATGTAAGATGTTGATTGCAAATGACATTCCGATTTAAATATTATTAAAATATTATTTATTTATGGGTAAGCTCATTGTGGAGAAAGTTTTTATAGATTAATTGATAAGGAAGCTAGATCACTTCTTAAATATTGTTTTGTATAAAGTATATCTTGTCCTGCATAATTTTTGTAATTACTTTCTAGTAATAAAATTTCAGAATTTTCATGTATTTTAAGCTTTTTCCTAATTTTGTCTGTACCGAAAATAATCTGGATATCTTGTTTTAATCCATAAAATTTTATATTATAGAAAGATAAAATATCTTGGATACTGAAAACGTCTGTGGATAAATTTTCAATATCAGATAGTACAATTTCTGGTAAATAAATTTCTTGAATAACTGTAACTATATTATTGATTGAAATAAAAAGTTCTATGTAAAATATGTAATCATCTTGGTGGAGATTGAATTTTTTTGCGAATAAAGGTCCAGCTTTTCGTCTATATTTATTTTTTTCTAAAATTGAATGATGGTATTTTTTTTGTAAAGGATTAAATATAAATCCATCAATAGAAGAAATAATTTGTTCATACTTTTCTCCAACAACGAAAACTCCTTTTCCTTTTATTTTTTTTAGCATACCTTCTTGTATTAATGAAAATATTACGTTTCTAATATTAATAATATTTGTGTTAAAAGTTTCAGATAGAGCAACTTCTGATGGAAGTGAAGAGCCAGGAGGATAAATTCCTTCGTCAATTCTATTTCTAATAATTTCTCTTAATTGAATATGCTTTGAATCAATTTGAAATTTATTACTCATATATATTTCTCCTTTTGTATTCAATATTTTCTATCAAATAACTAAAAATAAAAAGATCAGATCTAAATACAATTTTATAATATTCTACAGGAGCTTTTGTTTCATCAAATGTAATACCTGATGAAAAAAATAGAGGTAGATTTTGGTTTATATTTAATAATTTGCATTCACCAATAGTAGGATAAGTAATACTTATTTTTTCAGTACCGCCAACTAAGCTTATATCATAAATGTTTTGATATATGTAATAAATAGAAGATAGTTCGGAGTAATATTTATCTAAATTAGGACATCTATTCACGCTTATATATAGGGTTTCAATAAATCCTGGGATATCATTTATTTTTCTTAATCTTATAATTTCATAAACTAATTCATTCTTGATTTTTAATTTATCTGAAATCGTTTTATCAGGAATGAGTTTTTTCATACTAATTATGTTTGTTTTTAGAAAGAATCCTGATTGTCTTATTGTGGTAGTAAGATTATTTACTCCCAAAAGGTTTCTAGTATATTTTTTTCCTAAACAATAGCTACCACTACCAGGTTCAGTTATAATTTTATTTTCTAAATATAATTCTTTAAGAGCATTTCTTACTGAATTTCTACTAACGGATAATTCTACGGATAGTTGTCTTTCAGAAGGAAGTTTAGAATATTCATGCTTATTATTAAGAATTATACTTTCTATATATTCTTTTACTTTTTGTGACCCTTTAATTTCTTTTATTTTCACGTTATCCTCCAAATCTTTATAAAAAGTATACCACAACGTATAAATTGGTATCAATATTTTATATATTTTATATTTTTTAGCCGATTTTTTAAAATAAACAACCAAAAACATGCAAAGGTTTGCATAACTGTGTTAATATTGTCTTGAAATAAATTTAGCAGCTAAATTAAATATAAATTACTCTATAAATAATTTATTATCAATATAAATTATAAAATTAAATAATAAGACCAGCTATCAAATGTCAAGAGAAAATAAAAAATAATTTATCTTGAAATTTATGGCACGTCAAACAAGCCTAAAAATTTAGGCTTAGAAAAATTTAATAACAATTAAATATTAGGTATGTAAGCTTTGTTATCTCTTAAAACAGCAAAAATTATGTTAGTAAGTTTTCTAGCAACTGCACCAATAGCTGTACCATGAGCCTTACCTCTTTGTCTAAGCTTTTGATAATACACAGACAAAGCAGGATCTTTAAAGGCGGCAACACTAGCAGCGAGCCAAATAGCACGTCTAAGATAAGGAGAACCACGTTTAGAAATCTTAGTATCAGTAG
>NZ_AUHK01000030.1 GCF_000423145.1 Helcococcus sueciensis DSM 17243 | reverse complement strand
AATCTGAAGGGGCCTTTTCTAAAATAAAAGATGGTTTATCATACAATAGATTTAATCATACAGGAAAACTAAATGTAAGAAGTGAAATAAACCTTTTATCAATAGCCTTAAACTTAAATAAATTATCATCAAAGATAATGAAAAACAATTTAGAAATAATAAAATATAAAGCTGCTTAGAAAAATATTTGTAAAAAAGCATAGCTTTATTAAGTGAGCCTATTTTTAGGTGTCTATATATAAAATTTTGAAAAATCAAAAATTTAAGACTAGACTGTAATGTCTAAATTTAGATATTTAAGAAAAAAGGTGGTGTGTAGACTAAATCTAACTAATCTGCAACACCACCTTTTGTTTTAAAAGAGGTAAGTATGGAAGGAAAACAAATTAGAGGGATTACAATTGAGATTGATGGGGACACATCGAAATTAGGTAAAGATATTCAACTTTAGTATTTTCTGATTTATCGACTTCATAGTATTTGAATTCACTTGTATCTGTAGTGATTTTCTGATGTACTATAGAAGTATTAAATCTTTTTTTATCCTGTTTGGTCCTACTTTATCCACCGTTCCTTTGTATGAGTAGTATTTTCTTGATTTGAGTGCAAAGTTTGTAAATTGAAGTTTTAGCTTTTGGATTAGTCTATGTACTTTTTTATTTTAAATAATCATAACAATGAGGCAGTTTTTATATTTACAATCTTGATATAAGGATTGATAGGAATATTTATTCATTGTTTAAATAAAATAAAAAGAGAATGTTTATACATTCCCTTTTTTTTAGTATCACAATCTAAATTGGCTACAAATTGGCTACATTTTTTTATTTTTTATTGTGTTTTATTATGCTCTATTAGGTTTAGTGAAAATTGATGAAATGTTGATATAACAACGATAATAGCTAATTTTCAACATTTATAAACACTGCATAAAACACCTATGGTGGAAGTGGCGAGAGTCGAACTCGCGTCCAAAGCATCTTCCGAAGAAATTTCTACATGTTTAGTTAATTTTTTTTATTCCCAATTTAGTCGTTAATTAACAAAACTTCTAAATCAGTAGCTTCATAAAATCCGTATTTAACTCAAAGCTTTGTTAAATAGGTTTCCTACTAAATAATGATACTAGTTAGTAGCCGTAGGTTCTACTAAGTAGCATAAAGCAGCTATTAAGCTGCTAAAGCGAAGTTATTATCTTCTGCGTTTAAATTTAATTTGCTATTTTTAGGAAGTATGCCCTTCCACATGCTTATTCTTGTTCCAAAACCCTGTCGAAACCAAAACACTCCCGTGTCAATATAGTATATAAATATATGACAAGATTGTCAAGATTGTGTATAATCTAATAAAATAGGAAGGTAGAATATGAATAAAAAAAATATGAAAACTATCGTTTTCTATATAAGTATATTACTTTTAATTACTGGATTATATTATATATTTGTAATAAAAAATGATAATCCTGATAATAAAAAAAATATATCAATAGAGACATCATTAAATGAGACAAACGAAGATGGTAAAGATTTAAAATCTGTAGAAACAGAAACGAATATAGAAAATCCAGATAGTTCAAAAGTTATTAAAAATAATAATTATTACACTAAAGATGACGTAGCCCTTTATTTGCATTTATATGGAGAGTTACCACCTAATTATTTAACAAAATCTAAAGCTAAAAAATTAGGCTGGGATTCATCTAAAGGAAATCTTTGGGATGTAACAGATAAAGGTGTAATTGGGGGAGATAGATTTTCAAATCGTGAAGGTAATTTACCTGATGATAAGTATTTTGAAGCTGATGTAAACTATAATGGAGGCTATAGAGGAGCTGAAAGATTGGTATATACTAAGGATGGTAAAGTAATATATTACACAGGAGACCATTATGATAGCTTTGAGATTTTATATGAATAATCACACTTATAGATATGATATAATAATAAATAGAAATTTATCAAGAATAAATAAAGAGGAAATATGAAAAAATTTAGTGAAATTGTTGAAATTTTAAAAGAAAATAAATTACTTGTAGAAGCGTCAGATATAAATTTAGAAATTGAAGATATTAATTATGATTCTAGAAATGTTGTTAAAAATACTCTGTTTTTTTGCAAGGGAATCCATTTTGACGTTAAATATTTGGAAGATGCAATAAATAGGGGAGCAAATTCATATATCTCTAAAGAAAAATATGATTGCGATGTACCTTATATAATTGTTAAGGATATTAGAAAAGCAATGTATATAGTTGCTAGATTTTTCTTTGATTATCCAGATAAGAAATTAAATTTAATAGGGGTAACTGCAACAAAAGGAAAGACAACTACAGTTACTTTAATTAAAGAATCATTAGATTTATATGCAAAAGATCATGGTGAAAAACCAGCGGGAATTATTTCTACTACTTATACTTTTGATGGGGTGAATGAATATGAATCACATTTATCAACTCCTGAAGCAATTGAGCTTAATAGAAATTTATATAATGCATATAATTCAGGATTAAAATATATCGTAATAGAAGTTTCTTCACAATCATTAAAATATGATAGAGTTGCTGGCATTAATTTTGATATAGCTGGAATAGTTACAATTGGCAGAGATCATATAGCTCCAAATGAACATCCAACAGTTGAAGACTATGTTGATTCTAAATTAAAACTTGCAGACATTGCAAATAAAATTTTGTACTGCAGAGATACAGATCATCTAGATAGGATAGAAAATAAATTAAAAGATATGAATTCTGTATCATTTGCTGCTGAACATCCTGCTGACTACAATATAACGAATTTGAGATTTGAAGATGGACTTACTAAATTTACATTTGATGAAAATGATTTTGAATTAAATATGATTGGTAAATTTAATAGTGTGAATGCAGCATGTGCATTATTAGTACTTAAACATTTTGGAATTGATTATAAATATGCTAAAGAAGTATTTAGAAATATTGTGATTCCTGGAAGAAGTAATTTGCTAATATCCGAAGATGGGAAAAAGACAATATTTGTAGACTATGCTCACAATGAATTAAGTTTCACTAAAAACTTTGAAATGCTCAAAGAAAAGTTCCCTGATTATAAAATAGTTACATTATTCAGTGCAAGAGGAAGTAAAGCTTTCAACAGAAGAAAAGAATCAGCTGTTGTTGTAAGTAATAATTCAGACTATATTTATTTAATTCCAATTGAACCAAATTATGAAGAATTAAGAGATATATATGATAGTTTAATCAAGAATTTTACATGGGATATTCCATATGAAGAATTTGAAACAAGAGTGGATGGATTAGAAAAAGCATTTAGAACTTTTGGAGAAAAGACTATATTATTTATTGCTGGAAAGGGAGATGAGAGATATCAATCAGTTAAAGGTGAATATATTGAGATTGAATCTGACTTACAAGCTGCAACTAGACTAATAAATGATTATAATAAAAATAATCCCAAAGAATAGGAATAAAAATGATTAAAATAGATGCGAAAAATATTTTATCAAAAGAAAATTTTCATAATGAAATGAAACATTTATTTAGTTTTCCAGATTATTACGGTAATAATCTGGATTCATTATGGGATTTATTGACTGAGAAAAATGAATTAAATATAGCCATTTATAATTATAAATATTTCGAGAAAAATCTTGGAGTATATGGTAATAAAATTATTGATTTATTTAAAGATTTAGAAAAAATAGAAAATTATAATATTAATTTTATAGAAAGTGATGAGATAAAATATGGCTCAAATTTAAAAGACATCACAATAAAAACAATATATAATAAAACTCCCAAAATAGATGATACTGTATATATTGCAGAAGGAGCTAGGATACTTGGAGATGTAGTTTTACATGAGAATGTAAATATTTGGTATAATGCAACACTTAGAGCTGATGAAAACCAAATTGAAATTGGCAAAAATTCCAATGTTCAAGATAATGCAGTTATCCATTTATCAGAAAATTCAAAAGTAATAATTGGAGAAAATGTTACCGTAGGGCATAGTGCTATAGTCCATGGCGCAATCATTGAAGATAATGTAATTATTGGAATGGGGGCTACAATATTAGATAATGCAGTAATAGGTAAAAATAGTATAATAGCTGCAAATGCACTTGTTTCAAAGGATAAAATCATACCAGAAGGGTCACTTGTTATAGGTGTCCCTGGTAAAGTTATTAGAAAGCTTACTGAAGAAGAAATTGAAGATAATATAAGAAACGCTAAAAAATATGTTAATAATGCAAAGGCTAACATGGAAAACAGCTAATTTTAGCGGAAAAAAAACTTGACAAGAAAGATTTTAAGTTGTATTATATGTAAAATCGTATTTATAAAAACGGTTTTATTCGTTACATTTTTTTAACAAAAAGAAGTATAAATAAATTTGGAGGCAATATGAGTACATCAGATTTAACATTAACACTTTTAGAAAATCTTGGCGGAATGGACAATATTGAATCTGTTTCCAATTGTAATACAAGAGTTAGAGTTAGTGTAAAAGATAAAAATCTAATAAATAATGAAGAATTAAAGAAAATCGAAGGAGTTATTGGTATAGTTCCATTTGGATCACAAGTTCAAATAATATTAGGACCAAGAACTTCAGAACTTGCAGATGTATTTTTAAATAAACTAAAATTAACAAATGCTAATAAATAATTGAATATTGTTTAAAAAATACTACAAATCAATTGATTTGTGGTATTTTTTATTTAAATCTACGAATTTAAATTTTGAATATGTTTATAAAAAAATAGCGAATCATAAAGATTCGCTATAATTCTATAAATTTTATTAAATTTCAGCGGGCTTATTTTTATTGAATAAAGATTTATCTTCTCTATAAGCTCCAATAGCATTCATAAATGCTTTATTATTCTTTAATAATTTAAATATTGGAACAGATATTATTGTCATAATTATAAATTCTGAAGCCATAACTTGTATTGTCATTAACCAAAATGAACCAAATCCGGCTAAAAATGAAAGTTCATATCCTATAATAAATGAAAATACTGTTGGCCATATTGATGCAATTAATAAATTTCTACTTTTTGATATGAAATATAGGGAAATTGCAGTGTGTAATGTTCCAAATATTATATCGAACATTCCTAATGGTGACCAAAAATTAGATATAAACACTCCAAGTGTAACACCGATTGCGTTTATTGGATTAAAAAATGCCAATAAATTTAGAATTTCAGAATAACGAAATTGTATAGCTCCATATGCTACAGGAGCTACGGATAAAGTTAAAGCAACATATAAAGCTGCGATAATAGCTTGTCTTGACAATTGTTCTAATGATATTTTTTTCATTTGTCCTCCTTGATTTTTTTAGTGGGTGCCAAGTAAACACTTTGTATAAAACATATACTTAATTAGTATAGCTAAATATTATATAAACTTCAAGATTTTTGAACTATATATTTTATAAACTTTATATATTTAATAAATTATTTAGTTGAAAATTAAATGAAAACATAATCATAAACTGATATAATAGTTATGATATAACCATTGATATTTTATGGATAAAGAACTTAAAAATAGAGTTTCACTATATTTAAGATATGTAATTATTTGGAATTTTAACTTGAGTAATTGTAAATATAAATGGAAAAATTTTAATATTAGAGGAGATAGTATGAAAAAATATGTAATTGGAGTGGATATTGGTGGAAGAAGTATGAAATTTGGTTTATTCACTTCTGATGGAGAATTAATAAATAAATCTAGTATTCCAACACATACAGAAAATGATGGAGAAACAATTTTATCTGATTTAGAAATGCATCTAAAAAAGATGATTGAAAAATTTGAGTTAAGCGAAGAAAATTTTGAAGGAGTTGGTATAGGGATACCAGGTCCAATACTTAATAAAAGTATTGTAAAAACAGCTGTAAACCTAGGCTGGAGAGAGCCTACTCATGTAAAAGAATATTTAGAACCAAGACTAAATGCTAAAGTCTTAGTTGAAAATGATGCAAATGTTGCTGCACTTGGAGAATTATGGAAAGGTGCAGGAGAATATGTAAATAATTTGGTGATGATTACACTTGGTACAGGAGTTGGTGGTGGAATCGTTATTGATGGGAAAATTGTTTCAGGGACAACTGGTTCAGGTGGCGAAGTTGGGCATATGCCAATGCTAGAAAATCCAATGCAAAGAAAGTGCGGCTGTGGAGGAGATAGATGTTTTGAACTTGTAGCTTCAGCAACCGGACTTGAACATAGTGCTACAAATTATCTTTTTGAACATGATGATAGTTCAAAATTAAGAGAAGTAGACAATATTGATGCAAGAGTTATATTTGAATATGCACAAGAAGGTGATAAAGTAGCAGAAGATATAGTTGATGATTATGCAAATCATTTAGCAAGGGGACTAGGTATACTTTCTGCAATAGTAGATCCAGAAATGTTTGTAATAGGTGGTGGAGTATCTAATGCAGGAGATTATTTATTAGATAAGGTTAAAGCATCTTATAAAGATGTTGCTTTTTCAGTAACGAGAGATGTAATTTTCAAGATTGCAGAATTAGGTAATGATGCGGGAATGTATGGGGCAGCGAAATTAATAATTAGTTAGGAATTCATATGAAGCTTATACTTTCAAGACATTTAGAACAAAATAAGAAAGTTTTTTATAACTCTATAAGAGAAAAATTAAATAATAATGAAATGGTATATATCATAGTTCCAGAGCAGTTTACTTTGGGTACTGAGATAGAAGCCTATGATAAATTAGATATTGAATCAACATTTAATTTAAGAATTAAAAGTTTTAAGTCGATTATAAAAGAAATATTACATAAGATTGGTGGAAGAGGATATAAATTTGTATCCGATTCCACTAAATTTATAATATTACAGTCAGTACTTTTACAGAATAAAAATGAATTAAATGTGTTCAATAAAAATATTTATGATAAAGAATTTGTTGAAATTTTACTAAATTTCATTGAAGAAATGAATAAAAATGATTATGGGATTGATGAAATTGAAAAAATCATTGAACTTGGTAATATCTCTAAAGAATTAAAGAATAAACTTTCAGATGTATTAATATTATTGAAATCATATACCCAATTACTTACAAATTCCGATTTTTCTGTTGAATCAATGGAAGATATTGCAATAAAAAATATAGGAAATATGGAATATTTTAGGGATATTAATTTTTACATATATAGATTTCATGATATGTCCAGAAAAGAATTAAAAATTCTATCGGAAATAAATAAAATTTCTAAAGAGACAATTTTAAATATCAGCATCGATGATAGATTAATTATGCCTAAAAATGATAAGTTTGAAGATTATCTGGTAAAAGATAGTGATGTATTTTCTATTTCAGAAAAATTTATTCAAAGTCTACAAAGAGATGAGTTTGAAAATAATATAGAATTCATATCTAACAATAAAAAAGATGATGATTGTAATGAAATAGAAAAGTTTTTAGACAATGTATTTTCATTTGACTTGGATGAAGTTTCAAAAAAATTTAAAAATTCTAATAAGAAAGTTTCAAATATTTCACTTAGAAGAACTAAAAATACAGAAGAAGAAGTTGAAAATATAGTTATTGAAATCAATAAATTTATAAGAGAAGGAAATAGATTTAATGATATGGCTATATTAGTCACCAATTCGCAGGAATATTATCCAATTATAAAACGTCTATTTAAACTTAATGAAATACCATTTTTCCTTGATGAAAATAGATCCTTGCTTGATAATGCCATGATAAAAAATATTAAAGCAGGTATTTCCTTGTTAGATTCAAAATTATCTCAAATATCAATAATAGATTTTCTTAAATATTCATTTTTATCAATTGAAGAAGAAAAAATCGAAGCTTTTCAATCATTTATTGAAAGAAGAAGAATTTCAGGAAGTATGATATTTGACGATAAATATTTCCAAAAACAAAAAAGAAAAGAAAATAATACAAGATATGAAAAAGAAGATGATATAAAACTAGAGCAAGTTAAGGAAGTATTAAATATATTAAGAGAAATAATACTGGAAATTCCAGGATTAAAAGATACAATCATTAAAGATAAAAAATTAGATATGAAAGATTATGTTAAATATGTTTATGCATTATTAACAAATGAATATCTGTCAAATGGTTATGAAAATTATAAGGAAAGTATTAATTTTGAAAATAAAGAAGAATTGATTGAAGAAAATAAAATAATTTGGGAAAGATTTATAGATACTCTTGATGAATTATATAATGTGGAATTTGGAGAAAGTTTTAATTTAAATATATTGTCAGATATACTTTTTGCATCCATTGATAATTTTAAAGTTGGTATAATTCCACCTAGTAAAGACCAGATTGTAATTGGTGATCCTTTAAGATCAAGATTTAATAAAGTTAAGAAATTATTTGTCTTAGGAATGTCAAATCTATATTATCCAATCACAATTGAAAGATCAGATTTATTATCAGATGAAGAAAAAGAAGAGTTAATAAATTTGGATAGTGAAATCTTTACTACAAACATTGATATTACTAGTATTAAGGAAACCATTAATAGCAATAATCTATTATCATTTTATGAATTACTTTACACTAGTAATAAGTATATTGATTTTAGTTATAGTTTGATAAATAGTTCAAATGAAGGCATGAATAGTGCTTCATTAGTTGATAGTATAAAAGAAATAATTAAAGAAGAAAATATCTATGAAAAAGATATTGACGAGAATGATTATATCTACTCTAAAACAATATTACAAAAATATGTACCTCATAAATTAAGAGAGTCAAAACAAGGATTATTGGATAAAAAAGAAAAAAAAGATCTTGAATACTTAATTTCAGAAATAAAATCCAATAAAGATAATTTTTCAGATATTACAAATGCTATCGAATTAACAAAAGCAGATTATACAAGGAAAAAGCTTAGCAAAGATACGGTAAATATGATTTTTAATACTAATAAATTTTCGGTAAGTCAATTAGAGGAATTTAATTCTAACCCATATGACCATTTTATTAAATATGGATTAAAACCAAGAGAGCATAATACTTATGATATATCAGCTTTAGATATTGGAAATATCCTTCATAATTATATGAAGGACTATTTTGAAAATAGATATTTAAAATCAATTGAAAAAGAATCAAAAGAAATATTTTATGAAGCTATAAATAATACAATTGATGATTTTAAAATTGAAGATGATAAGAATCAATTCTTTATAAATCAAATGGAGAGAAATGCAAATCAATATTCTAAAATAATTGACAGGCAATTATCTATAACTCATGTAGATGATTTTATGCTAGAAAAAGAATATCGAAAAAGAAGATCAGAAGCTGATGATGTTATAGATGCTATAGAAGTTGATATTGATGGTAGGAAAATACTAATTGAAGGGAAAATTGATAGAATTGATGTATTTAATTACAATGGCAGAAAATATTTTAGAATAATAGATTATAAAACAGGTAATAAAGAATTCGAAATAGGGAAAATATATGCTGGAGTAGATATGCAGCTACTTCTATATCTTAATGCTGTATTAAATCAAAATAAAGATTCAAAACCTCTGGGAGTTTTCTATCAAAAATTAAGAGATGATTTAGATATTATTGGTATGAAACAAATAAATTTAGATTCTAATAGTGATAAACTCAAGGCATACAAATTGTCAGGAATAATAAATGATGATATAGATCTTTATAATTATATAGATAGTGAAGCCTTAGATGAAAAACAATATGTAAAATCTGAACAATATAATTATGAAGGTAGAAAATCTGCATTTAAAGATAAAAATAATGTAGTTTCGGAAAACTTTTTTGAAAAGTTAATAAAGAAAAATGAAGATAATGTAATTAAATCTATTGAGCGTCTATTGGATGGGGTTATAGATTTACAACCTTATAAATTTGGTTCATTTAAATCAGATAAATTCAGCAATTATACGACAATTCATAAAGATGAAGGAAAGTTAAGTTATAGAAATCTTGAAAAATATTCATGGGATGAGATAAAAGAAAAGTTTGGAGAGTAATATGTCAAAGGAAAAAGTGAAAAAACTTAAGCCAGAACAAGCGAGAGCATTAGATATTAGCACCATGAAAAATATTATAGTGTCGGCTCAAGCTGGTGCTGGTAAGACGTTTGTACTTACCAGACGAATTATTGAACTTATTGAAAAAGAAAGACAATTAGATAATGGAATTGATATAGATAATTTTCTTATAGTGACATTTACAAATAAAGCAGCTTTTGAGATGAAAGATCGTATTAGAAAAGCATTATATGAAAAGCCTAAAAAAATAAAATTTGATTTAAAAGAAAAAAATATTGAAATTTCAGATAATGAATATTCCAAGATTCAAAAGTTTTATTTGGGACAATACAATAAAACGGTGAATGCTCAAATTTCTACTATGCATTCATTTGGTATAAATATACTTAGAAAATATTTTTACAAGCTAGGATTAAATCCTAATTTTAAGTTATTAACAGATTCAAGACTTGAGATAATGCAATGGGAGACTATGAGTGACATATTTCAAGAATTATATTCAAACGATGATTATGAATTTCAAAGATTAGTGTCATTGTATTCTAATAAGTATGATGATACTTCACTTATGAATATGCTATTCAATATCTATAATTTTATACAATCTCAATTAAGTCCATTTGAGTGGTTAAAAGAGAATATAGAAAAAATACCTAACAAAAAATATTTTGATAGTGAATCAAATAAAGATGAATTTATAAAAAAAATTGTAGATAATGCAAAACTTGAAATAGATAAAAATATTGAAACAGCAAGAAAAATAATCGAATCATTAAAACAAGAGCCTGATAGTGTTTTAAAAGAAAAATATATAAATGCAATACTTTTAGATGAAGAAATAATTGATGAACTAAGTAAAGTAGATGCATATGAAGAAGTTAAAAATATAAATGATTTGAACTTTAAAAGGCTTCCTAGTATAAGAGCTAAATTTTTAGAGGAAAATAATATTGATATTTCTGAAAAAGAATATTTTAGTTCAAAAATTAATTCTTACAGAAAAATCATAAAAAATATGAAGATACTTGAATTTTCTCAAGAGCAAGAAATTGAATTTACAGTTCAAATGAGAGAGAGTTTAGATACTATTTATAGAGTTTTAGTTTTATACGATAAAAAATTAGGACAAGTAAAGAAAAATCAAAATTCACTTGATTTTAACGATATTGAACATTATCTTTTAAAATTGCTTGAAGATAAAGAAGTGGTTAAAGATATTAAAGAAAAATATAAGTATATATTTTTTGATGAATATCAAGATGCTAATAATATACAAGATGAAATTATAAATAAGATTTCAAGAGGAGATAATTTATTTTTTGTAGGAGATATTAAGCAAAGTATATATAAGTTTAGACTTGCAGATCCTAAAATTTTCAAACAAAGATATAATGACTATAAATCTCTTACTGATTTATATGAAGCGATTGATCTTCATCACAATTTTAGATCACATGAACAATTACTTAGATTTATTAATATTATATTTGATGAAGTAATGACTAATGATTTAGGTGATGTTGATTATAAAAATGAAAATCATAGGCTAAGAGCTGGTTTGGATGAAGATGATTATGATAAAAATAAAGCACATATTGAGATTGATTATATTTTACAAGAATCAGGATCAAAATCTTACAAAGAAAATATTGATATAGATGATGATATTTTAGAAAATAGAGCAGAAGCAGTATTTATAGCAAAGAGAATTTCAGAATTAATTAGGAATGGAAAACGTGCAGGAGATATTGCGGTAATTGCAAGGTCAAGACCAATTTTAGATGAGGTAAAAGAGAATTTAATTGAATTTGACATACCATATTTTTATGAATCAAGTAGATTTTCATATGAGGATATCGAAGTAAAGTCTTTTATTGAGATATTGAAAGCTATTGACAATGATAATGAGGATATTACGTTATTATCGGCTCTAACATCAAGTATTGAAAAGTTTAGTGATGAAGAACTTGCCAAAATAAGAGGTAATAATAAAGAAGATTCCTTTAATTATTGCTTCTATAATTATGAGAATAATAAAAACGTAGATGAGGATATTCTGTGTAAGATAAATTCTTATAAGTCTAAAATGGAAAAATATAGAGATTTATCAAGAATAATGTCTTTAAAAGATTTTGCGTGGTATGTATTCGTTGACTCAGGATTTATGACTTATGTATTATCTAAAAATGACGGAGATAAAAAAGTTGAAGAAATAAATTTATTGATTTCAGAAATAGGGGAACTTGAGCAGCAAAGATTTTTTACGCTTACATCACTTATGAAATATATAGATAGATTAACAAAAAGAAACCTAAGTGAAAGAGAACCTATTGCGAAACTATCAGAAAAGGATAATGTAGTTAGACTTATGACCATTCACAAATCAAAAGGGTTGGAGTTTGATACACTATTTGTTTGTGGTCTTGCAACAAGGTTTAACACTAGTGATTTAGTTAGTAAAGTAATATTAAATGATGAAAAAGGTATTGCTTTAAAAACATTAAATACTAATGATTATGAATTAACGGCATCAAGATTATATAATGATATCAAAGACCTTAAATCTCAAGAGTTATTATCCGAAGAAGTAAGAATATTATATGTAGCTTTGACGAGGGCGGTTAATAGTTTATTCTTAGTGTCATCAGTAAACCAAATAAATAGTGAAGATAAATCTTTTGATAAATTAAATAATTATTGTAGTTGGATAAATAAAGTTTTTTACGACAAAATATTTACTGATGGTGAAGTTGATAAAAATAAATTAAAATATTTTAGAGAAAAAGAGAAAATTAATTTAGATGTAAATTTAATTAGTGATTTAGAAATATATGAATATCTGAATAATAAGAAGAATACAAAATATTCAGAGGAATATAAAGAAATAGAATATGATGGTAATCTATCTGATATATTCAAATTTAAATATGATAGATCCTTGGTTTCTGTTCCCTATAAAAAAATAGTAACTGAATTATCTGCTAAGGATGATAATACTAGCTCAGACTTAAAAGAACCCGAAGTTCTTACGATAGAGAATATAGAAACTGAAATGGAAGAAAAGAAACCGAAATTTATTCAAGATACAAACTCTGATTCATTAGAAAAAGGGATTTTATATCATTATCTATTTGAATTGTTGCCAATTAGAGAAATGGATACTAAAGAAATAGAAGAATTTTTATTAGATTTAGTTAATAGAAGATTTATTTCCCAAAATGAATATGAATCGATTGATATTAGATATTTTGATAATTTTATTAAGTCTGAATTGTTTGATCGACTTTTAAATGCGGAAAAAGTATATAAGGAAAGATCATTTACCATGAAATATATAGAAGGAAATCATGAGGTTTTGGTAGATGGTCAGATTGATTTATATTTTATTGAAGATGGAAAAATCTCAATACTAGATTTCAAGTCTAATAAAAAAATCAATGAAAAATCATATGAAAAACAATTGAATTTATATAGGGAAGGTCTTGAAAAGGCGTTTAATATGGAAGTTAAAGATATGATTATTTATTGGATAATGCATGATAAAGTTTCCTATATAAAAAGTAAAAAATAGAGATATAAGGTGACCCCAAAAAGTTGGACTCTATACCAGAGACATTTAGAAATATTTGTCTCTGGTTTTTTGTAGTCCTAATATTTCCCCTAGGGGAAATCGCAGCTAAGCTGCATTTAATTTTCTGTATTCAACTGGACTTAAATATCCAAGTTTTTCCTTTATTCTATCTTCATTGTAATATTTTATATATTCTTCAATCGTTTTTTTTAGCTCGCTAAATGATTTAAATGTTCTTCCATAGTAAATTTCTTGTTTTAATATTCCGAAAAAATTCTCCATAGGAGAATTATCTAAGCAATTTCCTTTTCTTGACATACTCTGTAAAATTCCGTTATTTTCTAATTTGCT
>NZ_AUHK01000029.1 GCF_000423145.1 Helcococcus sueciensis DSM 17243 | reverse complement strand
AATAACAAAATATTAGAATTTGAAGCATTGTTAGAGGGTTAACTTTAGGTTTTCTGCCAAAATGTGAGTAGACTTGATGAAGTTTAGATAAATCCATCCTTTCAATGATATTTTTTACAAGCCTTAACTTTACATCATCTTGAACATACACATCTATGTTAAAATTTAACTTTAATTGAATCGTATCGTTAATTAGTGTAGAATTAATAAGTAACGATGTATGATTATTAGTGTTTTTCATAATTACATTGTACCAAAAAAAGACGAGGACTTTTTAAGTTTCTCGTCTTTTTTGTGATTGGGACTTATGCAACAGCCCCTTAAAATCTATTTATCTTATTTAAATAAAGCTAAAAACTTTTTCCTTACCGCTTCATTTCTTGCTTTTTTTGCTATTTTATATCTTCTATCCCTTTTATCTTTATAAGCTCTATATTTTTTTCTTGCTCTTCTATTCACGTAATCGCTATATTCCAATTGTTTATAAAAATCAGATGGGTACTCTATTTCATCTAAAACCATATGAAATTCTGGTTTAAAAAAGTCTTTGTCATAATTCTTCTTTGGTGTAATCTTATTTCTACTAAGTGTTAGTCTATATACTATAGCATCTATTAAATCTATTAATTTGTACATGAATGTATTTGTTTTCGCTTGATTTTTCATACCTTGTACCTCATATTTATGATACTATAAATAATGCTAAAATTTATCAAAATCAAGTTGTATAGCTTCTCTATCTCCAGTTTCTTTTTTTCCATCAAATGTATTATTATATGCTATACAATAATCTACAATTTGTCCAGGTGTTAGTTCTTCAAACATTTCTAAAATAAGATTTCTTGAAGTTGCACCTACCACTATATCTTCAACAGTTACTTCTTCATCTGAACTACTTTTTTTTATTATTCATAGTTAAAGTACTTGAAAAAGCTTTTTGTAATAACTCAATTAAATCAACAATAATCTCAGCAATTTGGAATACTTCAAATGATTCAATCCATTCAATCATATCTTGTTTACTATCATCTGCACTTTTTGCTAATACTTTATTGTTATGCCACACCCTTTTAGAATAATTAGATCCAGCCCAGTTATGCTTCATTGCTTCGTCTATTAAGTTTTTGTTTACTCCCTTAACTCCAGTTTCATTTAATGTAGATTTATAAACATTTCTTAGATGACTACCAAAGCTATCAAGCTGACTTCCCGTCATAGCAAGTCTTTCCATCTCGATATCTCTTAGCATCGCTTCTTTTCTTCTAATCCTAAATCCTGTAGCATTACCTTTTATGAGCTTTTCCATTTCTTTTTTTACTGCTTTATCTTTTGTAGTTTTGTATATTTGTAGCCACTCATTATATCTGTCATAACTAATATGTCCATTTAGAAATTTTCTTATTTCCTCTGGTTTCATACCGGCAAAATTTTTTGTAATACTTGAAAGTTTTATATTCGAAGAAGATTTTTATGATATAATAATATATAATAAAAATATAAAAATAAAAGAATTAACATGCAGTCAGATTCACAACTTAACATAAAACGATTTGGTCGAAGTATTTTACTAATATTATTATGAAAATACATAAATAGGCGGATAATGAAAAAACGAATTTACCGATTATATGTATTTTAATAAAATAAAATTAGTAAAACCTGTACTTGTTAAGTATGATTTTAAGTATATATTTCGAATAATAGACGATAAATAGGAGAATAAATGGATAAATTTATTTATTTCTTAAACAATATACATCCTACAATAGCTTTTATTATAATAAACTCTATTAGTTTTTTATTATTAGCGATATTAATAACACTGACTAAAAAATACCCTGATATATTTTTTAAGATATTAGCTGTAGGGGTAATCATAGGAACAATAGTTTTATTTATATTAAAACTTGCTATAATTGCTATAGCTATAATAATATTATTCTTTGTAACATTAGTAAAACTCAATAACAATTAAAATACCCTGCAATGAGGGTATTTTTTTATTGCTTATATAATCTTTAGTAATAACTTATACCTATCTATTGATTCATTATGTTCTTTTAAACATGAAATAAGAGCCTTTTTATTTAGGCTCCCATCTTCATTAAATAATATTATTTCACTTCTTTTTAGTGCCTTTTATCCTATATTTTGATTTTAAAAACAAAAAACTCATCATTCTGCACAATTTTATATTCTATATCATAATTATTTAATAAATTACTTACTATATATAGACCCAATCCATTGCTATTAGCTTTATTCCGATCAAAATTATTTTCAAATACTTTATCCATATCTGAGTCATTATTATATGAATTTTTAATATATAACCAATCTTCATCTGCCCAAATATCAATATTTCCATCTATTTCTGTATATTTTACTGCGTTTCCAATCAAATTTGATAAAACTATATTTAATGCATTCTTTCCTATATAAATATTTTCATCTGATAAATAGTTGTTTATATTTATATTTTTTTGATTTGCTAATATATCATATTTTTTCAATACATCTTCTAATATATCATTTATAATTAATTGTTCTTCATCATTATTTAAGTTTTTTATAGAATGAAGTGATAATATCTGTGAAATATTTTTGGTTAATCCATCTACTATATCAACACATTCATTTATATATAAATCTCTATCTTTATATTTCCCAATATTATATTTCATATTCTCTAGTATGACCTTAAGACTAGCTAGAGGTGTTTTAAGCTCATGAGAAGCTCCTTTGAAAAACTCATATTTAAGTTTTTCAAGCTTTAAAATTTCTTTATTCTTAAATTCTATGTCCTCAATGGTAGCTAATAATGTAGAATACAAATCATTGATTTGCGTCTTTAATTGACCAACTTCATCATTTGAATTAACTTTTAGTTTTGCTGTTTTATCAAGTTCCATCATATTATCAGTAACATTTTTTATTTCCTGTATATTGTTTTTTATGGATTTAGCATAAATAAAAGAAACTATAAATGAAAATAAAAAAGATATTAATAATGAATAAGGAAGAAATTTAAAACTTAATTCTTTTGCTTCTTTCTGCATATCAGCGGTGGAAATAAATTGTATGTGTATTTTCTGACCATCACTAAGTTCTATTTCTCTATCTTCAATTATCAGTGAATTATTATTACTTTCTAAATCAATATCTACTTTATTTTTAATTTTTATTTCATCATTTTTGTCATTACCTTTTATATAAGCCTTTACTTTCTCAGTTTCAGAATATAAATCTAAAGTTTTCTCCACATAATTTAAATCTTTTCCATTCATATTTCTAGAAATTTCATTTGCTTTGTTATAAATTTCAGATTTTCTAGAATCTAAATATGTCCTAGGAAAAATAAAGAAAACTAGAGTATGTATTAATATAATTATTATTCCAATTATAGAGAATGTTTGTATAAATATTTTAGGAAATATTTTTAAATTTTTCATTTTCTCTCCAATTTATATCCTACATTTCTTATAGTTGTTATGCAGTCCAATTGTAGTTTTTTTCTAAGTTCTTTAATATATACATCTATTACACGATCATAAGGTATTTCCTCTGTATCACCCCATACATTATCAATTATTTGCATCCTTGTTAGAACTTGTCCCTCATTATCTAATAAACATTTTAATATCTCTAATTCTTTTGCATTTACGTCTAAATTTTCTCCATTTATTTTTGCTGTATAGCTATTAAAATTCACATATAAATCCTTATATTCAAATTCTTCTATATGTCCAAAATTCTTTTTAATCAAAGAATCTACTCTAGCTTTTAATAGTGGTAATGAAAATGGTTTTTCTATATATCCATCTGCTAAATTAGTAAATGCATCAATCTTAAATTCTTCATCACTAAATGCTGTTAGCATTAAAATTGGTAAATTACTTTTTTGCCTAATTTCTTTCAATACATCTAGACCATTTATAAAAGGAATATTTATATCCAAAATAACTAGATTTATATCGCTATTAAATTTAGAAAGGGCTTCTCTTCCATCTTTTGCTTGAATAACAGTATATCCAAATTCCGACAGATATTCACTTATCCCTTCTCTTATCATTTTATCATCTTCAACAGTTAGTATTTTCATATATATCTCCTCTTAATCCTATATGATTATATTATACAAGATATTATCTCTTCAATGATATTTTATATTTATACCTTAAATAGTTTTTAAACAGTCAAAAACTTTCGGTGCATATAGCACCGAAAGTCTTAATTATTATCAATTAATAATTCTTTTGGATTTTTTCTTAATGTATTAAATGAAGAAATAATCAATGATACAAGAAGTACTAAGCTCATAAATATAATCACATAAATTATAAATTTAGGTAATACATTTATATCTAAACTTGACAATGTTTTATTAAATCCTTCAGCTTCTGCCCCGCCACCTAATTGGCTTGATGCAGATTGTCTTGCTATTTGCTTAGCTATATCTCCCGTTACCTTGTTTAAAATATTGTTACCAAGTTTTTCAGCTGTATAATTTGCTAGGAAATAAGATCCTACAAATGCTGGAATAGATATAAATACCATTTCTATTAGGAATTGACCAAATATTTCTAGTTTTGATATACCTAATGATAGCAATACTGCTATTTCTTTCTTTCTAGCATTCATCCATAAGAATAGTAATAATGAAACTACAATTCCTGCAAATATCAATGATCCAGCAAATAATTTATTTGATATTGAATATATTCCTGATATAGATTGTTGTAATGCTGGATAATTTGATGTACTCTTAATCAAATTATATTCTCTCCAATTTATATCTAATTTTCCAAGATCTTTTATTACGCTATCAAGATTTTTATCACCTTTAACAAAGAATGTTGCATCTTGATATACAGCAGTATCTTCAGTGTTCCCATAAACCTTAGCTGCTGTATGAACATCAGTAATCAATGTGTTTTCATATAATTCTTGTGCTGCACTTACACCACCACTATTGTGACCGTCAAAAAGACCTTTAATTTCTACTTCTACCGTTTCATCTGCACCTTTTTCATTGTCAGCATCAAATAAATTAGATTTTAATTTAATCTTGTCTCCAACTTTTAGATTGTTTTTTGCAGCCAAATCTTTATGCATTAAAATTTTGTTTTGATCTTCATTTTCTAAATGTTTACCTTCTACTAGCTTATATGCTTCGGATACAAATTTTGTTTCTTTTGCTGACTCATTTACCCCTGTTAACATAACTGTTCTTTTGAAGTTTTTCGCTCTTTCAGGAGATTGATTTGCAAGTGTTTCTTGAGTTTCAATAATATCATGATCCACTAAATCTGCAACACTGTTGATTCTTTTTACATAAGAGTCAATACTATCTGTTTCAGATATCTTTTTAATATCTTCACCTTTTACATTTCCACCACCTCTAGGTGTTCCTGGATTTACCTGTCTATTTATCTCCATAGAAAAACTGTTTGTTATATTAGCAAATGTTTCTTTTGAAGCTCTGTCCGTAGCATCTTTAATAGATAAACTGATGAGACTTAGAGTTGACATAGATAAAATAACTAAGATAATAATTAATGATTTTAAGCTTTTTCTTGTTACATAAGCAAATGCATTCTTTATCATTATTCAACCTCCAAATTCATTTTATTTACTTTTTTTAACTTTTTACTATTTAATTCTAAAATAATATCGGCAGAATCTGCTACTTCCTTACTATGTGTTACTACTATTACGCATTTATTTCTATCTTTAGCTAAAGTTTTTAGTATATTAATTATTTCTCCTGCAGTTACACTGTCAAGATTACCAGTAGGCTCATCTGCTAAAATTATCGGAGCATCTGAAACTAAAGCTCTAGCAATAGCTACTCTTTGTTGCTGTCCACCAGATAATTTCATAACATTTCTTTTTATTTGTTTTTGATCCAAACCTAATTCAAATAATATACTTTCATCTGCTGACTTATTAACTAATCTTATATTTTCAATTGGTGATAAATAATCTATTAAATTATAGTTTTGAAACACTAGAGATATATTGTTTTTTCTATGATTACTATATCCTTTTTTTTCTATATCTTCATTCTTAAACAATATTTTTCCTGTTTGAGGTTTATCAAGTCCAGCAAGTAAAGAAAGTAGTGTAGATTTACCTGTTCCTGACTTCCCTACTATTGCATAAAACTTTCCAAGTTCAAATTTTTGATTTACTCCTGATAAAACTTTTTCTTTAGAATTAGCATAACTATATCCTACATTTTTTATTTCTAATATATCCATTAATTTCTCCTAACTTATTTTTGATAATATTTCTTTAGGCTTCTTAATTAATATTAAAGAAGAAGCAAATACAACTGATAAAATAATAATACTTATTAATATTAAATAACTTTGTCCTAGCGTTTTTATATTTAACATAAAATTACTATTATTTATTAAACTTCCACCAGAAATCATTGATTCATCTGAATTAATAAATCCTTCGACAATTACTTTTAACAACACATTTCCTAAAAATAGAGAAGCTATTATACTTGGAATAGATATGAATACTAACTCAAATATAAATTGCATTATAATTTGAATCTTAGATATTCCAATTGATAATAATATTCCTATTTCGTAAATTCTTTCTCTTAACCATAGAATTAAAATTAATGAAAGAACAATAATTCCACCTAACATAATAGAGTAAGTCATTATCTTTATTATATGTTTTACACCACTTACTGATTCCAATGATTCTTCAAAAGCATTAGAGTCTTTTTCAACAAAATATTTTGACTCATCAATCTTAAGCTCTTTTAATTTATTTAATGCTACATCTGTGGACTCTGCACTATTAGAGTACATTAAGATTTTATTTGCAATTTGATTATTTTCTGCCTTATTTAATATCTTTTGACTTGTTGAGTAATCTACAAATACCATATTTTCACTAAAGTCAGAAGATAATCCTGTGTATGTTTCTTGTTTCTTACCAGAAAAGATTCCTATAATTTTGAATTTATGATTTTTAACTTTTCCATTATTCTCCATATCTAGTAATTCAAGGTCAAGCTCATCCCCTAATTTTAGATTATTTTGTTTGGCAAATTCTTCATGTACAAGAATTGAGTTTTTATCATTTTCTTCTATATTTTTTCCTTCTTTAATAGTAAATACTCCACTACTAAATAAAATATTTCTTTTAGTATTATTTGTAGCTTCTAGTGCGAGAACATTGCTAAGTTCATCAGACAAATCTTCTCTATTTATCCTCTGTTCTCCTGTCACTACTTTAGCGTCTTTCGGTTTTGCTAATCCATCATATTGAATTATTTTCTCTTTAATTTCTTTTATTTTTTCAATATCCTTAAATTGATTAATATTAAAATATCCACCATCTTTTTTTGTTATCGATATTGAAGAATTAGAATTTTCATATAAAGAATTTTCTATTTCATTACTTGATTTCATTATTGTCAAACAAGAATACAAGCACGAAAGAACTATTGTTAATATTATAAAAATAATAAAAGTTCTATTCTTTTTTCTTGTAATATATGCTACAGCATTTTTTATCACCTTTATATCTCCCTTCTACATCTAAACATAATAAATTATGTTCCTATGACGAAAATTTTTCCTAAATAAAAATATTATTTAAGAAATCGATTCAAAAATATAATACAAGATGTTTATGAAATGAATATGAAATATATTTTTAAATATATAATTTTATATAATAAAAAATTACCCCCTTCATCCTTGTCGGACTTTTGGGAAGGTAATTTCACCTATAAAATATATAATTTTATTTTTGTTTTAAAGTACCTTTTAAAGTAGATATAGCCAATATTAAACTATAGAATTGTGCTAAAATAGTCAAAAAAGCAGATATAAAATATCTGCTCTTAAATATAATATTAAATTAAAGTTTTCTTCACTATTATTTAATGCTCTAAGAAAAATTCTTTAAAAACAGGCTCTTTTCATCAATTCTTTTACCATTTTCATAAAATAAAACTATTTCAAAGTATTTTCCATCATAAATATCAAATATATAATTCATGGAATCACTAAGATTTGGCATTTTCTTTAACTTTTCATAATTATTAAAGAATAATCTTCCTTCAACATTCTCTTCAACTAATTCTCCAGAAAATTCTTCTGTAGTATATAGAAAACCGGTCAATCTAACATCTTCTTCTATCCAATGTATTATTCCATTAAATTGAAGATTTTTTACATCTAGATTGGTTTCTTCCTTGGCCTCTCTTATAGTAGATTCATAAATTGATTCATTTGGTTCTAATTTTCCCCCGGGAAATGTCAGGCCTTCCCAACCTTCTTTAATGTTTTTATCTAAAACTACTACATTTTCTCCATCCATAATTCTAATCATATTGTATAGAACTGTTTTCATTTTTTCTCCTTTTAATTACATTAAAGGTGCAATTAGTCTTAAAGCTTTACCTATTAATCTATAGAAAACATTTAATTCTCTATATGATTTTATTGTCATCTCTCTGGACACTTCAACTGTTTGTAAGACATCATTTTTTAAATCTAGAGCAAAATTTCTATCATGAATTAAAATTCCATTTTCATAATGTAAATGTAAAGATCTAAAGTCTAGATTGATAGTTCCAACAACGGATGATATATCATCTGTAACTATCGCTTTAGAATGTAGAAAACCTGGAGAATATTCATATATTTTAACTCCATTTTTAAGTAAATTCTCATAATAAGATCTTCCCATATTAAAAGGAATTTTTTTATCAGGAATTCCTGGCATTAAAACTCTAACATCTACACCACGTTTTGAAGCAAATATTATTGCATCTCTAATCTTTTCGCTAAGTATTAGATATGGAGTCATAATATACACATAGTCTTTAGCTTGGTTTAAAATTCCAACATATGTGTTTTCCCCTACAGATTCATTATCATTTGGTGAATCATCAAATGGTTGAATTAAAGCTTTATCTTCAAATACACTATGCTTATTAGAAATATATTGGGATATTTCAATTACTTTTTTACTTGATAATTCCCATAGATTTAAGAACATTAAAGTTAAATTTGTAACAGCTTCTCCTTCAATTCTAATTCCATTATCTTTCCAATGACCAAATCTTTCAGCCTCATTAATATATTCATCCGCTAAATTAATTCCACCTGTATATCCGATTTTATTGTCAATAGATACTATCTTTCTATGATCTCTATTATTATGATAAGTTGATAAAATAGGCTTAACTGCAGCAAATACTTCAACTTCTATTCCAAAACTTTCTAAATATTTTTTATAGTCTGGGTCTAAAGTATAATCATTTGTACCATCATACATAAATTTAACTACAACACCTTCTTTTACTTTTGAAGCTAATATTTCGACTATACTATCAAGCATGATACCTTCTCGAACAATGAAGAATTCAATAAATATAAATTGTTTAGCGTTCTTTAAATCTTCAATTAAATGGCTATAATACTCTTCTCCTGAACTAAAATATTTAGCTTTTGTATTTTTGTAGATTGGATAACCTGCAGTCTCATATAAATATTTTTCAAGTCCGTAATCAATAAAACCTTTAGTTTTAATTTCTTTTTTAATACTTTCATCTTGATATAAATATTTCATATTTTTATACTTAATATCTTGAAGTCTTTTTGCAAGTCCCTTAGGTCCTGGTAAAATTTCTAATAATAAATATAAAAGTATCCCAAATAAAGGAAATACGGTAATTGGTATCATCCAAGCAACTCTATAATCAATTGGCTGATCCATGTTTATTATATAAATAATTGCAATTAAAACAATTCCAGTACTACTCCAATTATATATATTCACATATTCTTTTAATGAATTATATAGATATATAAAAAAAGCCATTTGTAAAATAATTAATAATGTGATTACTAATATTGGCTTTATTAGATGTCTTTTTCTTTTAAATTGTTCAAATTGAGTTTTTTCATTTTGTTTTTTATCTTTCACAATATCCTCTCATTTGTAATATTATAAAATACTATTAATAACTGATATTATATCAAAAAAGAAAAAAAAAATATACATGAAAATAGAGAAAAGATATACCTTCCTCTATTTTTTATCACCAATAAATTGTGATGTATATAATTTATAATATTCTCCTTTTTTAGCAAGCAACTCTTCATGATTTCCTTGCTCTATAACTTCACCATTTGATAATAATAAAATATTATCTGCATTTTTAATAGTTGAAAGTCTATGCGCTATTACAAATGAAGTTTTACCTTCCATAAGCTTATTCATTGCATCTTGAATTTGTATCTCTGTTCTACTATCAACATTTGATGTGGCTTCGTCTAATATAAGCATAGGGCGATTTAAAATCATTGCTCTTGCAATTGTCATCAATTGTTTTTGTCCCTGGGATAGGTTTTCAGCATCTTCATCAAGAATAGTGTCATATCCATCTTTTTGGATTTCAATAAAATTATCAATATGAGCCGATTTTGCAGCATTTTTAATTTCTTCCATACTAGCATCTGGCTTACCATAAACTATATTTTCTTTAATAGTCCCTTTAAACAGCCATGCGTCTTGTAAAACCATTGCAAATGCAGACCTTTGAGATTTTCTTTTAATTTTCTTATATGAAATATCATCTATTAAAATATCTCCTTCTTGTGGATCATAAAATCTCATAAGAAGATTAATTAAAGTAGTCTTACCTGCACCAGTTTGTCCAACTATAGCAGTAAGTGTCCCTGGTTCTGCTACATAATTAAAATCTTTAATTACCATATTATCATCATCATATCCAAATGATACATTCTTAAATTCAACTTTACCTTTGACATCTTCTAGTGAAATTGCATCTTTAGAATCTGGTTTTTCATTATCTTGTTCAAGAAGAACAAAGACTCTGTTTGCAGCTGAAAGAGCTGATTGTACCTCTGCTACAACACCTGCAATTTGATTTATTGGGAATGAAAACTGTCTTGCATATAGAATAAATGAGGATAAAAATCCTAAAGAAAAAGCTCCATCTAAATACATTAAAGACCCAAATATTGATACAAGTGCAATCGAAATATTTGTCAAAAATCCCATAGTTGGAAAATTTATAGACGCTTGATAGTCGGCTTTATAGTAAGCATCAATACTCGTGCTATTTCTTATCCAAAATTCATTTGAAAAATATTCTTCTTTTTCATAGGCTTGTATAGTTTTTTGTCCATTTAAAATTTCTTCTACATATCCATTCATTTCCCCTAATTTTTTTGAACGAATAGAAAATAATGGTCTTGTCTTCTTAATTCTATATCTTGTAAATAATATAATTACAGGTACGATTATTAAGAAAATTAGTGATAATGATGGTGATATTGACATCATCATTGAAAATGAACCTACAACTGATATTAAAGCTGCCACAATACTTACTATATTGTCTGATATAGCTCTATTTACAAGTTCTAAATCATATGAAATTCTTGAAACTAAATCTCCAGCCTGATGAGTGTCAATATATTTTATTGGTACATCGACTATTTTTTCAAAAGTATCTTGTCTCATATTTAGAATAACTTTTTCTGAAACTCTAATCATTACTCTTGTAGAAATATACGTTAATAAGGATGATCCAAGATATGCAAATAGCATTAAATAAACATTTTTATAGGTTTCATTAAAATCTATTTCTGATTTTGTTAATGTATCAATTGCAGCTCCAGAATATCTCGGACCCCAAAGCACTAAAAGATTAGAGCTTACTACAAGCACTATAGCTAATAAAAACCATTTCCATTCAACCAAAATGTAGGAAAAGATTTTTTTTGCAATTTTTGAATAATTTTTCTCTTGATGTTCATTTGTTTTCTTATTATTCATATAAAACCTCCTCTGTAGAGTTCCCCAATTGCATTTCAGCTATTTCCCTATAAGGTTTTGAATGTTCTAGCATATATTCATGATTTCCCATAGCAGCAATTTCTCCATTTTCAAGGAAAATAATATTTTCTGCTGATAATACTGATGAAATTCTTTGAGCAATTATTATTGTAGTAGACTCTCTAAAATTACTATCTAATGCATTTCTTAATTTTGATTCTGTTGCAAAATCAAGTGCGGATGAGGAATCATCAAGAATTAAAATTTCTGGATTATCTGCAAATGCTCTAGACAATAATATTCTTTGCTTTTGACCACCAGAAAGATTTACACCCTTTGATGAAAGTGGATACTCTATTTTATCATCCTTACTATTTATAAACTCATATGCTTGAGCATTCATTGTAGCATTATATAAAACATCTTCATCTAATTTTCTACCAAAATCAATGTTCTCTTTAATACTACCCTTGAATAAGAAATCTCTTTGGAATACTGATCCAAATAAAGCATTTAATTCATTATGTTTAATTCTTTTTATATCTATTCCTCTTATTAGGATTTGTCCTTTATTGATATCATATTGTCTAAGTATAAGTTTTATAATTGTAGATTTTCCTGAACCAGTAGCCCCCATTATTGCAAATGTATCTCCAGGATATATCTTGAAGTTAATATTTTTCAAATTGTAATCTGTATCTTCATATGCAAAGGAAACATTCTTAAATTCTATCTCTGGTACATCTTTATTTGCTTTTGGTAATGATATTGGATCTTCAACAATTTGATTTTCATCAATTGGCATAAAAATTACTTCTTCAATTCTCTGTACTGAAGTCATAGCTCTAGAGTAAAGATTAAACATCCAATTCATCATAAATAAAGAGTTTGTAATTTGTAAGAAATATGACATAAATGCAATTATAGTTCCTACTTCTAAGGTGTCTGCTCCTACTAATTTCCCACCATATATAATTACAAATGCAAGTCCTACATACAGAAGTACATTAACTAAAGGTGATGTTAAAGCCATCATATCAACAGCTTCAATACTTTGGTTTCGTACTTCATTATTTGCGTTATAAAACTTATCTTTTTCATCATCTACTTTATTGAGAGCTTTTGAGACTTTTATACCTCTAATACTTTCCCTAATAACTTGCACCATATTATCGGTTTTCTTTTGTAGTTTTTTCCACATAGGTTGTGTTCTATTGTAAATAAAACGTATTGTAAAAAATATTGGGAAAATTAATAATAAAATAATGATAGATAATCTTGGACTTAATACTACACAAAAGAATATTCCACCAATAAATAATAATATAGATCTTGAGCCCATTCTTAATCCGGTGCCTAAAAAATTATGTACAGTATAAGTATCTGAGGTAAGTCTTGATTCTAATGATGATATTCCTATCTTATCTATTTGTCTTGCGGAAAGACCAATAGATCTAGAAAATAAATCTTGTCTAATTTCTTGTATCGCTTCGGAAGAAACTTTTGCAGCCATTCTATTTGACTTAATACCTAGCCACCATTCTAAAAATGATACTAATAACATAAGTCCACCAAGTAAAATTATCATCTTTCTATTTCCTGATGGAACAACATCGTCAATTATTTTGGCTAAAATAGCCGGAATCAATATTCCCATAAATGTTGAAAGCATTTTAACTGACAGCGTGGCTATTACCTTGGCTTTCTTGGGATATACATATTTTTCAAACATTATTCGCTCCAATCTTTCACATTTTTAATCTCTTAATAAAAACTCTATTGAACATACATATTATTTAAATATATAATTCCAAAAATTAATATTATAATTTACAATTCGTAAATCTGACTTATCATTCATATCTTTAATTTATACCCTTATTATAATAAATGTCACAATTAAAATTTAATATTATTATGAACATTAATAAATTTTATTTCTTCGATAATTAATAATTTGTTTATGTAGAATATGTAAATGATATTGTGATATAATTAAAAAAATTATTAAATAAATTTATTAAGGAGAACTTTATGAAATGGGAAGGAAGAAGGTCTAGTGACAATGTCAGAAAACAAGGTTCCTCAGGAAGAGGTGGCGGCGGATTTAGATCTATAGGTTCATTAGGTGGCGGCGGAATAATCCTATTATTAGCTGTATCTTTACTACTAGGACAAAATCCTCTTGATTTATTATTAGGCGGAGGTTTTAATACAACACCTAGTACACAGCAATCTACAACATTTGAACCGAGAAACAAAGAAGAAGCTGAAACTGTTGAATTTTTAGGGGTTGTACTTGCCGATACAGAAGATATGTGGAATGATATTTTTTCTAAATATGGTCAAACATATAGAGAACCAAAATTAGTACTATATCAAAACACTGTAAATTCAGGTTGCGGGTTTGCTTCTTCAAGAATGGGACCATTTTATTGTGGTGCAGATGAAACAGTATATATAGATGCGACATTTATCGAAGAACTTCGTACAACTTTTGCAGCTGAAGGTGATTTCCCATTCGCATATGTATTGGCTCATGAGGTTGGCCATCATATACAAAAATTAACAGGCGACTTAGAAAAAGTTCATGCATTGAGAGGAAGGGTCAGTGAAGTTGAATACAATAATGAAATGGTGAAATTAGAACTTCAAGCTGATTATTATGCTGGCGTTCTTGCCCACTATCTCAATAATAAAGGTTATCTTGACAGTGGAGATGTAAAAGAAGGGATGGCTGCAGCATCAGGTGTTGGTGATGATAGAATCCAAGAAATGCAAGGTGGTCAGGCAAATCCGGATACATTCCAACATGGTAGAAGTGAACAAAGAGAAAAATGGTTCTTAAGAGGATTTGAATATGGAGATCTTGAGCATGGGAATACTTTTGATACCAAAGATGCTAAAGATCTATAATAAATAATCTCATAAATGGGGCTGTTGCATAAGTCCCAATCACAAAAAAGACGAGAAACTTAAAAAGTCCTCGTCTTTTTTTGGTACAATGTAAGTATGGAAAACATTAATAAACCTACATCGTTACTCATTAATTCTACACTAATTAACGATACGATTCAATTAAAGTTAAATTTTAACATAGATGTGTATGTTCAAGATGATGTAAAGTTAAGGCTTGTAAAAAATATCATTGAAAGGATGGATTTATCTAAACTTCATCAAGTCTACTCACATTTTGGCAGAAAACCTAAAGTTAACCCTCTAACAATGCTTCAAATTCTAATATTTTGTTATTCAGAAAAAATATTTTCATCAAGAGATATTGAAAAAG
>NZ_AUHK01000028.1 GCF_000423145.1 Helcococcus sueciensis DSM 17243 | reverse complement strand
GCTCTTTGGACTTTGTATTGGATTTCTACCCAGTTTGGATTACTTGCAGATAATTTACCTGTTAACTTAACCCCTTTTCTGAGTGTTCCTAATACTTTGCCATTTGGTGTTTGTCTTACATTTACTGTAGCTGTTACTGTTCCACTTGCTGAAACTGTATCTACTATTAAACTTCTATATACATATCCATCTCTGTTTTGGTATCTTATTCTTACCCAGTTTGGATTTGTTATATTTAATGTTCCTTCTACATATTCTGCTTTTCCAAGTGTTCCTATTAAAGTTCCATTTGGTGTCATTCTTACATTTGTTGTACCTGACATTAGACCTCTTACTTTTATAGTATCTACTACTAATGGTCTATAGATATATCCTTTATCTGTCTTAATCCAATTTGGATTATCTATTGATACAACTCCTTTTACTACTTCTTCACGTTTTGCTAAACCTGTTACTTCACCATTTGGAGATTTTCTTATATTTGAATCTCCACTTGCGAATCCTTTTACTTCAATTGTATTTGATAGAAGTGGTTTGTATACATACACTTCTTGTCCATAGTAATTGAATTTAACCCAATCTGAACCTTCTTCGTATTCACCTTCCACTACAGCACCAGGTGCAAGTGTTCCTATCACTTGACCATTTGGACTAACTCTAACATTTGTTGTTCCGGTTATATATCCTTTTGCTTCATGAAGTTTTGGTTCTTCTGGTTGTTCTGATTCTTTTACTTTTGCATTTAATAATGCATCTACTAATTCTGCAAATGCTTCGTTTACTTCTTCTTGAGTTAAATCTTCTTTTGCTATAATTTCTTTTGCTTTTGTTATCGCATTTTCAAGATTTTCTTTTGATTCATCTTCTAAATCTTTTTCAAGTTTTGCATTTGCTTTTTCAATAAGTTGTGATAATGCAGATTTATCGATAGTAGGTGTTTCTTCTTCCTTAAATTTAATTGATGTTAGTGCTTCAAGTAATTTTTCTACAGCTTCATCAACTTTTTCTTGTGTTAAAGGAGTTTCTTTTAACACTTCTTTAGCATCAACTAATGCTAATTCTAAATTAGATTTTGAATTAGCTGTTATTTCTTCTCCTAATTCTTCTAATTTAGCTTCAGTATTTTCAATTAATTTTTCTAAAGTCTTAGTATTAACTTCCGCAGTTTCTTCAGGTTTTTTAGCTTCTAAAGCTTGATAAGCTTTATTTAATTCTTCCAATACATTGTCTACATCTTCTTGTTTAACATCTTCATCGTCAAGAACTTTTTGAGAAGCTACAAACTGATCTTCTAACGCTTTAACACTATCTTCTGTTAATAGATCTTTAACGTCTTTTACTAATTCTTTCATTATTTCAAGAGTTTGTCTTAAATCTTCTTTATTTACTTCTTCTTCAACTGGAACTCTGAACAAATCAATTTCAGCAGCTGAAGCAAATTTGTTTCTTCCATCTGAAACTGAATTTAGCACTTCAAATTGAACATATTTTGCTTCCACACCATTTAATTTAGCTGTTTTAGCTTTAGCATTATTATCCCAATTACCTGCTGCAACTATTTCATATTCTTCACCATCTGTTGAAACTGAGATTTCGTATTCAGTTACTATACCATTTGTACCATTTTGTCTTGGTAAGTAAACTAATCTATCAAGTGGAGTAACTTCATCTAATTCTATATTTACTATAAATGGATAAGATCCACCGTTCCAATCACTATGCCAAAATGTTCTTGGATCATTGTCAAACGCTAATTCGATTGGCCCTTCATTTGCAGTAGCATTTGCAGTTTCTTCTGAATTAGCTGTATAAGATTTAACTTCTACTTTATTAGGATCTGTATATTCACCTTTATTTAATGAGAAATTATGAAGTGTACCATCAAATCCACCGATATTTTCTAATGGAAGTATAAATGTTGTATGAGCGATTTTTGGTCGTTTTGGATTTACTATCATTTCTACTTCTTCATCATTTACATACACTTTAGTGTTTTGTTGTGTAGTTACAAATCTTATATTAGTTTTTTCATTTGCTTTTATTTCATAATCAAATTGAATATGATAACGTTCGAATGTATAAGCTAATTTACCTTCTTCGTCTCTAGCAAAAATATTATTTTTACCCCATGAAGATAATACTTGATTATTTTCTTCATTATCTAATGTTATATCAAATTCAAGTACAGCATTGTATCCTAATTGATCTAATCCTGATTCTAAAACTTGATCTTTAGTTAATTTAACAGATTTACCTTTTACTGGATTTCCGTTTTGACTTAAATCATTTAATCCTAGTTTTTCAATTTCTGTTTCATAGTATGGATTTGCATCAGGTGGTAATACTTTGTGTGAGTCTACCTTTTCCTTGAATTCTGTATATGATAATTCATTTCTATCTGATTGCCATGATCTTTCAGCTATATATGGAAGAGAAGCGAAAAATCTTACAAATGCATCACTACTTGTAATACCTGTATCTCTTAAATCAACATAGTCATTCCATAATGCATATGCACCACCTAATAATTGTGGATTTGATTGATCTACGATACTACCGTTATTTCCTCTAAAGTTATTTGGTGCCCAATTTGTATAAATATTTTTATTACTTGCGTAATCTCCATATCCGCCAACACTACCAGATCCATTTGGAACTATATATGTTGGAATATCAAGTATATTGATAATATCATAACCTTCTTTAAGAGCTTGTTGTTCTGTATTCCATCCTCTAGACCAAATATTCATTTGAACGCCTTCAGATGTTACTGGAGTTGAACCATTTTTGGAAGTTAATGAACCCCATAATCTTGGTGTTAACTCTTTATCATCCCTTATATATTTTAGCATATTGTCAACATATCTTCTGTATGATTCAACTGCTCCATAATATTCGTCACTACCGATATGAACTGTATTTAATCCACCGAAATGTTTTGCAATCATTTCTTCATATACTTCTTTTATAAATGGTAATGTTTCCTCATTGTCTAAATCTAACATAGCAACACGTTCTACATTGTTATGTGATCCAACTGAACCTTTGTACATTAAATCAGGACGTACTTTTACAAAACTTAATGCGTGACCAGGTGTGTCAAATTCTGGTACTAAATTCATATTAAGTTCTTCTGCTAAATCTTTGATTTCTTGGAATTCTTGAACTGTATAGTGATCGTCAGATGTTAATTTAACACCATTTTCACCTACCATGTCAGATTCAAGTCTAAATCCTGTTTCTGCAGTATTCATTACATAATCTATATCTCTACCATGATCTTGTAACCAAATATAGTTATCATTTAAGTGTAATTGGAAATCATTTAATTTGTAGTAAGCCATTGTTTTCATAACGTCTTTAACTACATGTAGAGGAACAAATCTTCTACCTGTATCTAGCATGAATCCTCTTAATGCAAATCTTGGATAGTCTCTCATTTCTCCAACTGGTAATTCTTTACCTGCTTGCAATAAAGTTCTTGTTGCATAAAATGCACCAGTTTCTTCGCTAGCTTCAATTGTAATTCCAGATTCTTCTATATTTATATAGTATCCTTCTTTGTCATATCCCTTATCATCAACTTTTACAAATTTGATTGGAATATTTCCTGAAGTTGAAACCCCTGTCAATCCTAATTCTTTATTGAATTGACTTTGAACATTAGCAAAATCACCACTTAGACTTACGCCATCTAGTGCTAATGTTCCTGATCCACCATGCCATTCTTGTATTTCTGGAATAACAACTGGAGAAGCATTTTCCCCTTCGTCTTCATATTTACCTTCTAATGCCACAGTAACTTCTTTTTGAGTATAGCTTTCGCCCTTAGTAAGTCTTAATGTTACATATCCTGTTTTATCTGTTAGTGGTTGGAATACTTCACCATCTTTATTAACTAATTGTGGCATATTCTCACCAACTATTTCTAATTTACTTCCTTCTACAGTTTTTGGTAATACAACAGATGTTTTATCTTCATTTAATTCTAAGCTTGTTATTTGATCCAATGAACTTATAACTTCCCCAGAAAAATCTACAGAATAAACTTCTATTTCATTAATTCCGACATTTACCCAGTTTAATGCACCGCCATCAAAATCTGTTATATCTAATTTTAAATATCTACCATTAACCTTATCAATGTCGATTATTTGACGCTTTTGAGTAACTTTTTCAGTTTGTTCATACACTACTTTGTACTCATTGTTATCATCTGAAACTTGTAATGTATATCCTAAAATATTACTTTTATCAGCATCCCTTTCCCAATCTATAATAATTGTATCTATTTGAGAAATTTTATCTAAGTCAATTACTAATGTAATAGGTTTATCATTTTGATTACTAGAATATCTAGTTGTTGTAGAACCATCTACCAAATTTTCTTTAGTAAAATCGGTACCATCTTCATGATTACTACCTGTTACAGTCTTGGACAAAGCTATGTTTTCCCCTTCTTTGCCTACAAATACATCGCTTGTTTCATCTCCTTCAGCTCTAACAATGCTTAAACCACTGAAAAATGGTAAAATCATCATTACCGCTAAAATCAATGACATTACACGAATACGTTTATGATACATATTTCCTCCTAATATTTTTCTTATATATACATTATAAATGGTAAATTAAATTTATGACAACGTGTTTCTTTTAATTAAACTGATTGTAAAAGCGTTTTTATACACATTTAGATAAGATTTTCATGAAATCTATTAATTTTTATTAATATGAAAATATAAATTATTTTTAACAAGTGAAACAAAATTAAGAGTTTTTATAAAGATATAATATTTCTTTTTTAGTTGCTAATTTTTCCGCAAACGCAGTTGCAGAACCACAACTTACGCTAAATTTGAAAGCTGCTTCTAAAGAATATCCTTTTTTTATAGCATAGATAAATCCTGCAACCATTGAATCGCCAGATCCTACCGTATCAATTACTTTACCTTTTGGAGCTTCTAAGAACATACTATTCCCTTCTTCAGATAAGAAATATGCTCCATCTCCACCCATTGAAATTATGATATTTCTAGCACCCATCTCTTGCAATTTTCTAGTATATTTTTCAATATTTTTATTGTCATGGATTTCAATATTGAAGAAATCTTCTAACTCTCTTAAATTTGGTTTAATTAATTTAGGGACATATTTTAAAGTCTTTTTAAGTGCTTCTCCTGTTGTATCCACCACTATAATTACATCTTTTGATGAAAGTCGTTCCATGATTTCAGCATAAAATCCTTTATCCATAGATGATGGAATGCTTCCTGATAAAAATAAATAGTCCCCATCTTTTATTTCATCTATTTTATCTAATAAATTTTCTTTATCTTCCTCTGTGATTTCTAGTCCTGGACCATTTATCTCTGTTTCTTTTTCACTCTTGATTTTTGTATTTATCCTCGTAAATCCATTTTCTACCTTGATAATGTCTGATGAAATCCCTTCTTTATTAACCAATCTTTCAACTTCTCTACCCGTAAATCCTGCTATATATCCAAGCGCTATACTTTCTTCATCTAGATTTTTTAGAATTTTTGATACATTTATTCCTTTACCACCAGCACTGATGCTTTCTTCACGCATTCTATTTGTTTCACCAATTTCAAGTTTATCAACTCGTACAATATGGTCAATTGCTGGATTTAACGTCAATGTATATATCATTTGTCCCCCTATTCTACAATCTAACTATCTTTGCTCTAAATCCTTCACCTTCAGAAACTTCGGTGATTATCTCGCAATCTACACTCTTTCCAAAACTAACTTGTGAAACTTTTTCAAACTTACTGGAATCAGCCAAAACATATGATTTCTTACATCTTTTCATAGCTTCTTCTTTTACCATTGCTTCATTAATATCAGGAGTTGTAAATCCAAAATCCTTGTGTATTCCATTTACACCAAAGAATCCAATAGAGAAATTAAACCTTGATAAATATTGAGTTGCTGAAACCCCGATGATAGAGTCGGTGCTTAATTTTACCTCTCCAGGTAATATAAAGACTTTGTATTTTAGTGCAGATAATTCACGCGCAATATAAATAGAATTTGTCACAAATGTTACTTCATTTACATTATTTCCTTTTATAAATGTAATCATAGCTTCAACACTTGATCCCGCATCCACATAGACTAAATCATTATCTTTTATAAGGCTCGCAGCAAAATTTCCAATTGCAAGCTTTTCTGCAATATTGATCTTAAACTTGTCATCCATTCTTTCTTCAATCGTCACAAAATTTATATCTTTTACTGCCTGTGCACCACCAAAGATTTTTTTGATTTTTTTGATTCTGCAAGTTCATTTATATCTCTCCTAGTTGTGCCATAGATACATCCAATATATTGGCTATTTCTTCTGTTTTCAACGTGTTGTTTTCATTTAAACTCTCGATAATCTTAGCAAATCTTTCTTCTTTCAACATGGTTATCACCTCTTTTGACAATATATTAGCATATTAAATAATCAAAATCGATCATTTTAAATCAAAGTCAATCAATGTTTTGATGTTTTTCGTTTCTGATTTTAAGCAGAGATGTATTAAAAAAAATCAGGCACGAATTCCAAGTTGTACTTGAAATTCGTGCCCATATCCCTGTTTATTATTTTATAAGATTTATTTACTAGGTAATTACACTATAATTCTAAACTACTTTACCTCAATCTCCACCCCCTCAGTCATATTATTAAACTCTTCATTTTATAACATCATTGCATCATTTTCCATAAACTTATCATATATCTCATCAAGAAAATCTTCATCATCGATTCCCTTTTCAAGGCTGATCAAGGCTTTTACAAAGTCTCTGTAATTGTCTTGTGATAAATCTTCTAAGGTTTGTTTGATTTCGTGGTATTGCATGATTTGCCTCCATAATTGTTCAAACTCTAACAACTTGTTTTTTCATATTGTTATATTTTTTTTCCATTAATTCATAACTAAGATAATGGATATCTATAGTAATTTTCCCAGTTTATTTTACTCAACAACACCATCCATTATCTCGCCACAACAAAATCGAATTATACTGTATACTCACCAGTAGCTTCTTTTATCATGTCATCATGCCAATCTAATGTCTCTAATGGCATCTCATGGAATTTGTCAAACACTTCATATAAATATTTATATTTTATTTCTTTTTCAATAATTTTCTTAAGTGAATCTGTATTCATAGAAATAATTTTCATTCCTGTAATTGTCTCTTCACCCTTTGCATACGGAATTATCTTTCTATATCTAAAATCTGAGATTACATTTTTATCTAGATATGTGCTGACAAAGAGACTATAATCAAATGGATTATTGAATCTAATTCTATAATCACCTAAATGTCTTGAAACAGGCTCCATTTCCATTCTTCTTTGATTATTACCATCTGAAAGGGTTGCTTCAATTAATAATGAGTGTTCAGGATAAGAAGTACAAGCTTCATATTCGTATATAATATCCGCATATCCTCCAGCTGCATGAGTCTTAGGTAATAAATTCGCCTCTAATGATAATTTCATGAATTCTAAAATATTTCCTTGTCTTTCACTTACCTTATACCAAATTATCCCTAAAATATATTCAAAAATAGTCGGTATAGCTGCTTCATCAGTAACAAGCTCTTCAATTCTCTTATCATCACGCGTTTCGAAACAATTTAGCAATTCAATAAGTACTGCATCACTGAATTTTTTATCAATTAAAGTGTTGAATCTCCTATATCTTTCATCATTGATATAGGCTTTTGCTTGCTCTGTATTTTTTATTGTAATTCCTAAATCTTTGCTTAAATCACTATACACTTTACTTATATCCAATTTGAACGCTTCAGATATATATTCTAATGATACATCATCCCTTAAATTCTCATCTTCTATAAATGCTTTTTCATATAGCTCATCAATTATTTCTTTGAAATAATAATTTGGAATGATATCTAATTTTATCATCTGTTCTTCAAATATTATTGTATCAGTGATATTAAAATATCTTCTATTTAAATCAAAATAGTCTGATAATGTAGCCATAGCTTTGAATACATGCAAATATTTGAAAAATACAACTTTTAGTTCCATCTCATTTTTACAAATTTTAAAAGGACAGCTATCATGGATAGAGTCTTTACCATTTTTTCTAATCGTTCCAATATTACTAGTTTTAAATAGTAAGCTTCTCCACAAAGTTCCCGGCTTTTGATTGATATTTTTTGCAGAGTTTAATAAGGATTCATAATCATTTTCACCATCAATAAATATTCTCTTAATATTTTCATACAGTTTAAAATATGACTTATCATAATTTCTGCTTTTACGATTCATACCTATTAAACATATTAAATCTTCATCTACATTAGATTTTAAAAATAGTTCTTGTGAAAGTTTATAGTTTTCCATTTTTATAAGACTATTGTAGATTAATTCTTCTTTTGAAATTTTATTTTCTCTATATAATCTAATATTTGAGATTATATCATTCGAACTTTCTTCATCTGTAATTAATGGAATGAAATAAGTAAATTCATCATATGTTAAATATTCAAGTTCTATTAGGGCTTTTATAACGATTATATATGGTCTAACAACATTTCCCCCTACTTCAATACTAGTTTTTAATAGCTGCTTAAAGTAAATAAAACTATCCCTATCAATATTAAATACATTATTTGATTCAAAAACGCCATCACTTGCTATATCAAGTAATGCTCTTCCAGCTTGTGTAATAAGTCTATCTTTTGTAATTAATCCTATATCCGATAAACCAGATGTTTTTTCTCTAGCATCTTTATCTCTTCTCTTAGCATCGCCTGTTAAAAAGTATTTGTCCTTCATGAAATCATAATATTTTTCTTGTAATTGATTGTTCCAATTCCATGTTGTATTCTTCGTGACTTCCTTGTAAAATTCATCAAGCAATAATAATTGTTCTTCAATCTTTAAATTTAATTTCGCAGTTCTAAAACTTGTAGTTCCTATTACCCAGCAAAAACTTTGATACGGAATACTTTTTATAGTCATTTACACATTCCTCCAATCAACAGGATAATTAGTAATTAAAACCTCTTGAGATATACTATCTCTATCTTTTCTGTGATAATTACTATTAGAATAACTTTTGTTCAAATAATTACAGTAATATCCTTTACTTTCAATCCAATCGTATAATATATCATTTGTTTTATTTTTACTTTTTAATACATTGGATAGAGCAAAACTAAATCCCTTTTTATTAGCCCTATCTAAAAAATCAAGCATATCTCTTTCTTCTTTTTCAGTCCACATTCCATTTTCGTTATATGTTGCATTTGTAATTAAATATGGTGGATCACAGTAAATAAAGGTTTCTTTTGGTAAATCATCTAAAGAAATCTCTCTAAAATCCTTGTTCAAAAACTCGACATCTTTACTCTTCAATTCTTCAGAGAATAGAACAAGTTTACTTCTCATTTTTGAATTAAAATCCCTTTTACCAACTGGAAGATTAAATTGTCCTTTTTTATTAAAACGAATTTGATTATTAAAAGAATACACAATTAATACATAGAGCATTAAATAATCACTCTCTCCATCTTGAGCTTTTTTATTAAAATCTTCTCTTAACTTCAAAAATTTTTCTTTATTATACTCAGCTACTCCTTTACCACTATCACAACCATAATATGCATAACCATATAAGGCTGTATGTGATAAGTCATATTTATCAATTAGGTCATCAATTTGATTTAATAAAATATCAGTCTTAGTTTCTTTAATAAATTTAATTAAATTTATTAATCTTTCATTCGAATCGTTTAGTATCACTTTTGATGAAGAAGAATTTATTCCAACATTTCCCCCTCCAGCAAATAAATCTAAGAAGACATTTTTTTCATCAAACAATGGTTGTATTTGATCTAATAATTTGAATTTTCCACCAGTAAAATTAAATGGACAAGAAATATTCATTTTCTTTTTTTCTTCTATATAGACTTCACATAAAAATAGTCTTTCTTTATTATCTTTAATATCTGATTTACCTGTAGAAAAAGTTTTGTAATCTGATTCAAAAATGGTAACTTTTCCTTTCTTGCTAAGAATCCTCATAATATCTTCATCAGATATTTTTGCATTTGATCTTGCATTTCCCTTTTCAGACATATTATTATAAGATAACAAAATATATTTTGTATCTGCATTTTCAATTAAATCTTCAAATGCTTGTGTTGCCGTAATCATACAATAATCACTTTTAATCGATGTTCTATCCATTTTTCTAGCAACACCAAATACTTCTGGCTTTTCCCATTTTGCAACATTTTCTAGTAAATGATACGCATCGCTATATTGTCTTGAATTGTATGGAGGGTCTAAATACAATAGGTCGCTCTTTATATCTTTAATAAGCTCATTTGCAGCAAGATTATAGCAAAGATTGTTTTGATTAATATCCTCATCTGGAAGTATTACATTAAGTATCAATGATTTATTAAAATCGGCAGTTTTTCTGTATGCATCATAATGTCCAACCGTATTAGCAATCTTATCCATTGCATAAATAAGCGATGTAATTAAAATAGCATATTCCTTAAAATTAATTTTTTCATTTCTATATTTTCTCTCAATATCTTCCCTTATATAACCTATTTTGCTACAATCATCAGCAGAGAAAAAAGTATCAGCAAAATTAGCTCGCATATAGTTGTTTTCACTTGTTTTAACTTGATTGTATTGGTAAATAAGTTCAATTATCTTTTTTTTAGAATATTTTTCATTTCCAAACCATGCATAATTAGTAATATAATTGCTATATAACAAATCATTTGTAATAAGCATTTTATCCTTAAAAGCATTTGCCACTGCACCGGTTCCACTAAATATATCTACAACAATATTTATCCCCTTACAATTATCATCAACCGTTTTTCTTATAAAATCGGAAAGGGAATATTTATTTCCCAGATATCTTCTGTTATTAATATAAGACTGTTTTAATCCTAAATTAGACATTAATTCTTCTGTTTCATCCACATTCTGTTTTTCTTCTTTGTCCAAAAATCTTTTTACAGCAATAACAGAATCCTCATCCCAATAATATCTTCCATTCTCATTTTTTGGTATGAATATATTTTCTTGATCAATTATTTTATATAGGTATGACTTAGAAATATCTAATTCTTTAACAATATCAGCAACTTTAAAATTTGTCATCTAGATCCGCTCCTTTTGCCACAAAATCATCTACTTAGTAGACATTATAGCATTTATTTGTAGATTTTTCTATAGTTTAAGAGAAAAAACAGATGCTAAACGCATCAAAAAATGGAGAATATATTTATAATACTCCCCATATGTTTATAAAACTACTACTATTAGATTAATTACTTTATTTAATTTTCCTATCCCTAAGTTACAAAACTCTATACACAAGTATCTATAAATTTTCTATAAGATTCTGCAATTTTATAATTTTAAGCATCAATTATTTTAACGAAGTCGTAGTATACCTTTACCTACACTAAATAAAAATATTAGAATAATAATTGAATCATTAAGAATAAATTGTTAAAATTTTATTAAAATTTATTTCTCGAAAGTTGTGTAATTAAGTCCTCTTATATGTATTTGCTATTTCTTTTAATGATTTTCCCTCTAAATTCGTCCAATATCCCCAACCATTTCTTGATCCATGAAGTATTATATCTGCTGAACTACTCAATGCAGTTTTTGATTTAGTTTTAGCATTTACCATATAGGATTTTCTAAATACTTTCTTTTGTCCATTATCAAATACTATCCCTTCTTCAATTAATTCTTGTCGTAGAACCTCAACATCAGGATATTTATCTATATTATCAATTTCATTTAACTCTGAACCTTCAAGAATTTCTACATCACCATTATCAATATAAAAAATAGCAGATGCTTTAATACCATTGTTATTGATGAAAATTTCCTCAATTCTTAATATATGATCATCAGCCTTTGGGTAAGGAAATAATCGATTAATTTCTTCTATTAATTCATTAGTTCTATCTCCTATAGCTTTTAAATCCCATCTTTCTTTTTCTAAAACGCTTTGATTAATAATTAAATGAGAAGTCGAAACAAGTATATCATTCTTATAATTCCATGTTTTATTTTGCATTTTGCTATTGTCAACTTTAGCGGCTAATGTTAAATTTCCAAGCCTATTTACATTTCTTTGATACGATTCCTCATCTATATCTAAATATTCATACCAGTCTTTAGTAGCTGTTTGGGGCATGATATGTTCTATGCTTAGATCAGTTAAGTTAACAGGAGCTGGGTTATTATAATGTTCTAGTTTATCAAAAAAGATCCTTAAAGTAGATTTTATTTTATACATATTTGAATTAACTACAATATCATATAGTTGATTATTATCTGGAACATACATACCGTTATTTATATTCTTGAACACTAAATTCTTTTTTAAAACTTCCTCAATATTTTCATAATTTTCGTTACATTCCTCATAAATATCTTTTAATAAAGGTGCAAACATTCTAGTTATTCCACTGGTATCAATATCACATATAGCCCTTCTTATAAGGTAATTATTCACAATTAGAATAAGTTCATCTAATTGTTTAACATTTATTTTTTCATTTTGATAAAGGTCAAAAAATCCCATTAAAAGTGGAGCTGGCATATCGGATAAGATTTTTCTAAACTCTGAAATAGAACTTCTAATATTTACATCTAAATTAAAAATTTTCTCTTGGTATATATCATAATAATATTTTGCAAATTTTATAAGGTCCTTAAAAACTCCTTCTCTCCCTAATAAATCTTCTTCTTTTTTATACCAATTCACAAATTCTATGTATACAGCTTTTTTATTTGGTAGTAACCCATTTTTTACCGCTAAATAAAATCTAAAGAAATTCTCTAATTTTCTTGAATCATCAGATAAATATTTTTCTAATTCCAGCCAATAATCTTTATAATATATTTCTTGTTTTTCACTATCTAAATCCATTAATAAAAAATTTCGAATTAAATCTGAAGCTGTTAGTTGTACACCTGTCGCATTTATACTTTCAAAAATCTTATGAGCATTATCTTCTGAAGATAATGGGATACAAACTAAATACAGATCATTTAAAGCTAAAAGAATTTGGTTGTAATCATAAGACTCGTTAAGCTCTCTAATATATTCTAATATATATATGTAATTTTTGAACACTTTAGATTCCTTATTTGAAATTTGATTAATTTTATCCAATACAATATTTTTGTAAACTTCATCATCTGATACTAGAGGCTTTAATTTATATTTGATTCTGTCATTTGTTGCAAAAGGATTTGTAAGAAACTGACCTTCTAAATTTTCTATAGCTTTAGTTTCTCCTTGTTCTTTCATAATTGCTTTTATTGCATAGAGTATTAGAAAAGTTGTGGTTAATCTTTGCTGACCATCAATAACAGAAAATTCTCTAGTCGAAAAATCAATTGGTGTATCTAGATAAATTATGATACCTAAAAAATGATTCGGATACTCTCCCACTAACACATTTTTTAAGTCATCCAAATATCTCTTAACTTCTTTCTTCTCTCTCCATGTGTAGTTTCTCTGATAAACAGGAATAACAAACTGACTTCCAGAACTATTTTTTAAAAAATCTAATAGTCCAGTCCTAACTGGTGGTTGAAATTTTGAGCTCATCCTTCCTCCTTGTAATTGGTTTCTTTTTAGAAAAATCATGTAATAATTTCTTTAAAAGATTTAAAATCCATATTTTATTCTTTCAAAAAGCTGTAACTCTCATCACCTTTTTTACACCTAAGCTAATACTAATAATTATATAAAACCTTCTATATATATCGTACAAACACTTTCTTATTTCTCAATAATTTAGACAAGAATTTTTTACAATGCTTAAAGGTGTATCATATTTAAATGTATTTCAATCTTCTAGCGAATCAAATTGATACAGTTTTTTAATCAATTTCCAAATAACCAGATTCTATTTCCTTAGAAATAGCTTTCTTGAAAGAAGTTTTCGTGATTTTAAATTCATCTAATGATATAACCTTAGCAATACTATTATTACTTTTTAAATATTCTGTAACACTACTATTATCACCCATACCTTTAGCACTATGAGGTACTGGTCCCAAAAGTATCAATCTGTAATTGTTATTATATTCCAAGTTCTTGAAATTATAATTAGTTACTTCGTCATAAGGGATGTATTCAAATCTCTTCTTATCTATGTTTAAAGACTTTAAACATCCTTGAAGTTCATTTATTTTCACAGATGAACCCCCAAATAGTATTATTTTACCATTTTTTTGTGTTTCATGAAAATATGGAAGTGTTGTAGGCAACAGATCAATTAGTCCATATTTCTCAAGAAGTATACAAAATTGCTCATCATCTTGTTCTGCTAATAAGCTATTTGTAATACGAATGATAGCTTCAGCAATTATAGAGTTTCTGTTCATCCATATATCACCTCACTTAATATATCACTATATTCATCTTGTAAACTTTTTTTCTGTAATCTTATTATTTCATATCTATCAAGGATTGATTTATATTTTTCGGATATATGGATTTCGTGTTCTTTAGAAACTATAGGTATCTTTAACTCTCCGAGTTGAGAAATGCTCATAAAAGATATAACAGAGCCAACCGTTAAACTTTCAATTTGATTTAAACAGTGGTCACTTGATAGATACATTTGAAGGTAATATGGGTTCATTTTATTTTCATCACAATCAATTATATATAATGTACCATTTGTTAATATTCGCTCATCATCTTTAGTTATTAAGATTGATTTGTAATTTCCACCTCTTGTAATTGCTATTTCTTTGTCCTCTATGCAATATATTGCTTCAGAATCTTCAATATTAGTTAAACTACTCAATGTATCAATTGAAAATTCGTCACTTATATCACCAGCTGTCAGCAATTTATAATTAGTATTTTCATTTGATAATCTATCTTTTAAATCTTCTTGCTTTATATTTGCATAACCTCTTCTTATTTCAGCAACATCTTTCAAATAAACATAGTTTTCCAAGTTTAATTCTTTAGTAGTATATCTTTTAACCAAAAAGCTATAATCATTCTCTGATAACTCTTCAAAACTTACATCTCTAGACTTATCTGTTTTTTCATTATAGGCTTTTAAAATATTACTTAAATTGTTTTCATCGATAATATTTATTTTGGTTTCTTTTTTATACATTTCACTCGCATCAACCATTTTTATAGACTTATTATCTTTAGATAATACTATTAAATAAGTTGTAATTCCTGTTTCAAAAAATATCTTAGCTGGTAATTCAATTATCGTTTCAATCAAACCTTTATCCGCAAGATATTCACGAATTTTTGTATCCCTTTTGTTAAATAAAATATTAGAATGGACTACAAAAACCGCTCTTTCAAAATTAGGATTTAATGTAGCTTTTAATAAATATATCCAATCGCTATACGATTTAAAACCGTTTTTTTTATAAAAATTGATTAATTCTTTGTCTCGAACTATTTCTTGTAAATAACTCACCATAAATGGAGGTATACTGAATATTTTGTTGCAATTAATATTGCTTAAATCTGAATTAATATATTCACCTTGAATAAATTTTATTTTGCTTCTATCTTCACTAAATATTGATGCTTTTATTTGTGATTTTAGAATACTATCTGTTCTAACATCTAAACCACATATATAGTTTTTTGGAAATTTAATTAAATAATCCATAATAAAATCTCCATCCATACAATAAGGATGCAAGACTTTATCTCTATCTTTGATTTTTAAAAGATTATAACTAAGATCTCTTAACCCTTTAGGAATGTATATTCCCGTGTCCATCCCGCGCATTCTAGATTTGATTTGGGTATCAAAATTTAATATTATAGATTTCAGTTGATTTTCATTAAAAATATCTCTAGCGTTTTTTATAATATCTGAGTATCTAGAATCTATTCTATTGAAGAGAATTTCTATCGACTTATTATCTTTCAATAAATTATTAGATTTAATAGTTTCAGCATACAATAAAGCTCTTGAAAAAATATAGAATATATCATCTATATTACTTATTTTCCCTCTCCATTTATCCATAAATTTATAGTATTCATTCCCATCTACTTCGTTAAATGTTTTCTCTAATTTAATATAATCAGTTTTTTGCAATGTATAATACCTCCATTTATTTTATTATGGTTATTGTAAACCATAGAATTTTCTTTGTCAATGGTTTTTTGTAACCATTTTATAATGTGAGCTTGTTTGCTATAAAAAAGACCTCAAATCTAAGGTTAAAGATACTTTTTTAAAAAGAACTCATTAATTTATTATTTTATTGATAGATTTTTATTTATCTTCTATAATCTATTTAACAGGAGGATTTCATTATGTCTAATAAAAATTACACAAGAAGGATAATCGATGATTACTGTGTTTTAGATACAGAAACAACAGGTCTTTCAGCATACTACAATGAAGTTATTGAGATTGGAATTTTAAAAATTAGAAATAATCAAATAGTTGATACGTACTCTCAACTAATCAAACCAAGATATAAAATTGATGAGTTTATAACTGAACTTACAGGAATAAGTAATGATATGGTGAAAGATATGCCCAGTATAGAACAGGTTAAAGATGAGGTGCTTTTATTTATAGGTGATGACATACTAATTGGACATAATACCTCTTTCGATATAAGATTTTTAAATGCTGGATTTAAAATAGAGTTAGAAAATTTATATATGGATACAGTTCAATTTGCTAGAAAGTTATACCCTGAACTAAAACATCATAGGTTATCAGATTTGAGTGAGTATCTGAAAATTTCTACTAATAAACATCGTTCAATTGCTGACTGTGTAGCTACAAAGGAATTATATGACAAAATAAAGAATACTATGATTAAACGTGATTTGAGCATTAAAGATTTATGGGTAAAAAAATCGCATGGTGGCAAAGGTATAAATATTAAATCAATAGTGCCTACTGAAGTTGAAATTGATGAAGATAATTTCTTCTTTAACAGACATGTTGTATTCACAGGAAAACTTGAAAAAATTATTAGAAAAGATGCTATGCAGATTATAGTTAATCTTGGTGGAATTTTAGACAATACTGTCAATAAGCAAACTAATTATTTAATTCTTGGTAATAATGATTATAACGCTATACTCAAAGGTAATAAATCATCTAAACATATAAAAGCAGAGAAATTAAAGTTAAATGGTCAAGACATTGGGGTCTGTAAATAATTTTGTGTATCAACCTATTTCCTGATATTAAAGGGTATGGGTTGATACATTTTTTGTATCAATAGATATTCATTTCTTAAGAAATGAAGCTTAACTTAATTTTACACATTATTAATACACTGTCAAATTTTGTTAAAAATTTGCAGATATTTTTTACTATTACTTTCTATTTTTTTATTATATCCTCCCTTCAAAATATATTGATAATTGTGATAACACCTTATCCCAACCTCTTATTCTACTAGTCCACTTAGCTGAAGCATCTGCCATAGCTAGATAAAGACTTTTTTGTAATGCATAATCATTTGGAAATA
>NZ_AUHK01000027.1 GCF_000423145.1 Helcococcus sueciensis DSM 17243 | reverse complement strand
AAAAAGACTCAGAAACAAGTTTCCCATTAGAATCAATTATTGAGGCTTCGTGGTTATTCTTTGCAATATCAACACCAATGTAAAACATAAAATCACCTAGCTTTAATATAAATTTAGATAGAGAAAGGACCCTCAAGAACTTTACGACAATCAAACCTCGTTAGATATACAGCAACGAAATGTGCTATCCAGCTCATACTAATAAGGACGTAAAGTAGAGGCGTAACCCTTAATTAGGAAGACAAGCTTCAAGGAGGAAAGCTACGACCTCTATCTATACAATCATTATCCCATAAGAAAGTGGGATTTAGAATAAAATGTAGTATTTATTACTACAACTATATTATACGAGGAGGAATAATGGGACATTTTATTACAGGATTGGTGGATGAAATTTTAACTCCATTTAATGAAGATGGAAGTATTAATTACGAAATGACAAAGGAAATGATTAATTGGCATATGTCTAAAGGTGTTAAAAATTTCTTTGTTAATGGTTTAGGTGCAGAATCTCAATCTTTAACTACTGAAGAAAAAATTGAATTATTAAAAGTTATATATGGAGAAACGCAAGGTAAGGCAAAGCTTATGGTATGTTCTTTTGAAAATTCAGTTGAAGAAAATAAAAAATTATTAGACCTATATGAGGAAACAGGAATGGCTGATTGTTATTGTATAACAGCACCACCATTCTTTAAACATACACAAAAAGCTTTATATGATTATACATCAGAATTGATAAATCATGTAGACAAACCTGTATATATCTATAATTGTGTACAAATGGGTACTTTATATGAACCTGATACACTTAAAAAATTAGTAGATAATCATCCAAATCTAAGAGGTTTTAAGGATGCATCTGTAGATATTTTAAACTTTATTCAATGTACCCTTAGAATTGATAAAGATAATTTTGATTTTTTAGGTGGTTGTGATGGTTTAGATGGTGTGATGATGTTATGCGGAGCGGTTGGAGCTGTTTCATTTATGGCTGTACCTTATCCAAAAGAAATGTTAGATATAGTAAATTATGGATTAGTTGGTGACTATGAAAATTGCATGAAGGCACAACATAAAGTTTTAAGAATTAGAAATATTGTAAAAAAATCTCCTTTTAACGCTGCTTATATATACGCCATGAAATATGGTGGGGGTCCAACGGGAATGCGTTCAAGAATGCCTAAAGACCAGGACTATGTTTCACCAGAAGTTAAAGAAGAATTAGATAACCTTATGAAAGAGTTAGGATATGAAGTCAACTAGTATTTATTTAGATAAATTAGACTATTCTACTAAAGAGGAAAATATTTTTCAAAGTTCAGACTTTAAGATTACATTTTTTAAGTATGATAGTGGGATAGATGCAATTAAATTATACGCTAAAAACTTTAGTTTTGTCATATTACCTTTCATGGGTCATCAAATTTGGTCATATGAATATCAGGGAGAAATTATTTCTCAAAAGTCAATATTTGATTCCCCACTAAATACTAAAAAATTTGGTGACACCTATGGTGCATTTTTAATACATTGCGGTTTAATTAATATTAATGGACCAAGTGAATCTGAAGATTACCCTATTCATGGAGAACTTCCATTTGCTAATTTTAAAAATAACAGAATAGAAATTGGTGAAGATGAAAATGGAGAATATATAGGTATTACAGGTATATATGAATATAAAAATAGCCAAGATTATTATTGGGAATACATTCCAATGTTGAAAATTAGAAAAGATTCAGATGTGTTGGAAATGGAAATAAAAATCAACAATAAAAGATATGATGAATTGAACTATGTTTTTATGTGTCACATGAACTGGTTAGGAGTTGACAAATCTAGACTTGTATATAGTGCAAAAAAAGACTATGCAAACTTTAGAATACAAGATTTACCAATGATAGCTACTTCTGAAAGAGAAAGAAATCTACTAAATTTTGTTGAAAGTATAAAAGAAGATCCATTTAAATTAGATATTGTTGATTTTAAAAACCAAATTTTTGCTCCTGAATTATGTGTGAATATTAAGTACGAAAAAGATTCAAAAGGATTTGCTCATTCAATGCAAATTTTACCAGATGGTAAAGCTTATTATGTATCTTTTGATGCTACAAAATTGCCTTTTGGATTGAGGTGGTATTGTAAGTCTAATGAAGAAAATGGACTTGGATTTTGTTTACCTACTACAGGAAGTAATGAAAGCACAAAACATCAGTACGAAAAAGGATACTTTAACACTATACCTTCTTATTCATCAGATAGTTTTAAGTTTAAATTTGGTGTGTTACAAGAGAATGAAGCTAAAAATATTGAAGAAAAAATAAAAAAAATAATAAAGGAGGAATAATGAAAATTTCGTTATTTTCTGCTGCGTTTTCAAAATATTCTATAGAAAGATTCTTTGAAGAAGCGGCAAGAAATGGTTATGATGCAGTAGAAATTGCGGGGTTTAGACCACATGCTTTCCCGCTGGATATAATAAATGGAGGATATAAAAAAATAAATAGACTAAAAGAAAAATATAATTTGCCAATTATAAGCTATGCTCCAGAGAATACTGGTTCTCCATATAGTCTAGTGTATGAAGACAAAAATATGAATGATGAAAGTTTAGATTACTTCAAAAAATCATTAGATGCAGCTAAATTAATAGGAGCAGAGTATTGTATGTTTGCTGTTAATCATCCTGGTTACGCTAGAGATAAAGAAAAAGTAAAAAATCTAGTATTAAATAATTTTAAGGAGTTGTCAAGATATGCAGAAAAAATTGGACAGACGATTATTTTAGAACCTGTAACACCTTTTGAAGGAACTATAGTTACAAGTTCTGATGATGCAAAATGGTTTTTAGAAAATGTTAATTCAGATAGATTTAAGGTTATGTTAGATTTAGCGTGCCCACTTACTGTTGGTGAGCCGATTTCAGAATATTTTGAAAAAATGGGAGAGAATGTTAAACATATACATTTCATTGATGCATTTAGTAATAGTGAAGATCATTTAATTCCTGGAGATGGAGAAATGGACTTTGAAAGGATAGTTTCATATCTAAAGAGAATAAATTATAATGGATATTTATCTCTTGAATTATTTAGCAGATATGAAAATGAACCAGATTATTCCGCTGAAAGAGGAATTAAGGTTATTAGAGAATTATTGAAGGAGGTATAAAATGGTAGATGTAATTGTCTTTAATAGCCATGGTGTGGGACAAATATGTCATGTAAAAAGGCTGCCAAGATTAGGTGAAACTATGGAAGCTACTAATTGGAGAGTAGAAGAAGATGGTGGAAAAGGCGCTACCGTTTCAGTAGCATTGGGGAGACTTGGTATAAAGACTGGTTATATTGGTAAAGTTGGAGAAGATCCATGGGGAGAAATGGGTGATAAATGGATGAGTGAATCGGGTGTGGATACCAAGTATATGTATAAAGATAAAAACGTTGCTACTGGTACTGGACTCATTATGGTTGATGAAAATGGATTAAATACAATCGTTGATGGCGATAGTGCGTGTAAATATTTAACAGAAGAAGAAATAATAAATGCGATAAAAGGTCATAAAGAAGCTAAATATTTTATAACTGGTTTTGGAATGCCTTCAGAAAAAGCTTTGTATGGTGCTAAGATAGCTAAAGAAATGTTTAATATGTTAACATTTTGTAATGCTAGTCCTTTACCAAGTGAAGGTTTAGGAAAAACAGAGTACATTGATTATTTAGTAGTAAATGATGTGGAAGCTAAAATTGATTTGGAACTAGACGAAGATGATAATACTACTCCAAAAGAATTAGCTGAAAAAATGATTAATAAACATTCGTGCAAAGGAGTTATTATAACATATGGTCCCGAAGGAAGCTTTGTTCATGATGGAAAAGATTATTGGTTTGTTAAAGCACCAAAAGTCGATGCGGTTGATACTATTGGAGCAGGAGATGGATATTTAGCAGCTTTAGTGGCAAATCTTGTATGGGGAAAGACATTAAGGGAAGCAAGTGAATGGGCAACAAAATATGCTTCATATAAGGTTACTAGAAAAGGAAGTATGACAAAAGAAAAGGGTAAAGGATATCCATATATTGAAGAAGTTAATGAGTACTTTTTACATAACAAAGAAATTATTTAGGAGAAAGACATGACTAATCACGATGAAACAAGAACTCAATTAAAAAGAAGGTTAACTCTGACTACTGCGATAGCTATTGGTGTAGGTACTACAGTTGGATCAGGAATTTTCTCATCAGTTGGAGAAGTTGCAAATGCGACAGGAACTCCTCTATTAACAATATTAGCATTTCTAATAGGTGGATTGATTATGATTCCGCAAAATTTATTATACACGGAATATTCTACAGCATTTCCTGAAGATGGATTGTTTGTTACTTATTTTAAAAAGGCTGGATTTCCATTCCTATCATTCTTATCAGGATGGTTAAGTTATTGGGCTACAGATCCTGTTGGTATTGCGATTATGGCCTTTACGGTTGCTAATTATTTAGCTTTCTTTACAGGCTTTTCACCGATGATGGTAAAATTTGTTGCAGTTGCTTTAATTGTAATTTTTACACTTTTACATATGATTAAAATGGAAGCTGGAGCAAAATGGCAAAACTTTATTACTTCAATTAAAATATTGCCTTTCTTTATTTTAGTTGGTGTAGGTCTATTTTTCATTAATGGAGAAAATTTTCAACAAGTAATAGTAGATCATAAAACAAGTGGGTTTTTAGCGTTATTAGCTGGGATATCCGCAACAACTTGGTCATATGATGGTATGCAATCTGCAGGAGTTATGGGAGGAGAAATTGAAAATCCTAAGAAAAACATGCCTATTGCTTTATTATCAACAGTTGTAATAGTAACTCTTCTTTATACATTACTTTCAACAATGGCAGTAGGACTTGTAGATATTAATACATTAGCCGAATCAGAAGCTCCTATAGCTACAGCTGCATCTAATATACCATTAATTGGAGAAACAGCTGGTACAATAGCTTCAATCTTAGCTATAATAGTAGTAGTTGGATCGTTATCAAGTTTGATTATGTTCCAAGCTAGAATACAATATATGATGTCAAAACATGGAGTATGGTTTAGATCTTGGGCAAAAGTTCATCCAAAATGGGAAACCCCATATGTTTCAATGTTATGGCAAAGTGGATTAGCAATAGTATTAGTTTTTGTATCACAATTAAATGATCTTTTAGGATATTTTACATTGATTTGTTTATTAAGAAATGCAGGAACTTTCTTAATTTGGTTCAAATTAAGAAATATGCCAAATTATAAGCCTACATTTATTATGCCAATGAGACCATTAATGGCGATATTAGCTATAGTTCCAACAGGAATATTATTATTCTCAACATTCTTATGGGCTCCAATTCCTGGGATGATAGCATCGGTAGTTGCTGTTGTTACAGGTTTGCCATTCTATTACTACTTCAGAAAGAAAAATAAGGATATTATTGCGTTAGAAGAATAGGAGAAGAAAATATGGGTTATAAGATTTCTAGAGAAGATCTATTTAAATGGTGTTCTATACCTATGAACGAATTGTGTAATAGAGATGATCTAAAAGTAAAATTAGAGTTAAATACAAATAGAAAAATTACAATGGAAAAAGTTGGGAACTTAATGGCTGATGAAGTAATAGCAAACAATAAGCTTAATAAAATAACAAAATGGGTTTTACCAGCAGGGCCAACTGACCAATTTGATGTATTCATTGATAGAGTAAATAGAGAAAATATTAGTTTAAAAAATTTATGGATATTTCACATGGACGAATTTTTAGATTGGCAAGGAAGACCATATCCTGTGGAAGATACATATGAAAGTTTAGAAGGAACAATGAATGCATGTTTTTATGGTAGAATAAACGATGATTTAAATGTTCCTATTAATCAAAGAATTTGGCCAAGAATAAATGATATTGATTATGTGGATAATCTATGTAATGAAATGGGTGGAATTGATACTGTATGGGCAGGAGTAGGAGCTAGAGGTTTAGTAGCATTTTGTGAAGAACCGAGAAACTATTTCTATAGATTAACTATAGATGAATACGCAAAATCAAAAACAAGAATAGTTGAAATAAATGAGGATACAATGGTAGCATTAAGCCAAAGAACATTTGGGTGTTGCTATGATCGAGTTCCTCCTAAAGCTATAACTATTGGTTTTAACGTTATGCTATCAGCTAAGAGAGCAGTATTGATGGTTGCGACTGGAGATTGGAAACAAACAGTAATAAGAGTTACTATGTTTAGTGAACCTACACTAGAATATCCAGTGACATTAATTCCAAAATATGTACCAGAAGTTATATTGTTTACTGATGAAAAAACAGCTGATCATCCTATGTCACATGAAATAAGAGGTTGGTAATATGGTAGATGTAATTGTGTTAAATAGTCATGGTGTTGGTCAATATGCATATACTGACAGAATGCCAAAATGGGGAGAAACTTTATCTGTTTCAAGATGGCATGTAGCAGAAGATGGAGGTAAAGGTTCAAATGTTTCTGTAGCACTTGGTAGATTAGGAGTAAATACAGCATATATAGGTAAAGTTGGAAATGATCCATGGGGTGATTTAGGAGAAAAGTGGATGAAGGAATCAGGGGTAAATACAGAATTTCTTTATCGTACAGACGAAGTTTCTACAGGTACAGGATTAATATTGATTGGACCAAATGGAGAAAATTCAATAATTGATGGAGACAGCTCTTCTGTGAAATTAACTTTTGAAGAAGTAGAAGAAGCAATAAACAGATTACATCCATCAAAATATTTAATAGCAGGATTTGAAATTAGACCAAGTTTAGTACTAAAAGCTTGTGAAGTGGCTAAATCTAAAGGTATGATAGTAGCCTTAAATCCAAGCCCTTTAGAAGAGAGTAAAGAATATGATTTTTCTTCTGTGGACTATTTATTTATTAATGAGACCGAGTTGTTTACACTTACTAAAGATATAACAAAAGTTGAATTAATTAATGAAAATGTTTTAAAACTTTTTAGAGATAAATATAAGTTTAAGACGTTAATATTAACTTTAGGGTCAGAAGGAAGTCTTTATTTTGATGGAAATAAAATTGTAAGATTTAAATCTGTTAATGTAGATAGTGTCGTTAATACTGCAGGAGCGGGTGATGGTTTTATGGCTGCAGTAATAGCAAACTTGTGTAAAGGTAAATCGTTAGATTTTTCAATGAAATGGGCAAGTTATTATTCTGCATTATCGGTTACTATAAATGGGACTATACCTTCATATAGACCTACAGAAGAAGTAGAGAGATTCATTAAAACGTTAAACAAATAATACAATTTGAAATCTATTTATATATAAATGTATAAGTATATGGTAGTACTCTAATATTAAGTTTATATGTCTATTGTTTAGGATGCTAATTATTTACAATCAGCATCCTAAATTTGAGTCTAATTTTGAAATGTTATTAAATAATTCTGTGCTTACGAATTCAACTCATAGTAGTATCTGTTTTTAGTAAATATTTTTATTCAATAGGTAATCTAGAAAGTATAAATTCTCCAGTTCCACTGATTTTATATTCATTATTATTTGCAGGTATAAAGAATGTGTCTCCCTTTTCGTATTTATAAGAAGGTCCATGAGTTAAAATTTCACCATTTCCTTCAAGGAAAGTTATAGCATGGAAAGATTCATCGGTTATTGTGTATGACCAGTCATCTACTTGACCTTTTAATACGTCAAAGTATTTTGATTTTGCTAGTCTTGTAAGAGAAGAGTTTATATTGTTTTCATCATTGAAATTATATTCTCCATTAGGTTTAAGATTTGAAACTTCTAAAGCTTTTTCAATGTGAAGTTCTCTTTCATTTCCATCTTTATCTTTTCTTTTGTAGTCGTAAACTCTATAAGTCACATTTGAACTTTGTTGAACTTCATAAATAAGTATACCTTCTCCAATGGCATGAATTGTTCCAGCCTCTATGAAGAATACATCACCTTTATGAACAGTTACTTTATTTAATTTGTCTAGAAGAGTTCCATCTTCAATTACTTCTTTAAATTCTTCTTTTGCAACTTTTTCTTTAACTCCATAATATAAATATGCACCTGGTTCAGCATCGATTATATACCACATTTCTGTTTTACCATTGTCATTTTCATTTTCGTTTGCATATTTATCTTCAGGATGTACTTGAATTGATAGTGACTGATTTGCATCTATTATTTTATTTAGAATAGGAAATCTATCTTTTATATATTCTTTTCCTATTACTTTATTTCCCATTCTTTCTAAATATTTATCAAGAGTTAAACCTGCAAATTCACCATTTTCAATAGTTGATAAACCATCTTTATGGGCAGAAAGCTCCCATGATTCTGCAACTATATCCCAGTTAGATTCTTTATTATAAATTGTTTTTAACTTGTTTCCACCCCATAAATAATCTTTAAGGGCAGGTTTTAATTTTAAAATTTCCATGTATCCTCCAATATTTTGTATATCAATATAAGTATCCTTTATAGTGAGTTTTATGTCAAATTATAAATAAATTGGAAAATTTTTGAAAAACTCATTAATATATATATGAATATTAAAATGGAGATAGAAATGGAAATAAAAAAAATTATAAATGAAATTTTAGAAGATAAAAGATTTACAGATACTCGTTATGGAACAAATAATGCTTATGAATTTTCAAATGGTAATTCTCTTCCGTATACAGGAGTGCCTTATGGTCAAAACTATATAGCTGTTGAAACAAGACCGGAAGGCGGTTCTTGGTGGTTCAATCCACATGATAGAAATTTTTCTGGATTTAGGATTACTCATCAGCCTAGTCCATGGATGGGAGATTTTTCGCATTTTGTAATACTTCCATTTAGTGGAAATGAAAATGTACTATATAATCCGTATTCATCAATATTTAGACCTAATTTTAATATCATTAATTATATGGATGGCGAAACTGCGATAATGTCGGCTTCAAAATATGGAGCGATAATAAGATATGAAACAAAAGAAAATGCAAAATTTTTATTTAAAGATATCAAACTCGAAGTTATTGAAAATAAACTGTATGGAGAAGTTACAAACTTTAGTGGAAACGAAGATGAAAATTTTACAATGTATATTGCATTTGATATAGATTCATTTAAATTAATTAAAAATAGAGAAACATATATTGTTGAAACTGAAGAAAAACTATGTGAACTTAAATTTGCTACATCATTTATTTCTATGGAGCAAGCAATATATAATCTTTCGTTGTTAAACCACAATTTGGTTGAAATGATAAAAGAAACCAAGGATAATTGGACCAAGTATTTTGATAGATTTGAAATTACTAATAAGGAAAAATCTAAAAAATATGAAAAATATGAAATGTATGATAGACAAAGTCAAGTTGAGTTTTTTTATCATGCTCTTTATAGATGTCATTTATTCCCAATGACAATATATGAAATAGATAAAGACGGTGAAGAAATACATTATGATACATTTTCAAAAACTGTAAAAAAAGGAAAATTATTTACAAATATTGGTTTTTGGGATGCTGGCAAAACTCTATTTCCATTGCTTTCTTTAATTGATAGAAAACAATACAAGGAGATTTTAGAAGGTATTTTGAATAGTTATAGAAATACGGGATATTTACCTAAATGGTTATCTCCTGATGAAAGAGGATTGATGCCAGGAACTTTAGTGGATAATGTAATTGCTGAAGCTTCTTCAAAATCTATTGGCGAAGAATATATGGATGAGTTTCTTGAAGCTATGATAAAAGCATCGACAACTGATTCGGGAGATGCTAGATATGGAAGGGCAGCGGTCGATGAATATATTAAATATGGATATGTTCCAAGTCATATACATGAATCTGTAAATCAAACTTTAGATAATTCATTATCTGATTATTCAATTTCGGTTGTGGCAAAGAATTTAAATAAAGATGATATTTATGAAAAGTATAAAAATTTATCGAAAAATTATTTAAAACTGTTTGATGAAGAGACAGGATTCTTAAGAGCAAAAACTAAAGAAAGAGAATTCGAAAAAGAATTCAATCCTTTAGCATGGGGATCACCATATACGGAAGGTTCGGCTTATCAAAATAGTTATAATATGTATCATGATTTTGATGCATTTATTTCAGAGTTTGGTGGAAAGAAAGAATTTGAAAAAAGACTGGATGAAATTACAAATTCAAAGACGGAATTTGAAGTAGGACATTACAATCAAACTATACATGAGATGCGTGAATATTATGAGGCACATTTTGGTCATATAGCTATTTCAAATCAACCATCATTCCATTTGCCATATCTATATAATTATGTAGATAAAAAATTTAAGACAGAGATTATAATTAAAGAGTTATTATTAAATTATTTTAGACCTAATTTTGATGCATATCCAGGAGATGAGGACAATGGTTCTCTTTCAGCGTGGTATATATTATCAAGTCTTGGATTTTATCCAACTTGTCCAGGAAGCAATATATATGACTTAGGAATTGCATTTTATGATGAAGCAAAAATTCATTTAGATAATGGTAATACACTCACAATCAAGACAAATGAAAATTATCATCATAAGAAATTTGTAAATAGTCTGTATATTGATGGTGAAAAGTATACAAGAAATAAGATAAGTTATGAAAAACTAGTGAATTCGAAAAATATTGAATTTAACTTAGGGATTGTGCCTGAAGTTTAATAAGAAGAGAGGAATAAAAGACAATAAATTAAGAGCAAAAATTAAAAAAAGATTGCGGTAGTTTTATTTCTACTTTTAATATTTACAGATGTAGTAAATGAAGTGGAATACAATATTTGTTACGAAGATTTCTAATACTTATCAGATAACACACCAAATCTAATATTTGAAAATAGGACAATATAATTAAAAGATATTAAATTTAGAAATGATTGATACTATTGAGATAGAAGTTGAGTAGGGACGGTTGGAAAGTAATTCATAATTGATCTCAAAAAAAGACGATGGGAGAAAATCCATCGTCTTTCTAAAAGAGGTATTTTTTAAAGTATTATTCAACTGATTTTAATTCTATATAGTATAACTTGCAATTGCTTCGCAGTCTTCCAAAGCGTGGTGAATGTACCAGTTATTTCTACATACTGGTTCAGATATTATATTTCCAATATTTACTTGTGATGTTGAAATGAATTTTTGTTTTGTGTCTATATATTCTAATCTCAAGGATTTACATATTTGTGAAAGTTTTTCGTGATACCAATATTATTTATTTAATTAATTAAACGATGTGATTTTATCAAATTCAGGTTTGTTTTCTATCATATTTTATATCCAGTAACATTTTTTATGAAATTTTACTATAAAAAGGCACGAATTATCATTTATTTTACGTAATTGTATAAATGTTTCAGTCAAGAAATTTTTACTTCCAGCAGCTGGGTCACAAATAGAATAATTAATATATATACGAAAAAGAATCTGTTATAATAGTTAATAAGTAAATTTATTAGTATTGGTTGGAAATTCAAAATTTTTAAGAATGCTAAAAAGATAACTGTTATAATGATTCGAAAGTAAGAAGGTAAAAATTTGGCATATAATATATTGATAATAGAAGATGATTTTGGTTTAGCTAAAAGCATTACGAATGTGTTAGAAAAATATAATTTTCGTTCTTCAATTCTAGATGATTTTGAAAATATAGAAGATAGAGTAGTGGACATAAATCCTAATTTAATAATTTTAGATATTAACTTACCATACTATAATGGGTTTTATTGGTGTCGTAAGATCCGGAAAATAACATCAAATCCTATTATGATAATTTCTTCAAGAGATAGTAATATGGATCAAATTATGGCGCTTGAATATGGAGCAGATGATTACATTATCAAACCTTTTGATAGCGAAATTTTAATCGCAAAAATCAATAGTTTGCTTCGACGTACATTTGGAGAATTATCGGCAAGTACTATAAATGAACCATTAAAAGTTGGAAATATTATCTTGGATAAGGACAGACAGCAGCTGTTAACTGGCGGGACTAAAATTGATCTATCTATTACAGAACTGAAAATACTCAAAAAATTGATTGAAGAATACCCTAACTCTGTATCAAGAGATGAATTGTTTTTTGAAGTATGGGATGAAAATAATTTCGTAGAGGAAAATACCTTGAACGTAAATATAAGAAGAATCAGAAGAAAAATAGTCGATAATCAATTGCCTATTGGAATACGTACAATTCGGACTTTTGGATATCAAATAGTGGAAGAGGAAGATGGTAGATGAAGTTATTCATAAGAGATCATTTGAGTTTTGTTTTATTATATGTAATTAATTTTATGTTTATACTGCTTATAATTTGGTTAAGTGGAGAATATCTTAGTTCACAACTGTTGATTTATATGTTGTTGTTATCTTTATTCATTCTCTTTATATTTCTTACCATACGGTATTGCAGGAAATCTACAGTATATAAAACGTTAAGTATATCGCCTTCAAATTTAAGGAATATGAAAAAAAGGCTACAAGGGACCGATTTGTTCACTGATTCTTTTATTAAGCATGAAAATCAAAATTATGATCAATTCTTGAGCGAAATCGAAAATTATAAAAATAAAAATAGTGAGTGGAGAACTTATATTGTTCAATGGGTACACCAAATGAAATCTTCAATTAGCTCAATGCGTCTAGCGCTGCAGAATAGAAAGCGTAGCAAAGAGAATATGCAACTATTAGTTGAGTTGGATCAAATAGATAAGCAGCTAAACAACATTTTGAACTTAGCAAGGCTAGAGGCAGTATACAGGGATTTAAAAATTGAGCAAATAAACTTAAGTGAAAGTATTAATAGAATAATCAACCAAAATAAAAGATTGTTTATTCAGAACAAAGTATTTCCTAAAGTGCAGATAGAAAATACTACCTCAACTGTGTTGAGTGATAAAAAATGGTTAGATTTTATAATCGATCAATTAATACATAACGCTATAAAATTTTCTAATCCAACAGATCAAATCATTTTTAACATAAAACAAACAGATAATAAGTTGTGTTTAGATATTAGTGATACAGGTATAGGAATTATAAAGGAAGATATTCCTCGTATATTTGATTTGTATTTTACTGGAAAAAACGGACGTTCTAATAATAATTCTTCGGGTATAGGACTTTATTTAGTTAAACAAATTTTAGAGCAATTAGGGCATAAAATCAAAGTTGAGTCAGAACAGTCAAAAGGAACGAAATTCACTATATATTTTGATTAAGAGAAAAAAGGTGACAAATTTGTCATCTTTTTTTATTTTTCTCGATAGTATAATCAAAAAATAACTTTTAGTATATTAATAAAGGAGGGATAGTAATGAATTTATTAGAACTAAGTAACGTGAGTCATGTATATGGAGATGTATTGAAGTCAAGAGGTCTTGATAATCTTTCTTTAACTATTCAAAAGGGTGAGTTTGTCGCTGTTATGGGTCCTTCTGGAAGCGGAAAATCAACTTTATTGAATGTTATTTCTGGTATTTTACCTGCTACCTCTGGAAGTGTTTTGGTTACAGGAAGAAACATAGCTAATCTTAATGATGAAGAAGCAGCATTATTTAGACGTAATACATTAGGATTTGTTTTTCAAGACTTTAACCTTGTTGAAACATTAACAGTAAGAGAAAATATTATGCTACCTTTGATGTTTAAGAATAAGAAAGTTAAATCTATGAAGGCAAAATCAGAGAAGGTGGCTGAATCGTTAGGTATTGCTCATGTATTAAATAAACGTACGCAAGAAATTTCAGGAGGACAGACTCAAAGGACAGCGATTGCACGAGCTATTGTCCATCAACCGGAATTGTTACTGGCAGACGAGCCGACGGGTAACTTGGATTCTGCTAATTCTGAAGAAGTTATGAAAATTTTCGAAAACCTTAATCGTAACTATGGAATGTCTATTTTATTAGTAACACATGATGCTAAGACAGCAAGTTATAGTGAGAGAGTCGTATTTATAAAAGACGGAAAAATTTACAATGAAATCCGTAAAGGAAACGATTTAATAGAATACCGAGAAAATATTCTTAATGTTCTTAATGTAATTGGAGGTGTGTAGAATGAATCTCCGAGATTTTGCTAAAAATAATGTAATAAGGGACAAAGAAACTTACATTGGCTATTGGCTAAGTTGCATGTTTACTGTGTTTGTATTTTTTATCTTTTCAGTAAATCAATTTCACCCTGAACTTAATCAAGGTCCAGGAGCAGTTGCAACTATTATGGCGTCTGCTCAAGTGATAGTCGTATTGTTTGCGATATTCTTCTTAGGATTATCAATTAATTCATTTTTATCTAGACGTGAAAGTATGTTTGGGGTTTTACTTATGATGGGAATGTCGAAAAAACAATTGCGTAAACTAATTATCATAGAAAATATGATAATTGGATTTTCAGCTATAATAGTAGGGATACTTCTCGGGTTAGCATTTGGACATATATTTGTCTTGTTGATGGCAAATATAATTAATCTAAGCTCAATCCCCTTTTATTTTCCTATCAAATCAATCATTGTTACGATTATTGCTTTTAGTATTTTATTCTTTTTGATTGCATTCTTCAGATCACAAGTTATATTAAAAAGACCGATATATAAATTACTAGATGTAAACCAGAATGAATATGGCAGTATAACATATTCTCGTTTTTTATCTATCACGGCTATAATCTTAATTCTTTTAGGATACGCCCTAGCTAATATTAATCTAATCAATCGATTAATACCACAGGGATTTGATATATTGAATACTCTTCAAAACTCAGATATATTACATATTTTAATTGGTGGATTGGTAACAATTGGTATGTTCTTATTTTTCACTCAATTCTCTAAGTATTTTACAGACAAAGTAAGAAGAATCGAAGAATACTATCTTAAAGATACGAGAGCATTATGGGTTTCGGAGTTAATGTATCGATTATCCAGTAATTCGAAAACCATGTTTATTTCAGCATTACTATTAACTGTAGCTTTTATTACTACTATCGGAACAATTGCCTTAAATTCTACTGCTGCCGATGAAGTTTCCGAAACAACTCCGTTTGATATTTCCTATTTTTCGTTTCAACCGAATGAAAAAGAAGAAGATAACATAGAGTTAATTAATTCTAATCTTAGTGAAGCTGGAATATCTTTTCAGTTAAATAGTGTATCTATTTTACAAAAAGGCGATCAAGCGAGAGAGATTATTATTTCTCAAGAAGACTACAATAGTTTGTTTAATGAGAATGAAAAAATAGAACTGATTGGAAATGAGGCGGTAACATTATCAAATGGACGTTCTCAAAAAGAAATTTCTATAACTGATAATGTAACAATTAATATCGTCGATAATCTCCCGAACATTTTTGATTCTTATCGTTACAGCGACATTTATGTAGTAAATAATGAACTTTTTAATCGATTAGCACAAATATTCGAACATACGCAAACAGCATTTTTGTATCATTTTTCTGATACTACTACAGATGAACAAGCAAGGCAAGCAGCAACAGTTAATAGAGAAATTTTAGGGTCTGGTCTTTCTGAAGGCGATGATTTCCTCTTGATACAAAAAATTGAAAGAGTTGATCTAGAAAGATATACGTATCAAGTTTTAACTTACATAGGGATTATGCTAAGTGTAATCTTTATTCTTTCGGCGGGAAGTTTAATTTATTTCCGCTTATTAAATAATATTAGAGGATCTAGTTCCACATATACTAACCTTTATAAAATTGGATTGTCTATTAATAAAATCCAAGAAATGCAACGAAAGCAATTTATAATCTTATTCTTTGCACCCGTTATATTTGCGATAGTCAATTCAATTTTTGCGGTTAACATGTTATCCTATTTACTCGCAGCCTCCATATGGAAGCAAACTATTCTTATTGCTTTAGTATTATTAGTTATTCAGATTCTATATTTTTACTTTATGAATAATCGTTTCAAAGCAAAAATTGAATTGATTCTAACTCAAAAATAACCGCATAGAATATTAAAAAAATCGAGAAGAGAGACTTAGTAATTGCTGAAAGTAGGGACTATATAAGAACTATTGGTGAATATTATTACTCAAATTTACAAACTGTTCTTAACTCAACTTTACTATTGATTAGAAACAATCTATTCTTAATAAAATCTTGAAAAAATTAGAAATCTTAAGTAATAAAAAAAGACTATTTTCTATGCGCTGACCCCCAAAAGTTGGACCAATAAATCCAACCTTTGGGGTATTTTAATGGAAAAATACAGTCATGAATTTAAGAGAAAAATCGTCGATGAATACATGTCCGGAAGTCAAACTATCTAGTCCTAGAAGAGAAATATCAAATTGCTGAATCACAGATCAGAAGTTGGTCAAAAAATACAAGATTTAAAAATTTCTCATGGAATTCTAGCATCTATTAAAGAAGTTTTATCTAATTTAACTTGATTTTCAAATATCAAATAATCTTGAGGTCTTTCCACACCTAGAACTTCTTGAAGTAAAGAAAGCCAAAATACTTGACTCTCACCTTTTTCATAACCTCTATTTTTCCAGTTTTTAGCAAAATTTCTAGCGTTTCGCTTCATTTCAACATGTGATAACATTTGTATCTCCTAAATAATTATTAAAATAATTATATCATAAATTTATATATCTAATTCTTCATGAAAACATTTTCTCGATTTTCAAAATATCTTAAAAAGCTTGTAAAATCATTCTAAATGCAATGTAATATTGTTACTAACTAAATATTCAAGTAATATAAAAGCAGAGATATAAGACTAACTATATGAAGTCAAGTATAAAATAAATAACTTTATGAAAGATATACCAAAAGACAATTTAATAAAAATTTGCATGACAAATAAGCCTTAATAAAAGGCTAGTTTAAAAGATGAAGTTAAGTCTGAGGAACAAATTGAGTGTTTGTTTTAAGTAATTTAAAAATAACTCTAATTAGCTTTTTAGCAACGTGTGTAAGAGCAACGAAGTGGTGTTTACCTTCCTTTCTCTTTCTCTGATAATATTCTTTAAAGCAAGGATCTCTCATAGCTACTAACCTAGCAGCATTGAGAATAGCCCATCTAAGATATGAAGAGCCACGTTTAACCATAGAAACACCATTAGCGATAAATTTACCAGATTGATGAGTGGCTGGATCAAGTCCAGCAAAAGCTTGCAATTGAGAGGAAGTATCAAATCTATTGATATCAACAATCTCAGCTAAAATAATAGAACCAAGATTGTAAGAAATACCAGGAATAGATAAAATAGGAGATTCTAATTCAATCATAATATCTTTTATCTTAGCATCTAGATCATCAATTTTAGAAGAATAGAAATTAATCATATCAATAGTTTGAACAAGCTCAAAACTGCTTGCATCAGAACTAGTTCCAATAGAATTGATAGCAGCATTTCTAATTTCTAAAGCCTTATCCTTAGAATATTTTCCTCTAGAATTATCTTTAAGGACATTAGTAAGTCTAGTAAGGTGAGCATTTGCGATTAATTCCTTTGATGGGAACTCGTAAAGAAGAGCTATAGTAGATTTTTGATTAATAGAGTAAACACAATCTTCAAGCTCTGGAAACATAATCTCAATAATTCT
>NZ_AUHK01000026.1 GCF_000423145.1 Helcococcus sueciensis DSM 17243 | reverse complement strand
CCCTCAGAATCACAAATAAAACAATCATGCTTATCTTTAGCAACATCGATACCAACAAGAAACATAAAAACCATCCTTTCAAATAAATTGGCTGTGGTTATCCACAAAAATCTATGTATCGTAACCTTGCTCGAGATAAAACGTCATAGCGTTATCTAACTCATAAACAAATAAACATAGAATTGTGGTTGGAGCCTTAATAAAATAGTCAAAGCTATAGGAGTGATAACCAATCCACAAGCCTATACTTATCATATAGTAAAAAGAAAAAAAGAACACTAATTACTATGTGTTCATTATACAAGGAGTGTATCTATGAACAAAACTTTTAAGAGAACGATGTCACTTATATTAGCTTTTGTTATGATTCTTAGTTTTGGAAATATAAGAGTTTCAAAAGCTGATAGTATTGACGAAACAATCAAAAACATGACCCTTGAAGAAAAAATAGGGCAAATGTTGATGGTAGAGTTTAGATACTGGACCGAAAACGGCGGTGAAAGAAAACCAGTTACTGAACTTAATGATGAGATAAGAGAAGCTATCAAGAAATATAAATTTGGTGGTATAATTCTTTTCGCACAAAACGTAGTTGAAACTGAACAAACTACAAGGCTTACTCATGATATACAAAAAACTTCAATAGATAATGATGGTTTGCCATTACTATTATCAATAGACCAAGAAGGTGGTATAGTTGTAAGACTTGGTACTGGTACTAGTTTACCAGGTAACATGGCTCTAGGTGCTACTAGAGATAATGATCTTGCTTACAGATATGGTAAACTTATTGGAGAAGAAATTAACTCTTTAGGTATAAATGTTAACCTAGCTCCAGTACTTGATACAAACAATAATCCTAATAACCCTGTTATCGGATTAAGATCTATTTCTAGTGATCCTCATTTAGTTGGTGAATTAGGAAGTAATGTAATTAAAGGTTTACAAGATACTGGTGTAAGTGCAGCTATTAAACACTTCCCTGGACACGGTGATACAGCGGTAGATAGTCACGTTGGCTTACCTGAAGTAGATAAATCTTTAGAAGAAGTAAATAATATGGAACTTATTCCATTTAGAAAAGCTGCAAATGAAGGTGTAGATATGATAATGACAGCTCATATTTCATATCCACAACTTGAAAAAGATACAGCTATTTCTAAAAAAGATGGTAGCGAAGTTCATATACCTGCAACATTATCTGATGATATTCTTACAGGTATTATAAGAGAAGATATGGGTTATGATGGAATTATAATTACTGACGCTATGAACATGAAGGCAATTGCAGATCACTTTGGTGAAGAAGAAGCTATCCTAATGACAATTCAAGCTGGTACAGATATTCCTCTAATGCCAACAAAATTAGAATCTACTAAAGATTTAGAAAAATTAGATAGTATAATTGACACAATAGTTAAAGCTATAGATTCTGGCGAACTTACTGAAGAAAGAATAGATCAGTCAGTTAGAAGAATTTTAGAATTAAAACAAAGAAGAAATATATTGGATTTAGATCAATATAATACACCTATTGATGAAAAGATAAGTAATGCATTAAACGTAGTAGGTTCTCAAGAACATTTCGATACTCAAAGAGAAATCACTCAAAAAGCTATTACAGTTACAAAAAATGATAATGATACATTACCTCTTTATCCAAAAGAAGATGAAAAAGTATTAGTTCTAACTCCATACGCTAACGAATTACCAGGTTTCCAATATGGATCAGACAAACTAAAATCTGAAGGTGTAATTGACGAAAACGCGGTAGTTGATGTAAAACAATTTACAAAAAATACTACTATGGAAGAATTAGAAGAATATGCTAAAAATTATGACTATATAATCGCTGTAAGTGAAATAGGAAATGTAAGACAAATGTCTAAAGATTTCTGGTTAGCTAATGTACCAGATCAATTAACAAGACTTGCAAAAGAAAACAATAAACAATCTGTAATAATAAGTATTGGTAAACCATATGATATAGGTAGATATGAACATGCAGATGCTGTTGTTGTAGCTTATGGTGCTAAAGGTATGAACCCAACAGAAAAAGGTCAAGATCCTGTTAAGACATTTGGTCCAAATATACCATTCTCTCTAGATGTAGTATTTGGTAAAGTTGCTTCTTCAGGTAAACTTCCTGTAGATGTACCTAAACTTTCAGAAGATTATCAATATCTAGATGAAGTAGCTTATAATATAGATCACGGATTAGTAACTAAATTAAAAATAAATGTAGATATCACTATAAACTTAGTTGATGAAAATGGCGATTTAATTGAACAACTTGATTCAATGAACTATACAGGTCATGAAGATGAGTTAGAAGCTGCTATTGAAGAATTTGCAAAACCATATAAAGAAAATAGTAAATATGAATATAAATATACTACTAAAGATGATGATGGTAATGTAATTCTTGAATTTACTATGGTAAAAGGAAACGCAAAAGGATTTATTATAGGTAAAACAAATGTAAGAACAAGTCCAAACGGTCCAATCATAGGAACACTTGAACGTGAAGCTATAGTAGAAGGTGAATACGAAGAAGGCTCAAACTGGGTTAAATTTGATTACTATGGACAAGAAGCTTATGTATACAAACCACTTCTTTCAAAGGCACTAGAAGTAAAAGGCTTCGTAAATGGAAATTCAAATATAAGAAAATCTCCAAATGGTGAAGTATCTGGCTTAGCAAAACGTGAAGAAGTAGTAAAAGGTGTTGTATCAATAGATAATCCAAATTGGGTTAAAACAAATAAAGGCTATATCTATAGACCATTAATAGTTGATACTCTACAAATTAAAGGCTTAATATTAGGTACAACAAATGTAAGAATGACACCAAATGGATATATATTTGGAAAACTTAGAAACGCTGAATATGTAGAAGGAACAATAAATATCACAAATCCAAACTGGGTAAGAACAAGATACCAAAACAGAGATGGATATGTATATAGAAGTTTAGTAAGAGATACAGTTTCAGTAAGCGGAAGAACAACAGGTACATTAAACGTTAGACAATCAGTAAATGGAAAAGTATTAGGAACATTAAATAAAGGTTCTGTAGTAAATGGTAAAGTATCTGTAAATAATCCAAACTGGATAGAAGTTCAATACAATGGCCAAAGAGCATATGTTTACAAAAACTTTGTAAAATAGTAATTAAAAATTGGATTTCAGTCCTTAATTAGGATTTATTCCATGAAAACTTAATCAGCATAAAGGTTAATTACCTTTATGCTGATTTTTTTACTATTTCTATTTTATATTCTATATATAAACACTCATTTATACAAAATGTTACTTCCTTAAATCATCTAAAGCATTTTTGCTTCTTTCAATTCTCCACCTGCTTTTATTTCTGATTCAGATATATAAATAGATTCATCAAAATCTTTCGTTAGCAATAATCTGTCATAAGTTTCCATAATCATAACAACTAAATCACCATAACCATTTTTGGTTACAAATATCGGTTCTTACTTTTCTCTGCATAGTTCAGAAATCTCAGTCGTGTTTCTTAAATCTTTTATTGGTATAATTTCTGGCATATCTATCTCCTATTTCTGCGCATAATTACATCATAATTATGTGCAGAAATTCAATGGAGATATTAAAACTTTTAATATTTTAAAAATACATAAAAAAATCGGAGAAAACTCCGATTTTTTTACTGTTTCTATTTCACACACGCTCTATAAATATAAGCTTTTTGTCCCTTATATTGAATCTCTATCCAGTTTGGGCTGTTTGAAGATGTTTTACCATTTACTACAGAATCTTTCTTCAAACTTCTTAATATCTTACCATTTGGTGTTTGTCTTACATTTGTTACACCTGATAATAAGCCTTTTACTTTTAAAGTATCGACCACTAGTTTTCCATAGATATATCCTCTATCTGACTTAACCCAGTTTGGATTATCTATTGACACAACACCTTTCACTATTTCTCCACGTTTTAATACACCTGTTATTTTACCATTTGGTATTTTTCTAATATTTACATCTCCACCTGCGAATCCTTTTACTTCAATTGTATTTGAAAGAAGTGATTTGTATATATACGCTTCTTGTCCTTTGTAATTAAATTTAACCCAATTTGAACCTTCTTTATATTTACCTTCTACAATAGTTCCACGTGTAAGCGACCCTATGATTGGACCATTTGGACTTGTTCTTACGTTTGTTGTTCCTTTGAGTAAACCTTTTGTATCATGAAGTTTTGATTCTTGCATTGGATTCGAACTAGAACCAGATGTATCTTTGTCAATTTCTTTTATAGCATTATCTAATTCAGAAAACACATTTTCAAGGTTTTTGATGTCTTGTATCTTTAAGTCTTGTTTAGCTAATATATTTTCTGCATTAGATATTGATTTTTCAAATTTATTTTTTCTTTGTACATCTTTTTTATTATAATTTTCTGTATACTTTTTATCTTTAGCTTTTTTTATTAATTGAGAAAGTTCAACTTTTAAATCTTCAAGTTTTACATTTTCTTGTATTTGTAAAAAGTATGGTTTGAACTCATTCTCGAAATATTCTTCTAATTTAATCCCATCTAATGTACCGTAATTAGCGTTAGTTTGCATTAATTTTTCTTTAAATATCTTATTTATTTCTACATTATTTGGGTATTTTGCTCTATAAATCGCAACTTTTCTTGTCATTATTTCTATTTGTGAATGTACTATATAATATTTAAATTGATCAAAATAATCTTCAAGATTTTTTATTTTACTTGTATCAACTGTTCTTTTAACAAGCTCCATATAGTTATTAATATTGTCTTGTGCTACTTTTCCATTATCCCAAATTAATCTTTGAATCCTATAGTCATCATTGTTTATATCTAATTCTGGATATGATTTAACTTCATCTAATAAAGTTTTTAATCTTTCATATTCATTCTTTGCTTTTTCTGAAATTTCTTTTAGATATTCTGTTTTTGCTTCATTTATAAGCGTATTTATTTCTTGTTCTGTTTTTCCCTTTATTTGCTTTATATATGCATCTTTTTTTTCTTTAGCATAATATCTTAAACCATATATTTCTTTTATAGCTTTTTCTTCAAATTCTGATGTTTTACTTTCTGCGTTTAATTCTTTAGTGTTGATTGAATCATTTATATTATATTGATTTGCTTTAGCCTTAGGTGATAAAAACATGCAGATTGCTAGTGATCCTGCTGCTATACTAATAATTGTCTTTTTTGTTGTATTCTTTTTATTTTTCATATAATCTCCTGTGATTTTTTTTTATTATATTTTTTTTATATGAAATAAATATGAAATGAATAAAATTTTTAGAATGCAATCATCTTGTATCTTAATTACCTTACATCACGGGGATTTTTTTCTTTAATCTGTAGCTAATGTTTCCGGTATAACTATGTTCTATTGTAGTAAATCAACAATAAAAAAATCGGAGCGAACTCCGATTTTTTTCATTCTATTTTACAAACTCTTTGTAAACATATGCTCTTTGGCCTTTGTATTGGATTTCTACCCAGTTTGGATTACTTGCAGATAATTTACCTGTTAACTTAACCCCTTTTCTATGTGTTCCTAATACTTTGCCATTTGGTGTTTGTCTTACATTTACTGTGCCTGTTACTGTTCCACTTACTGAAACTGTATCTACTATTAAGCTTCTATATACATATCCATCTCTGTTTTGGTATCTTATTCTTACCCAGTTTAGATTTGTTATATTTAATGTTCCTTCTACATATTCAGCTTTTCCTAGTGTTCCCATTAAAGTTCCATTTGGTGTCATTCTTACATTTGTTGTACCTGACATTAGTCCTCTTACTTTTATAGTGTCTACTACTAATGGTCTATAGATATATCCTTTATCTGTCTTAATCCAGTTTGGATTGTCTATTGATACAACACCTTCTACTATTTCTTCACGTTTTGCTAAACCTGTTACTTCGCCATTTGGAGATTTTCTTATATTTGAATCTCCACTTGCAAATCCTTTTACTTCAATTGTATCTGAAATAAGTGGTTTGTATACATACGCTTCTTGTCCATAGTAATCTAATTTAACCCAATTTGAACCTTCTTCGTATTCGCCTTCTACTATAGCTTCACGTTCAAGTGTTCCTATTACTGGACCATTTGGACTTGTTCTTACATTTGTTGTTCCAGTTATAAATCCTTTTGTATCATGAAGTTTTGGTTCTTCTGGTTGTTCTGGTTCTTCTGGATCTTTTGGTTCTTCTGGTTCTTGAACTTTCACTTTTGAATTTATCAAGGCATCAACTAGTTCTGAAAATGCTTCGTTTACTTCTTCTTGTGTTAAATCTTCTTTTGCTATAATTTCTTTTGCTTTTTCTATTGCATTTTCAAGATTTTTTCTTGATTCATCTTCTAAATCTTCTTCAAGTCTTGTATTTGCTTTTTCTACAAGTGAGCTTAATGCTGTAGTGTCTACTACTGGTTTTTCTTCTTCTTTTAATTTAACTGAAGCAAATGCATCAACAAGTTTAAGTATTTCATCATCAACTTTTTCTTGAGTTAAATCTTCTGATTTTAATAATTCAGTTGATGATTTAATAGCATTTTCAAGATTTTCTTTTGACTCATCTGTCAATTTGTCAGAATTTTCTTCTAAAGATTTATTTAACTTATCAATCAATGCTTCTATTACAGATGTATCTATTTCTTCTTTTTCTTCTTTTAGTTCAAGATTCTTGTAAGCTTCTTTTAATTTTGTTACAGCTTCATTTACTTCTTCTTGTGTTGCATCTTCTTTTTCTAAAACTTTGTTTGATTTTTCAATTTCAGATTCTAAAGATTTAACAGATTCTTCTGTGAATTTATCCTTAACATCTTCAATTACTGATAAAGTTAATTCTATTGTTTTTTGTAATTCTTCTTTATTAACTTTTGGTTGTTCTGGCTCTTTTTCTACCAGATTTTCAATAGCTTCTTTTAATTCTAATACAGCTTTTTCTTTATCATTTTGATTATAAGTATTATTTGAATCTGATATGATTTCTTGTAATTTTAATAATTTATTTATAAAATTAGATGCTGATTCTATAGTTTTTCCTTCTAAAGATATATTTTTAGATTCTTCTAGTAATTTAGCAGCTGGATCATCTTCATTTTCTTCAATAATATTAAATATTACTTCTGAAATTTGATACCAATATTCTCTACTTTCAGTAATTTTTATTCTAACCGCTTTAACTAATTTTTCATCTAAATTTATTGTTTTATCTAATTCATTTGATTTTATAGTGTCTACTTTTTCCCAATTAGAACCATCTACTGTTATTTCTACATCTGAATTGCTTAAAGCATCAGCACCAACATCATCAGGTTGAACTATTCTTATAGATTTTAATTTTACCGGATTATTAAATTTGAAATTAATTGTATCTCCTTGCATTTGATTTCCATCAAACCATGTCTTAGTATTCAAATCCCCATCAATCATATTTCCATAATTATAGTTTTGATAATATGATTTATTAGCTGAAATAAGAGGAGTGTTTTCATTTCTTTTTACTAAATTATTTTTTGCTTCATTAAGTTCTTCTATATAGTTATCAATAGTTTCTTTTGAAACATCGTGTCCCTTAATGCCATTTCTTATTTCATCTAATTTATTTCTATATTCAGGATATCCACTAATATATTCTTTTTCATTCAATGGATAAGTAGCTTCTACATATAATGGATATGCAAATATAGGTATTAAATTATTTTTCGCTTCTATTAATTCTTCATATACTTTATCTACTTCAGTTTGTGTTGCTTTGTCATTTTCTAATACAGTTTTAGCTTCTTTATACTTTTGACTATATTCTTCAAATGTATCTGGTAAATAATCTACTTCATTTAATATGCTATTTAATTCTTCTTCTAATTTTGTTTTATCGGTATGACGTGCATAGACAAAAATATATTCTTTATTTTCTTTACCAAATTTTTCTTTTACACTTTCATCTCCAACTACTTTGTATCCATATACATCTTTTGAATTAATAGTTACTTCTTTGTCAAAACTACCATAATATTCATCTTTATCTAATAAATCTTCACCTTCTTCATTTCTATAATAAACGGTGATTTTAGATATATCTTTACTAATTTCAAACTCGCCTACTTCTGGTAATTTTGAACCTTTTTCGTATCCAGCAACATGTCCTAATTGTTCATATACATTTTTAAATTCATCAAAAGTTTGTATTGAATTGCTGCTAGTATTCCAAGATTTTGTAGCTAAAGCTCTCATTTCATTATAAATATCTTTGGCAACTTGATCTTCACCAATTAAATCTGGAATATCACACCAAATAGCAAGTGATGCACCCTTGATAAATTCGGAATTATCATCAACCTTTGTTTCTGGGAAGTTTCCAGGTGTCCACTGGTCATATATTCTTCTATCTGCATTTAAATAGTCAAAGCTAGCTTGATTTCTTCCATCATTTGGTTTATCAGGTCTTAAAACATAATAGAAAAATCCTGAATGTATATTATATATGGAATCATGACCTCTATCTAATATTGTTTTTAATGAAGCAATAGATCTGTTCCAAGGCATTGTTGACCAGAAATCCACTCCTATATAACTATGCATTTCAACTTTTTGTGGAGATTCATAATAAGAATGTTCCCCATAATAAAGACCATCATTCCAAACTCTAGGTATAAATCCACCCTTATACACATGTTCTGCAATTTCATTTATATAATTTGCTAATGTATCTTTCCATATATATTCTGGTCCTAAATTTTCTTTTGCATAATCATCTAGAACTTTTTTATAGATAGTAGTAAATGGCGGTCTATCAAATTCCATATACTCATCAGCTCCTATATGGAAATGTTTTGATCCTTCAAATAATTCCATATATTCTGTGTATAGTGATTTGATATATTCTACAGCTTCAGGATTAGTAACATCTAGTCCTGATTTGTAATGATTTCCATAAATATCTACTTGTCCATATTCAGGATGTACTTTAAGTATGTGGTCTACATGACCAGGTGTATCAAGTGAAGGTATTATCTCAACTTCATATTTTTTCGCTTCTTCTATAATTTCTCTAACTTCATCTTTTGTTAAATGCTCATCTGATACAATTTCCGGATCTACTTCACTTTCAATTCTAAATCCTTTATTTTCTGAAAAATGTAATTGAAGTGCATTTAATTTCATATAAGACATTTCTCTTATAAGTTGCATAATCCATTCTTTAGAGAAATATTTTCTTCCCATATCTAAATGTATTCTTCTTTCTGCTACATTTGGATAATCTTCTATAACTCCTTCTGGTAATTCACCTATAGTCTTAGATAAGTTTTGAATACTTCTCAACGCATAAAGTATTGCTCTTTCAGATTTTCCTGTGACTTTAACAATTCCTTCTTTTATAACAATTTTATATGCCTCATTGCTATCAGAATTTATATCCAAACTTTCATCTATATTAATGCTTATTGTGTTACTATCTACACTTTCTTCTGTACTTAAAATCATCTTTAAAGGTTTAGTTATTAATTCTTTTTCCAATAATTCCGAATTAGCTAATTTTACAATATCCTTTAAATTTTTGCTTGAATTATTTCTGCTATTATGTAAAATTAAGAATTTTGTGTCATCATTTAATTTCCAAGTCTTTCCACTTTTATCTTTAATATATTTTTGTATATTAGGATTTGTCTTAGAAATTAATTCTGTTGAATTTTGCCCTTCAAATTCCTGCGCTTTAATATATCTCGCATTTGGGATCAGTAATGAAAATACCATTAATAAAACCAATATTTTTCTTAGTTTTTTGCCCATTAATTTCTCCTTTAGATTTATAGAAATATGTAGTTTCCTAGTATCAGTTACCAAAAATTTAAATATCTTTATATATTTATAAATTAACCTCCTTTTCTTCTTGTCTAAATATTCTTATAGTTACAATTATATCAATAGTTTAAATTTGTGTAAATGTTTTCAAAAAAAATTTTAAATAAAAAACTGACATCTTAAAAGTTTATTTTTTATTACAACTTTTATGTGTCAGTTAATATGGAATTTATTTAATTTCTTTATAACTATAAAGATAGATTGTAAAGTTTTGTTATTTGGTAAAAACTTAATAATAATACTTTAAGAAAACCTATATTATTTCACAAGCTTACAAATAACCTCTATGGCCCAGTTTATGTCAATCACGATTTCTTTATCATCAATTAATTTCGATATGTCATTTTATAACATTTTTAATTAATATCATTTTTTTCAATTGAGTTATCCACCGCTCTATCTAAGTATTCAGCATCAAATCCAGCACTCTTATACCCTTCTAGAATAGTTGAATAATATTCATTACTAGGTTGATTTAACGGTCTACCTTCATTCATAATATAAATCATAGCATTTACCATTTTTGCATCAACTACAACTTCCATCATTTCTTTTCTATACAAATCGGGCCATTCTTCATAAATATCAAGTTCTTTTTCATCGTCAGCTGTAATCTTCCACACAAGAATTGGAACACTATCTCCTACACAAGGTTCAACAGTTGCAAAAGAACGATTACCTTCTCCTCTAAAAGTGAGTTTGTAATCCTTAATTTCACTTGATCCTAATATCTTCGCACTTGGACATCTTTTCGCCATCTTGTCTAGATGTAAATTTGAGCCATATGCAATATATAATTTACTCATAGTTTAACTCCTTTCAAATTAGGTATATTATCTAATAATCAGTCTCCTAATCCAATTAAATTATCGTTGTTTTTTATGGCATATTGAGAAAGATGTATTATTTTTTTAATATCATTCTTAATTTTAGATTTAGATAGATTGAAATTTTCTATAATATTATTTTCAACATACTTATCAGTTTCTATATATTTCATTACTGATTGTGCAAATTTTTTTATATATTTAAAATAATTATAATATTTAAAATAAAAAAGCCAAAGTATAATATACTTTGACTTTTTTATTTTACTAACTTGAGATAAATCTATATCAAAGGCTTTATAACAAAATTAAGATATTTTTCTTTTTAATATCTTATTTAGTTTTTGACTTGTTACTTATTAATATTAAACTTGCACCTGCTAAAATAGTAGTTACATAATAAAATGATGCAACAAAGTCATCACCTGTTCTTGGATTTTCTTTAGGTTTCTTCTTCTTATCTTCCGGCTTTTTAGGCCTATCATCTTTTATTTTTTCAATTTCAGTTTTAGGATAAGCAATCACTGATTTTGTCCAAATAACTTCCCCATTTTCACCGATAGAATTTTGAGGTAGACTTACAAAGAAAGGCTCTATTTTAGAGTATTTCATAGCTTCTCCAGTTTTTGAACTCTCTTCAACTAAATATATACCATTTTGTAAGTTAGAAAAATCAACTTTACCTAAATTATCGGTAACTGCAATATGACTTTTGACATCTGAATCAACTATTAACTTAGAAATTTTCTCAGCTAATATATTTGAATCCTCAGCTGTCAAATTAAACCAGTCAATATTTAAGTTTTTAATTTGGGAAATATTTTCAATAGAAAGCTCAGGACTTAGTTCTATATCTGCGATTTTACTAATTTTTATTTCTGCTCCGCTTATCCCATTCTTATCATTTCCGTCCTTATATATCATATTGACGGTCAATGAATTATCTTCTGAATTTTCTGGTAAAGATGAAGCTTCAGATTTAAATCCTAAAAATAATGTAATTGGAAATAGTAAAATCAATAACTTAACTATTTTTTTCAATTTCATCTTCACCTCCTCTTTGTTTAACTTTACTTCTGTAATCATTAATATAAGTTTTTATTTTTATATAGATAAATGTCAATATAAGTATAAGTAAGCTAAAAGCTATAGTTACATATTTTTTTTCGATAATTTTAGAATTTACTGTGACTTCAAAAGGATCATAGTAATCTTCATTTATTGAAACTAGCTTTCCCCTGACCATTAGCCTGTGAGAGTTAATCCCATAAGGAGTACATGTAAATAAGGTAGCATAATTTTCACCTACTTCTATTGAGAGTTCATCCAACTCATCTGGAAGTATAGTTACAATCCTATCCACTTGATAATTGTATTTAAAATTTAAAACTCGGATTGCAAATAAATCTCCAATTTCCATCTGATCTAAGTCTGTAAAAAGCTTTGCAGATCTTAGTCCTCTATGACCTGATATAGCTGAATGAACGCTCTTTCCAGGCACTGGAAAGCTAGTACCTTCCAAATGCCCTATAGAGCTTTCTAATATTGTTGAGTCCGTTCCATGATAAATAGGAAGGCTTACTCCAATTTTATCTATCTCTACATAACCCAATATACCAGTTCCTGTTATATCTAGGATATTATTGTAGACATCCTTCTCTTCAGGAGTTAAGACAAAACGATTATTTTTTTTCAATAGGCTATCATTATATTCTACAGCCTCTTTGATCATCTCTTCCGCTTTTTTATTATCTATTTTTTCGGCTTGTTCTTTATAGCTAGCTACAGCTTTGGATTGAATCGATTCATTCCATAGATCTGAAAGACTTGGATAAATTAAAAGCCCTAATCCGGCAATCATAAACAAAATCAAAATTAAATTTGTCCAATTAATTTTCTTCATCCTCAGACCACCCATACTTATATTTATCTTACTTACTATTTATTAATCTTTTTACGTACTACTAGTTGAACACCAGCAAATACTACAAATATTGTACCTAAAACATAAATTAAAGTTCTACCAACACCACCTGTGCTTGGTAATTCTTCACCGGCCATATTTACAAAATTAGTTGATAATTTTCCTTCGCTAAGATTTACTGTAATACTATCAGCTGGATCAACTATTAATTCTTTTAATTTTGGATCAGCAGCTTCTTCATCATAAACAGCACTTACAGTAAATTCAAGATCTTCTGCTTTATTGTAACCAGTAGGAACAGTTGTTTCCTTGATTATATATTTGCCTTCATCTAAACCTTTAAAATTAAATGTAGTTCCACCTTTTATTTCTTCACCAACTTTAACTTCACCTTGGTCAGTAACTCTATAAAGAGTAAATCCTGCACCTTCTAAAGGATTATTTTTTCCATCAACTTTATTTACGTCTAATTGGAAAGTAAATACAATTACCTTATCTTCAGGTGTTTCGCCTTCTCCATCACCATATGGATTGTTTGAGAATACTAATTTAACCTTGTTTGGATTTCCTGCTTGTCCAATAACAGCTTGATCATTTAATTTAGCTGTATATTCAACAACAACTTGACTATCTTTTGTTAATTCCACTGTTGGTGTAACAGCCTTTAAATTTTCAAAAGTAATGTTTAATTTACCAGCATTGTGTGTAACATTGTAACCACCAGTAATTTCCGTACCGTCAATTGTAACTTTTACGCTACTTTCATTGAAGCTTAAACCTGGTGATAATTCATCTTGAAATTCGTATTTATATGTTTTGTATGATCCAATATTTTCACTTAAAGTACCTGTTAATTTGAATGGAACATCATCATTTATATTGTATGCAGCCCCATCTTTCCAAGTAGCTTCAGTTTCTGCTGGTTTTTGATCTTTTACTTTCTTTTCAACAGTTACTGTGCTTTCCTTGGTCTTAACAGTAAGATCTTCGTCTTTAGCTGTATTTAATATTACTAATGTAGCTTCTCCACCGTTTTTATCAGAACCAACAGTAGTTTCAGCTATTAAATAATAACCTTTGTCAACATTTTCAAACTTCTTGTCTTGGCTAGTATAATCAGCTGCTTCATCTTTTATAGCTAAGAATACTTTGTCTGCAAATTCTCTTAATTGAACATCATTTAAACCAGAAATATATTTAATTACTTCATCATCTGAAGCTTGTCTGCTAGTAGTTTTTAGAGCTTCGCTATATTTTGGATTAACAGTATAAATTATTGCATCTCCGTCATTTTCTGCTGACATCAGTTTATATGCTGAATAAACAGCATCTTCTGAACCGCCGTCATCTATAGTTATATTTGCTGCAAAAGCAGTAAAAGGTGTAATAATTAGGGCTAAAACTATGATTAAACCCAATAGCTTTTTAACGTTTTTCATGTGATTTCCTTTCTTTTATTTATTTTAAATATTTTTTTCTACTAATGTAAATTATTGAGCTTGATATAATGAATCCTAATCCCAATAAATATATAAAATCTAGTCCTGAAGAACCTGTGTTTGGTAGTATAATACCTTTTTGAACTGTATTTTCAATATATATATATCCACCGAAGAATTCTATAAATCGAACTTCTTCTCTAGAGATATTTTCATCCCAATAGTTCGTTCTATTTATTTGATTATAAGTTTCATCTTCATTTTTCTTATGGTCCATCCATACAAAATAAATAGGATTTTCAAGCTTCTTATATCCCTTTGGAGCTTCGATTTCTGTTATTCTATATAGTCTATTTAACTTATAAGAATCAGATAAAACTATCTTTCCATTTTCATCAGAAATTTCAATCTTTGCATCGACCCATTTATCAGCTGAGCTAGAATCGAAGTATTCTATCTTAAATTTAGCACCTTCTAATAATATGCTATTGTTGTCTTTATCAAATTTATAGATAGTTACATCACCCCTAGTCGTTCCAGTTGCACTAGCTGATTGATCAAATGTCGCTTCATTATTTGAGCTGTCAATAGCTTTTTCTCCATATAACTCAGCTTGGTTTGTAATCTTAAAGTTGACATCAGTATTTTTTTTATCAATCCTATAAGAATACTCTAGCAATAGTGGAGTTTGATCTGGTATTTCGATTACAAAGGAATTGTCATCTTCATTATAAGTAAACTTATAATTTTCTTTATTTACTTCCTCTATTTTTTCACCATTTGTTTTATCAAGCTTATAAAGTTTAACTGAGTCAAGCAATAAGTCAGCATTTGCAGAAATTGATCCTAGAGTTAACTTATCGGATAGCTTTATAGTATCTGAACTTTCATCTAAGTCTAATCCGCCCTTGTTAATTGGGATTGTATACTTTATAACATCATTTTCTTGTTTTGAATGTTTTTCCAACATTGGATAATCTTTCTCAACGTTGACGATTCTTTTATCAGATGCCTCATCATCAGTACCTTCATTTACAACTGCCTTATTTTCATAGAGCTTAGCAATTTGCTTCTTAAATGATCCATCTTCATTCTTTTCAGGAATTCCTTCCTTCCAATAGGAGTCATCCTCATAAGTTGCTGAATATGCTATTACAACTTGATCTATATGAGAATTAGTCATCAATTCAGCATCTGTAAATGATATATCTAATTTATTTGTTTCTGGGTCTTGCTTAATAGATAAATTACTATAACTGTAATCCCTAAATTGAGGATATCCCATTTCAATAATAGTTACCGAAACGGATTCTCCATCTACCCAAATAGGATTACCTTTTTCATCAATCATATAAGTTCCCTGTGATTGAATAGAATTCTCATACTTATAAATTTTCATACTATCGGGTACATACTTCATTCCCTTAGGAAGATAGTCTGAAACCTTAACCTGTCCTCTACGTTCAGGAGCTGGTACTAAAAGTCTATATCTTACAGTTTTTTGATCCTCGTATTTAAGCTTCAAGGAATCAATAGACCTATATTGTATATTTCTTTCACTTTTACCAGCATTTTTTTCTGGATTTTCAGTTGAGACTTCTTTTTTTATCTTAGGCATCTCTATCTGAGCAGCTTCATCGTGATCTTCTAGTTTAGTATCCAAAACCTTAAAAGTATTTCTACCTTGGATAGGCTTTCCGGCTTCAACCATGGACATATCAAATTTACTAAATACAGTTGCATATAATTCTTTTCCATATAAATTTGATTTTTTTGCTGTAACCTTTATTTCAAATTTCTTAACTTTGGTATTTGTATCGGTATTAGCTACTTCATTACCTTCGAAATCATAATATTTGAATTCAAAATCGAAGTAGTCATTTTCACCATCACCATTAAAGTCATTATCATAAGGAACTTTTGTTTGATTAGCATCTCTTAAAGTTAAACTAAAGTTTCTGTTTTCCTTTAATCTTGTATCAACTTCAGCAGCACTAAAGTAGTGGCTTCCATCTCCGTAGTCTATACTTTTACCAACTATTCTTGATACAAATGAAAGATTTGACAATTCATCGACTATGGTAAATGTATCAATTGGCTTTTCATTACTTATATTGTAAGTTAGTTGCCAATATTTCATAGGGATTCCATTTTCAACCTTATCATAGCCTGAAAAATTAGTCTTTCTAACACTTGCAGGAGAAATAGGCATCGTTGTATTTACACCATCTGAAGTGTCACTATCTATTTTTTTATTATCTTCATCCTTTATATCAGCTGTATTGTTAACAGTTGAATTAAATGGTGCACTTGTAGAGAAGTGAAGGAAATAAGCGTCATTAGGTTTTAGTACACTTTTATCAATTTCTCTATTAAATGTACCTACTCCTCTTTCAGCAGCTACTGATAACGGGAATGGAATTTCGAAGCTATTTCCATCAGGTTGTTTTACTGTAAATAGTTTCTTAGCAAATCCATCAATAGAGTATTCTATACTATCTCCGTTCCTATAAGATTTTATATCCGATTCTCTATATACATCTATATCACTAGTAAAGGCTAAACCTTCTGGTAAAACATCTGATATGCTCTTACCTGTCATATCTTGATATTTTGGGTTTACAAAAATAAACCATTCCACACTCATAGTATCTTTATTGAATTTACCAATCTTTTTTATGTTTTTTTCCATTTCCGGCCAATTTTGTATACGTGGTGGTATTTCAACGGTATAATCAACGACTGATTTTTCTTTATGATTATCTCCCTTTACTGTATTTCCAACAAATTTTTTAGCAGTTAACCTAGTTACTTCTTCCCTAGTTAGGGTTGCATCATATTGTAATTTATAATATTCACCTTCATATAATTCAGGTAAATCTTTATAAGAGAAACTTTGTAATCCTGTTTCTGGATCTTTTTCGATGGTAGGTTTAACTTTATCCAAAACTTCAATTTGTTTTCCTGCAGAATCATATTTTACTATCTTGAAACTTTCCGCAACATAAAGGGGATTTAAATCTTCACTGGAATTTCCATTAAAGTAGTCTGTTAAATCAATTTTACCTTTAGTTCCTAGTTCAGTTGAGAGCTTAATTTCATAGGATATAACACCAATTTGATTAGCCCCTGTAAATCCATACTTTTTAGACTCTTCACTACCATAAGTAAAATTACTGTCATGGTTTGGGTGGTACAAGTTTGACATTACTTCTATATGAAAATTACCTGTTTTTTCAACTTTTATATCTGACTTAGGGATATTAACATCATATTCTACTTCTCCATTTGCCTTATTGAAAACCAACTTATTATTTTCTGTATTGTTGGCATCAATAGTAGCTTGATAAGTAAAATCTCCGTAGAACTCATTTTTATTGTCTTTAACATCATTAAATTTGAAGTGAACAGTTCCATCTTTGTCTATATTAAATGTACCTATCTCCTCTGTTGTTCCTCTCCTATAGATGCTTCCTTCTTGTGTTTCAAGAACTAAACCTTTTGGCATCTTATAATAGAGTGAAACAACTTCATTGCCATCTTCATCGGTAGACTTTGGAATGGATGCTAGGGTACCAGCTGGTAAGGTATAATTCATTGAAAACTTAATTTTATCTTTGTTCTCTAATCCCTTATCTGGATCATATGCTTCAAATTGATTTGTTTCTCCATTAAATCTTTGTAAAGTTGCATCATCTACATATTGAGTAATATTAGTTTCTCCTTCATAAGGAGCAGCAAAAACAGAAATATTTATATGCATATATGAAACTAACATCGCAAAAATTAGAAAAGTTGCCATGATTCTTTTACTAGTTTTCTTTTGCGAAATTATTTTTACGAAATCTTGTATTTTAACCTTTCTCATATTTTCCTCCTTTCTATAATATTTTTATGTAATTTGTTGGCCACAAAATCATAAACATCTTAGAAATCACTTGTTTGTTTTTTATTACAAACAAATCCTTATTTTTGTCATTTAATAATATCTTTGAATTATCTTTCAATACAAAAATGGATTCCTCTGGAACTCTGATAGAAAAATAATTTGTTTTATTTTTATCCTTATTATTGATACCTAAGTCCTTGCTCTTAAACTCTCCATCAACTTTTATATTACCTTTCGAATCTCTTTCCACTAATTGACCTGGGAGAGCAAGAACTCTAGAAACAATAGTCTCATTACCGTAGTAATACGCAACAATATCATCTTGTTTTATTTTCGATAGTTTATTACCAATTAATAAGGAATTCGCCTTTATTTCGGGAGACATATCGTTACCGTATGTATAAACAACCGGAAAAAAATAATGCGATAAAATTGTTGCAAAAGAAAAGATTATTAAAAGAATATAAATTGTCTTTTTTAAATAATAAAAATACAGATTTTTATTCGTCTTTTCTTGATTATATCCTTGATTATCAGATCTATTTTCATTTATATTTTCATTTCCCTTGTTTAAATTTTGATCCAATTGATCTAAAATAGCCTCTTTTGACTTTAAAGTTAATTTTTCTTTTCTTTTTGTTTTCATTATTTTATCCTAATATAAACATTTTATTAACTATATTTAGTATACACCTTATATTAAATAAAACAAAAATTTATCTAATATTTCTATCTATTTTTCTATGTATATATTTATAATTTAAAATAAACATGAAAAAAAAGGTGGTGTTGCAGATTAGTTAAATCTAGTCTACACACCACCTTTTTTCTTAAATATCTAAATTTAGACATTACAGTCTAGTCTTAAATTTTTGATTTTTCAAAAATTTATAAATACACCCCTAAAAATAGGCGCACTTAATAAAGCTATGCTTTTTTACAAATATTTTTCTAAGCAGCTTTATATTTTATTATTTCTAAATTGTTTTTAATTATCTTTGATGATAATTTATTTAAGTTTAAGGCTATTGATAAAAGGTTTATTTCACTTCTTACATTTAGTTTTCCTGTATGATTAAATCTATTGTATGATAAACCATCTTTTATTTTAGAAA
>NZ_AUHK01000025.1 GCF_000423145.1 Helcococcus sueciensis DSM 17243 | reverse complement strand
ATATAAGTATGGAAATAGAAACTTTTGGTGTAGAGGATACTTTGTAGATACAGCAGGGAAAAATGCAAAGAAGATACAAGAATATATAAGAAATCAGTTAAAAGAAGATTATACAGCTGATCAAATAAGTATAAAAGAATATGTAGATCCGTTTTCTGGAAAGAAAACAAAATAAAAATATAAAAACAAGGTGCTTTAGCACCAGTTGAGAAAGTAGTGCAGTTGGCAGACATTCAATGTGCACAAGGTGCACAGCAGGAAAAAGCCCCTTATAGGGGCAGTGCAAACCACCAGCTAAGCTGGTGGTTATGATTGTATATATATATTGATGAAGATAATGAAAAAGTATATAATGTAATGTATTGAATATTATTTATAAGGAATGAAAATGAAACTAGCTCAATATTATAAAAATTTCATATCAAAGAATCCTGCAAGATTGATTCTATTTATGTATGTCGTGAGTATTGTTATAGGGACGATTTTATTGATGCTACCAATCTCATCAAGTGGCGGTGAATGGACTAGCTTGATAGATGCATTTTTCACGATAGTTTCTTCTGTATGTGTAACAGGTCTTACAACAGTTGCAACTGCAATACATTGGTCAACATTTGGTAAAGTTATTATACTATTATGGATACAACTAGGTGGACTTGGAGTAATGACTGCTGCAAGTATGGTTGCTTTGATATTTAACAAGAAAATGTCTATTTCAGACAGATTAAAACTTTCAGAAGAAAAAAATGCCACAGGTATTGAAGGAATAGTAAGAATAATTAAATTTATACTATTATCAACATTCTTAGCAGAAGCTATAGGAGCAATTTTTTTATCATTTACATTTGTTAAAGATTTTGGATTAGCAAAAGGAATTTTTTATGGAATATTTCATTCTATTTCTGCTTTTTGTAATGCGGGATTTGATTTAATTGGAGAACAAAGTTTAACACCATATGCAACTAATTTAAATATAAGCTTAGTAATTTCATTATTAATAATAGTCGGTGGTATAGGACATACTGTAATAAAAGAGATATTGGTGAAGAAATTTAGATTTAGAAAATACAGTGTTCATACAAAACTAACTTTATTAATAACTTTAGGTTTATTAATAATACCTACATTGTGGTTTTTAGTAATTGAGTTCAATAATCCAGAAACATTAGGGAATTATAGTTTTTTCCATAAAATCATTGTAGCATTTTTCCAATCTACAACTACAAGAACTGCTGGATTTTATACAAGTAATCAAGCTATGTATTTAAATGCATCTATGGTTATAACTATTATGTTAATGTTCATTGGTGGTTCACCAGCCGGTACAGCGGGTGGATTTAAAACAACTACGTTTGCAGCATTGTTTTTAATAACTAAGTCAAATGTAACAAAAAATAAAGATATTAGTTTATTCAAAAGAAGATTACCAGAGGAAATTTCTGAGAAAGTTATAGCAATATTTACAATTTCTTTAACATGGATAGTTGGATCAGTTTTCTTAATTACATTATTTGAACCTACGATAAACACATTAGATATAGTATATGAAGTTATATCGGCATATGCAACAGTCGGTCTTACTCGTGGTATAACCTCAGATTTGACTATAATATCAAAATTAATAATTGCAGCAACTATGATATTTGGTAAAGTTGGTCCTATATCAATCATAGTAGCGTTTATAGATTCAGATAAACATAAAACTTATAGAGAACAAAAGGTTTCAATATTAATAGGTTAGGAGTAAATATGAAACAATATACAGTTATCGGACTTGGAAGATTTGGATCTTCTGTAGCACGTACATTATCACAAATAGGACATGAAGTTGTAGTAGTAGATATTAAGGAAGAATTAGTAGATGCGTTATCTGATATTACAACTACAGGTTTAATAGGTGATGCAACAAATAGAGACACTTTAAAGGCAGCAGGGGTTAAAGAAGTTGATGCAGTAATAATTTGTATGACTGAATTTGAAGCTTCTGTTATGACAGTAATAGGTTGTAAAGAATTAGGAGCAAAACATATAGTAGCAAAAGCTAAAAATGATACTCATAAAGAGATTTTAAATAAAATAGGAGCAGATAATATAGTAGTACCTGAAAGAGATTCAGGAATGAGACTTGCACATAATTTATCATCAAGAAATGTTTTAGATATAGTAAGACTTTCAAATGATTATGAAATAATCGAAATATTGGCTCCTGAAAAATGGGTAGGTAAGACATTATCACAAATAGATTTGAGAAATAAGTATGGAGTAAATGTTTTGGGAATTACTCATGAGAATGGTACATTTATTGGTAATCCTACAGCAGCTACAGATATTAAACCAAAAGATAGAATGCTTGTTATGGGTTCTATATCAGAACTGGACAAGTTTACACAATACGAATAACACTTTAAAATCTAATGTGAAGTTACTCACATTAGATTTTTTAAATATAGTTTATAATGAGAAGGTAATCATGAAAGAAGTAATTAAAAGTTCAAAAAATAATTTAATAAAAATGATCAATAAGCTCAAAAAAAAGAAATTTCGAAATGAAAAAAATCTATTTTTAATAGAAACTCGAAAAATGATTGATGAAGCAATTAAATCAAATAGAAATATTGAGTATATAATTCAAAAGGAAAGTAATGAATTAGTTTATGATAATTCTATACTTATAGAAGATAAGTTATTTAATGAAATATCAAATCTAGTAACTCCTGATGGATATATGGCGATAGTTTCAAAATATAATGAAGATAAATTGAGTGAGAATATTCTAATTTTAGATAATATTCAAGATCCGGGAAATATGGGAACTTTAATTAGATCTGCTGAAGCTTTCGGATATAATACTATTATTTCTATTAACTCTGTAGATTATTATAATGAAAAAGTACTTAGATCTACAATGGGATCAATATTTAGATTAAATTTGATTGAAACAAATTATGAATTTATAAATACTTTAAATGATTATAAAATTTATATTGCTGATATGAATGGTGAAGATTTTAAGGAAATTGAATCTTCCCAAAAAAAGGCTATAGTTATAGGAAATGAAGGTAATGGTATTTCAGAAGAGATAAAGAAAATTCCACATAAACTTGTAAAAATTCCTATGCAAGGAAAGGTAGAATCTTTAAATGCTGCAGTAAGTGGTTCAATTTTGATGTCCACTTTGAAATGAGGGATAATTGTTAGAATTTAATAAGGTTGGAAAAACCTACAGCTCATCAAAATTTAATATAAAAGACATTTCATTTACATTGGGTGAAAAGGAAATCGTTGGACTTATTGGTAGAAATGGTACAGGTAAATCTACTATATTAAAAATGGCCAATCAACTGGTCACAAAAGGTAGTGGAGAAATCACATATAATAATAAAAATTATGATGATATGGATGAAAAAGAAATACGAAAATTACGTCAAGATATAGTGTATATATTTCAAGATGCAAATTTACTACTCAATAAATCAGTTTTATATCATTTAGAATTACCATTTAAATTAAGTAAAAGAAGAGTAAATTATGATGAGATAGATGATATATTAGAATTTATGAGTATTAAAGATTTGAAAGATGTGCGAACACGTAATTTAAGTGGTGGACAAAGACAAAAAGTCGCTATTGCAATGGCGATATTGCAAAATCCAAGTATATTATTATGTGATGAAATTAGTTCAGCTTTAGATGTAAAGGCTGAAAAAGAAATATTTGATTTATTAAAAGTTTTGGTAGAGAAATATAATATTTCTATTCTTATGATATCTCATAACTTTGCTTTAGTTAAGAGTATCTGTGATAGAATATTATTTATTGAGAACCAAACGGTACAAGAGGAAATATATCTAAATAAGGAAAAGCAAGCAGTGGAAGAAGATTACTATAAACATGTAATGGAGTATTTTAATGATTGATATATTAATTCAAAACAAGGATAGAATTTTTCAAGCATTTATAGAAACAAATATAATGATGATTGTTTCAATGATAGCTTCTCTAATAATTTCATTACCACTTGGTACACTGATGTATGCATTAAAATCAAAATTTTTAATCAAAAACAAAATTATTTACAATATTTTAAGCTTTTTTGTAAATACATTAAGATCTATACCTTTTTTATTATTTATATTTTTATTAATACCTGTAAATAGAGCAATCTGGGGAACATCATATGGTGTTATTTCATCGTTTTTACCATTAACCCTTGTTACGGTAAGTATATACGCAAGATTTGTTGAACAAGCATATATGAATGTTGATCAAAACATAATAGATAGAGCAATAAGCATGGGGGCTACAAAATTTGATATTATTCGATATTTTTTATTTCCATCTATTACAAATGATTTGATTTTATCGTTCACTTCAGTTGTGATAAGTCTTTTATCCTATTCTACAGTAATGGGAGTGATTGGGGCTGGAGGGCTTGGAGATTATGCATTTAGATTCGGGTATCAACAATATAATTACAAGCTTATGATATTGATAGTGATTATATTTATAATTTATGTATTTATAATTCAAACTATTGGCTATTTTATAGCAAATTATATTTCAAAGGAGAAAAAATAATGAAGAAAATTTTAGCTTTACTTTTAGCATTTACAATATTTCTAGTAGGATGTGCATCGACACAAAAACCATCAGAAGAAACTATGACAGAAACGAATGTTGAAACAGAAAATAATAAAGAAACAAGTTTAGAGTCAGACAATGGAGAACTTGAAGTGATTAAGGTAGCATCACATGTATCTCCTATGACAGATATTTTAAAATTACTTGAAGATGAATTAAAAGAAAAAGGATATAAATTAGAACTTTTAGAAGTATCTGATAATGTACAAGCTAATATCGCTCTTAAAAATGAAGAAGCAGATGCGAACTTTTTCCAACATGAACCATTTATGCAAATGTTCAATAAAGGAAATGATGCATCACTTGTTAGAGTTACACCTGTGTATAATGCTTTAGTAGCATTCTATTCAAAAGATTATGACTCAATTGATGCATTACCAGAAGGAGCAGTTATATCAATACCAAATGATGTAACTAATAGAGCGAGAGCATTAAGATTACTTGCAACATCTGGAGCAATTACTTTATCAGATCCTGATTCATATGATATTGAAGTTTCAGATATTAAAGAAAATCCAAAGAATTTTGAATTTAAAGAATGGGATTTATTAAACTTAAATGAAGCTTATCAAGAATCAGATTTAACATTTAATTATCCAACATATATTCAAGCACTAGATTTAAAACCAATAGTTGATGGTTTATTATTAGAACCAGAAGAAGATCAAGTATTTGCAATATCTTTAGTAGCAAGAGAAGATAATAAAGATAGTGAAAAAATTAAAGCATTAAAAGAAGCTATAACTTCAGATATAGTAAAAGACTTCATCAATACAAAATTAGAAGGCCATGCTAAACCAGCATTCTAATAGAGATTATTGAATAAAAAAGTATTTATAGATTCTAAAATTTGTAATAAATTTATATAAAAATAACGACCACATACATCACATAATGTATAGGTCGTTATTTTTTTATAGAGATTTCCATATAAACTCCTTATGAAACTCTAAATTATATTTTTCGTCTAATCTGAATAAGAATATTTTTAGAACTCCCGAGTTCTTACGTATGATTAATTTTATAATATTCTTAAAATAGTTTTCACTTGCACTATACGACACAAATTAGAGAAAATATATTCCAAAGATATCTTTTGGCATTATTATTGTACCATATTATGAAAATGTTTGCAAGAAACATATAATGTCTTTAATATAATTCAGTATAAAAATTTATTACAAAATCTATTAATCAGATAATTCATCAACTCTTTGACTAAGACTTAACTGTGTATCAGGGATATACTTGTAATATTCTTCATTCATAAGATATGAACCAAATATATAGTCTGCTCCGATTGGGGACATAGCAGTTGGTACATCATAAAGTACAGCTATTCTCAATAGAGCTTTTACATCTGGATCATGTGGTTGTGCTGACATTGGATCCCAGAAGAAGATTAGTATATCAATTTCTCCATTTGTAATAGCAGAGCCTATTTGTTGGTCACCACCAAGTGGACCACTAAAGAATGATTTTATATCTAAATTAAATTTTTCTCTAATAATTGTAGAAGTTGTTCCCGTTCCACATAATTCATGATTTTTAAGTAAGTCTAGATGATTATGTACCCAAGCAAACAACTCAGGTTTAGTATCATCGTGAGCAACCAATGCTATTCTTTTCTTTTTAGGAACTAAAACTTTTGTATATTTTGAATTCATAATATCTCCTTATTTTATCTTTTAATTTAATTATAACAGTTATTCAATTATTGTGTTATAATATTTACGTAATTTAATATTTAGGAGAGCAAAGTGAGTAAGTTGAAGAATATAATGGTAATTATGAATCCATCATCTGGATTATCTGATAGTGGAAAATTTAAGGAAAAAATTGAAGAGCAATTATCAAAATATTTTGAAGAAGTTAGGATAGAAGAAACGCAAAGAAAGGGACATGCTTGTGAATTGGCTAAAGAAGCAAGTGAAAAGAGATTTGATTCAATTTGTTCAGTAGGTGGAGACGGGACATTATCTGAAGTTCTTACTGGATTATTAGACCAAGAATATGTACCTAAAATATTGATATTTCCATCAGGGACAGGAAATATTATGTCAAAAATTTTAAAATACAATCAAAATAGAGATAAGGTTATAGATAGTATAAACTTTGATGAAGCTATACCTGTAGACATCGGAAGAGTTGGAAACAAAGCTTTTGGATTTATATTAAGTCTTGGAGTTGTTCCGGATGCTTTAAATGAAGTTTCAAATGAAGATAAAGAAAAATTTGGTTTTATGGCTTATGTTGCGAATCTACTTAAAAATATTAATACTCAAAAAGAATATAATCTTGAGGTACATGTAGATAATTTTGTTTATAGAGGAAAAGTAGATCATTTAGCTGCTACTATGTCTAATAAATTTTCTGTAATCAAAATCCCAGGAGTTGATTCAAGTTTAAATGATGGCAATATAAATGTATTTATACTTAAAGATGCAGCATTTTTATCAAGAGCAAAAATGGGAATTGATTTTATTGCAGGAGATATTACTAAATCAGAAAATATAGAATTTATGCAGGGGAAAAAGCTTACAATTAAATCACTAGATGATCAAGAAATTTATATTGATTTAGATGGCGATAAAGGATTGAAATTACCTGTAGAAGTAGAGGTTATTTCTGGTAAATATCGTATATATGTACCAAAAAAATATTAATAAATTTTAATAAATGAGTATTGCATGAAATACGTTGCAAATACTCATTTTTTTTATATTTTGAAAAAAAATAAAAAGATTGTTCATTTATGAAATCATTAACATAATAAATATTTATCAATAATATTTACATCAATTTGAAAATGAAAAAATTCAGGAGTAATATTAATATATAGATTAACTTTTACAAGAACTATGTTCTTGTTTTATTTGTGCCAATTTGACACTAAAATATGTGAAAGGAGAATATATGCGAAAACAAACTATAAGGATAGTTTTAATTGTTTTAGCGGTAATTTCTTTTATTGGAAGTATTTTAGTTCCTGGTAAACACAGTGATGTTTCACTTAGTGAGGCTATGAAAGATGCTGTAGTTCATGAAGTTGAAAAAATAGATTTATTTGGACTTATACAGGTGAATCCTGCAGTTATTTCAGCCTTTATTGTATCAGGTATTCTAATTTTATTTGCGATAATAGTTAGAATCTTTGTAATTCCAAAATTTAAAAGAGTACCAGGAAAATTTCAATTATTGCTAGAACAAGCCGTTACATCCTTTAGAAATCTAGCGAAAGATAATAGCCCGCATAGACATGGTTTCTTAGGATTATATGTATTTGTTGCTGGTGTATATATAGCTTTTAGTACATTATTTGAATTATCCGGTATACAAGTCATAACTGGAACTGGAGAATCAATATCACTTCCAGCGCCTTTATCAGACTTAAATGGAGCTATTTCAATGGCAATATTATCATTTTTAACAATACTATCAGGTGGTATTATTTCAAATGGTATAAGAGGTGTAGGAAAGACATTGAAAGAATTTTCACTTCCTATATCCATGAGTTTTAGACTTTTTGGAGCTTTAGTTAGTGGACTTTTAGTAACAGATTTAGTTTATCATACTATATTTTTAAGTTATGGTATTCCAGTAATTGTAGCAGTATTATTTACTTTATTACATGCGGCAATACAAGCCTATGTACTTACTTTACTAACATCAATATTCTATGGAGAAGTTAGTGAAGTATCTGAAAAACACGCAAAATAAATTTAGGAGATATTATGAATAAAAAAATTAAATTATCAGCATTATTAATGGTATTAGTAGTTTGTGCAAGTTTTATAGCTTTAACATCAACAGCTTTTGCACAAAACAATGAATCTGCAACAGAAGCAGTAGAGTCAACACAAGTTCAGGATGCAGAAGATTCTGCAAAAGGAGCAAAAGGGATAGCATCAGGTATAGCTATTGGATTAACAGGATTAGGTGGTGCACTAGCTATGGGTATGGCCATATCTAAAGCAGCAGATGGTATATCTAGACAACCTGAAGCAGATAATAAAATCAGAACCACATTGATGTTAGGTTTGGTTTTCATTGAAACAGTAGTAATTTATGCACTTATTGTTGCGATATTAATAATATTCGTACTATAGAATCGGAGGCAAAATATGTTAGGGATTAATTTCCAACAAATATTATTGCATGTGTTTAACTTTGTCCTTCTTCTATTAGTTTTAAATGAATTGCTATATAAACCAATAGTTAAATTTATGGATGATAGAGAAGCGTATTATAAATCTTTAGATAAAGAAACAAATGAAAATCTAGAAAAATCTAAGGGATTATTAAAACAAAGAGAACTTGAGCTTAAGGATATTCATATAGAGGCAAATAGAATTAAAGAAAAAGCTATTAAAGAATCACAAGTTCAAGCAAAACAAGAAATAAATCAAGCAAAAGAAGAAGGAAAGAAGATAATTGAAAAAGCAAGATCTCAATCAAAATTAGAAAAGGATATTTTAATAAGAAATACAAAGAAAGACTTGCGAGAAGTTGCTATTGAAGCGGCAGCAAAATTATCTTTATTAAATAATGATGTATATGATGATTTCTTAAAACATGTAAATGAGGATGATAATGAGTAAAATAGCAAAACTAAGAGGTGTCGAAAGACCAAGAGCTGAACAAGAGTTAAAAATCTTAGAATTTGTTAGAAAAAAATATTCAGATGATTATGAATTAGAATGGGAATATGATAACAATATAGAGCTAGGTTTTGTGTTGCAAGTTGATTCTGATATATATGACTGGTCATTAATAGGAAAAGTAAATCAATTTAGAGATTTATTACATGAGGTTCCTTTAGGTGAAGAAAATTATATGTCACTTGTAAAAGAAACTGTTAAAAATTGGCAACCAATAGCTTCCTCAAGAGAAGAAGGTATAGTTGAAGAAATTGGAGATGGAATCGCTATTATATCAGGGCTTCAACATGTAAATTATGGTGAAATTATCATTTTTGAAAATGGACAAAAAGCTCTTGTTCAAGATATACAAAAAGATACAGTCGGATGTATGATTTTTGGAAAAGACGACGCAATAGTTGAAGGTGATAAAGTATTTAGAACTGGTAAAACGGCTGGTATACCAGTAAGTGATGCAATTATAGGTAGAGTTGTAGATGCTTTAGGAGAACCTATTGATGGAAAAGGTGATATTACAGCTGAGGCATATTATCCAATAGAAAGACCAGCGCCAGAAATTTTAGATAGAGCACCAGTTTATAGACCGATTGAAACAGGAATATTGTCAATAGATTCAATGTTTCCAATTGGTAGAGGGCAAAGAGAATTAATCATTGGAGATAGACAAACTGGTAAAACAGCTGTTGCTATAGATACTGTAGTAAATCAAAAAGATAAAAATGTTATTTGTATATATGTTGCAATCGGTCAGAAATCTTCATCTGTTGCACAATTACAAGAAAATTTAAAGAAGCATGGTGCAATGGATTATTCAATAATTGTCGCTGCTACAGCTTCAGAACCAGCAGCTAAACAATATATAGCTCCATATGCAGGTACAGCAATTGCAGAATTCTTTATGAATAGAGGTAAGGATGTATTAATCATTTACGATGACTTATCAAAGCATGCTATAGCATATAGAACAATTTCCCTTTTACTTGGAAGATCTCCAGGTCGTGAAGCTTATCCGGGTGATGTATTTTATCTACATTCAAGATTACTTGAAAGATCAGCACAATTATCAAATGAAAATGGTGGAGGCAGTTTAACAGCACTTCCAATAGTAGAAACACAAGCCGGAGATGTATCTGCTTATATACCAACAAATATTATTTCTATTACTGATGGACAAATATTTTTGGAATCTGAACTATTCTTTGCGGGACAAAGACCAGCTGTGAATGTAGGTTTATCAGTATCTAGAGTAGGTGGGGCTGCGCAAACAAAAGCTGTAAAAAAAGCTGCATCTACGCTTAGACTTGAACTAGCACAATACAGAGAAATGGAGATATTTACACAGTTTTCTTCCGATTTAGATGAAACTACTAAGAGACAATTAAAATTTGGTCAAGGATTAATGCAACTTTTAAAACAAGATCAATTTTCACCTATGTCACAATCAGAGCAAGTAATTACATTAGTTGTTGCTCTTAATAGATTGCTTCTAGATGTAGATACTAAAGAAGTGAAACAAAGCATGGAAGGAATAATCAACTATATCCATATGCATGAACCAAGCATAATCACAGAAATTGAAGAAAAGAAACAACTTATAGATCATGTTAAAGAGCGTATTATCATACTTGCAAAAGAGTATTTGAATGATAGAAAGTAGGATTTCATGGCAGGTGCAAAAGAAATTAAATCAAGAATAAAAAGTATTAGAGATACTAGAAAAATTACAAATGCGATGTATCTAATTTCTTCTACTAAAATAAAAAAGGCAAGAGCTGAATTAGAAAATACTAGACCATATTTTTATGCACTTCGTACTGAAATTAAAAGATTATTTAGAACTGTTAAAGATATTGAGAGTAAATATTTATATCCAATAGATAGAAAAGATTTCAAAGATGGAGTAGATGGAGTTTTACTTATAACGGCTGATAAGGGGTTAGCAGGTCCATATAATCATAATGCTATTAAAAAAGCATTAGATTTTTCTATAGACAATGATGTTAAATACTATATAGTCGGTGAATATGGAAGACAATACTTCTATAGACATAATATAGATTTTGAAAAATCATTTACCTTTAGTGCACAATCACCAACTATGGATGAGGCTTATAAGATTTCAGATTTATTACTTGATGAATTTGACTCTGGTAAAATTGTAAAAATCTTTATTGTATATACAGATTTTGATTCAATTACAAAAGGAGAAGCTTTACTAACAAGACTTCTTCCTTTCCATAGAGAATATTTTGATGATAATAAAAAGCTAGAAGAAAAACAAGTAAATCAGCCATTTGAATTTGACACAAACCCTAAAGAAATATTAGAGTCCGTTACTGAAAGTTATTTAGTAGGTTTTATTTACGGTGCATTAGTTGACTCATATTGTTCAGAATTGGATTTTAGAATGAATGCGATGAATTCAGCTAATACAAATGCAGACACTATTTTAGATGATTTAACTATAAAATATAATAGAGTTAGACAGCAAGCAATTACCCAAGAAATAACCGAAGTTAGTGCGGGTGCAAAAGCAATGAGGATGAAAAGAAAGGCTAAGAAATGATAGTACAAGGAAAAATAGTTGCAATTTCAGGACCTGTTGTTGATGTTCAATTTGAAAAAGGTGTATCACTTCCTAAAATAAAAGAAGCATTAACTATAAGTTTAGATAATGAAACTAAGGTAATGGAAGTTGCTCAACAAATTGGTTCAAATACCGTAAGATGTATAATGCTTTCGGGAAGTGAAGGATTACACAGAGATATGCTTGTAAGTTCAGAAGGTACAGGTATTACAGTTCCCGTAGGCGCTTCAACTCTTGGAAGAATGTTCAATGTACTTGGCAATCCAATTGATAAAGGAGAACAAGTTCCATCAAATGCAAAGAGATGGCCAATTCATAGAGATGCACCAAAATTTGAAGATCAATCACCAGCAGTAGAAATACTTGAAACTGGTATCAAAGTTATAGATTTACTTGAACCATATCCAAAAGGTGGAAAAATTGGACTTTTCGGTGGTGCTGGTGTTGGAAAAACAGTATTAATTCAAGAACTTATCAATAATGTAGCACAAGAACATGGTGGTTATTCTATTTTTACTGGAGTAGGTGAAAGATCCAGAGAAGGTAATGACTTATGGCTTGAAATGAAAGAGTCTGGAGTTATAGATAAAACGGCTTTAGTCTTTGGACAAATGAATGAAGCTCCAGGAGTAAGAATGCGTGTTGCCCTAACAGGACTTACTATGGCAGAATATTTTAGAGATCAAGAAAATAAAGATGTACTTCTATTTATAGACAATATATTTAGATTTGTTCAAGCAGGTTCTGAAGTTTCTACTTTATTAGGACGTATGCCATCTGCTGTAGGTTACCAACCTACACTTTCAGAAGAAATGGGACAATTACAAGAAAGAATAACTTCTACAAAAAATGGTTCTGTTACATCGGTTCAAGCAATCTATGTACCAGCTGATGACTTAACAGACCCGGCTCCAGCTACTACATTTACACATCTAGATGCGACCACAGTATTATCTAGAAAGGTTGCAGAACAAGGTCTTTATCCATCAGTAGATCCACTTGATTCAACGTCAAGAATATTAGAGCCAGAAATTGTAGGAATGGAACATTATCAAACAGCAAGAAGAGTTCAAGAAGCATTACAAAAATATAATGAATTACAAGATATAATCGCTATACTTGGTATGGATGAACTTTCTGAAGAAGATAGAAAAATTGTAAATAGGGCACGTAGAATTCAAAGATTCCTTTCACAACCAATGCATGTAGCTAAGAAGTTTACAGGTATGGATGGTAAATATGTTCCATTAAAAGATACAATTAGAGGATTTAAGGCAATTTTAGATGGAGAAATGGATGAATATCCAGAAGCTGCATTTTTCAACGTGGGAACAATTGAAGAAGTAATTGAAAAATCAAAACAACTTGAATCAGAAAATTAGGTGATTTTATGAAAACTTTTATTTTAAAACTATACGCCTCAGATCATATATTTTATGAAGGTCCATGTGAACATGTTATGTTTCCAACAGAAGAAGGATATACAGGAATACTCGCGGATCATAGAAATACCATAGCATCTGTTTATCCTGGTATATTAAAGTTTAGAAAACCTGGTGGTAAGGATGAAGATGTAGTTGTAACAAGAGGACTTGTTCGTATGGAAGAAAATGAAGTTCTTATACTAGTCCATGAAGCAGAAAGACCTGAGGATGTAGACATAAAAGCTGTAAAAAGAGCCGAAGCTGAAATTAAACGTAGTGAAAAAGAGAAAAATTCTAAAATAGAATTCCATAGTGCAGAAATTAATATTTTGAGAGCTATTGAAAAATTGAAAAGAATAAATTGATTTATTAATTAAAAATATTAATCCTTTTAATATGAGTATAATACACAAATAGACGCAATTTAGTTTAAAGAGTAGAAGAAGAAATACTGGGTATATATGATATTGAAACAAAAGGAGGATTTTTTATGATGAAAAAAATAAAATTAGGAACATTATTATTATCAGGAGTACTTGTGTTGGCAGCATGTTCTAACGGAACTCAGAATCAAACTGAAACAAAATTAGAAACAGCTACAGAGACAAAAGTAGAATCAAGTTTAGAAACAGAAACTAATGATAATACTCAAAATCAAAGTGAAACTGCTAAAGTAACTATAAATAGAGCGGTGGAAATATTTTATGAAAAATTTGGTGATAAGGAAATAAATATAACACAGATTGATTTTGATAAAGACGATGGAAAATATACTTACGAAATAGAAGGTTGGAAAGATAATAAAGAATATAAATTAGAAATTGATGCAGAAACAGAAAATATACTTGAACAAAAATCTGAAGCAGATGATGATATAGATAAAGATGATATTAGTATCAGTTTAGATAAGATTGTAAGTCCAGAAAAAGCTATAGAAGAAGCGTTAAAACAAGCTAAAGCTAATAATGTAGAAGGATGGGATCTTCATACAGATGATGGTGTTTTAGTATATGAAGTTGATGTGAAAGATGGAGAAGATGTAATCATATCTGCAAATGATGGATCTTTCATTAAATTTGATTAATAGAATCGATTAAAATAAATTAATATAATATATTATATGATTAAGATGTAATTTTAACTGGAACCCTGCTATGGTGATACATAGCAGGGTTTTTAATGCTCTATTTTTTATTTAAATATACTACTAAATTTTGTATAATTTCGGTAGGAGGGTACTATGGAAAATGTTGTTGAAGTTAAAAACCTTGTAAAAAAGTATAAAAACTTAACTGCTGTTGATGGTTTAGATTTAGAAGTAAAAAAAGGTAAAATACTTGGACTTTTAGGACCAAATGGATCTGGAAAATCAACAACAATTAATTGTATATTATCCCTACTATCATTTGATGAAGGTTCAGTAAAGATATTTGGTAAAGAAATGGATCCTGATCAATATGATATTAAAAGTAAGATTGGAGTTGTTTTTCAAGATGTAGGAGTCTTTGAAGAACTAAGAGTTAATGAAAATATAGACTATTTTTGTGGACTATATATTAAAGATAAAGTAAAAAGAAAAGTATTAGTTGATGAAGTTATAGATCTTGTAGGATTAAATGATTTTGTAAAATTTTATCCAAAACAATTATCCGGTGGTTTATTGAGAAGATTGAATATAGCATGTGGAATAGCTCATAAACCAGAACTAATTATATTTGATGAACCTACAGTAGCCGTAGATCCTCAATCTAGAAATAATATACTAGAAGGAATTAAGAAGTTAAATGAAGAAGGTGCCACCATTATCTATACATCTCATTATATGGAAGAAGTAGATTTAATTTGTGATGATATTGTAATTTTAGACAAAGGAAAAGTAATTGCTAAAGGAACAAGTGAAGAACTTAAAAATTCTATTAATTTATCAGAAAAGATTAGTTTTGAAAGTGATGATTTGAGTAATAGCTTTATTGATGAAATAAAAAATATTGACCATGTTGTAAATGTTGAATATGACAATAATACTTGCTATGTTGAATTTGAACATGGTGAATATAATCTAATAAATCTTATTGATTTTTTGAAAAATAAAAACATTAATTACAAATCATTATCTTCTTCTAAACCTACCTTAAACGATGTGTTTTTAGATCTAACTGGAAAAGAATTGAGGGACTAATATGTTTGGACATGTTCTTAAAAATACATTTAAAATATTATTAAGACAAAAAGCCTTAGTATTTTGGAGTCTTTTCTTTCCTATAATTTTAGGTGTTTTATTCAAACTAGCATTTGGTAATTTGAATGAACAGCTAGAGTTAGAACCCGTAAATGTATTGGTAAATGAAGATTTATATGAAGATGAGAATATAAAATTATTTTTTGATAGTGTTGAGAAAGAAAAAATATTTAAAATCGATAAAGTTAGTGATAATAAAGATGTAAACCTTGATAAGCACAATGCTTATATTAGAAAAGTAGATGATGTGCTTGTAAAAGATGAGGGATTTAAGTCTTCGATAGTCACATCTGTGATGAAATCTTTTATTCAAAATAGCGAAACAATTTATAGGATATTAGAAAAGAATTCTAATGCAAATATAAATGAATTAATTGGGATAAATGATTATATTAAAGATGAATCCAATAAAAATATGAACTTAGTAAACACATATTTTTATACATTAATTGGTATGCAAGCTTTGTATGGATATATGTGGGGAATGTTTGTAATCTATCAATATGAAGCTAATTTATCTACAGTTGCGAAAAGAAATGTTATGTCGCCATCTAATATTAAAACTAAATTATTATCTGCTTTACTTGTAGCATGGATAATTAACACTATAGTGTTAATTATAACAATATTGGTACTAAAATATTTATTAAATATAGAGTTTGGAAATAACTATCCAGGTCTCATACTCTTAACTTTATTGTCAGGTTTATGTGGTGTAAGTTTTGGAACACTGATAGCTACTGGAGTTAAGGCTGATATTAATAAAAAAGAAGGAATTGGTATTGGTCTTACAATGCTCATGAGTTTTATGGCTGGTATGATGGTTTCAGATATTAAAATTTTAATACAGAGAAATATTCCAATATTAAATAAAATTAATCCGGTTTCTATAATTACGGATGCTTTATATTCTATGTATTATTACAGTGATATGACTAGATTCTATCAAAATATAATGTGTTTAGGATTGGTAACATTTGTTTTCATAATGTTAACTTTAGTATTTACAAGGGGGAAACGTTATGAACATCTTTAAGAATTATTTCAAAATAGTTAAAAAGCATAAGTTTTCAATCCTTTTATATACAATAATATTCTTATCCATATCTATATTTTTTATAAATTCTAATTCTTCAAATACGGATACAAATTATTCAGAAGTGAAGAATAAAGTTTACGTTGAAGATAAAAGTAATAGCCAAATATCTAAAGCATTAGTAGACTATATAGGAAAAAAAGAAAAAATCGTAAGTGATTTAGATAAGGAAAACTTGGATGATGAATTATTCTATAGGGCAATAGATGCTATAGTCGTAATACCTGAAGACTTTGAAAATACTAAAGAAATTATATATAAATCATCACCAAAAAGTATGTATTCATTTTTAGTAAAACAAAGAGTAAATGAATTTATAGACAAAGTATATAAATATAATGATAATGGTTATGAATTAGAAGATTCCATAAAATATGCTAATAGTGATTTAGATAAAACTATAAAAGTTCAAAAAATAAATGATATGAAACAAGCTAGTGGAGACGAAAGCAACTCAAGATTTTATTTTAACTTTATGTCTTATCCTTTATTGTCACAAATATTACTTGTAGTTACACTTGTTATGTCAAGTTATTATAAAGAAACGGTCAACAAAAGACAAAGAGTATCAGCTGAATCAGAAAAAAAGACAAATCTAATATTGACATTAGGTCATTTGGTCTTTGGGATAATATTTTGGCTATTATACATTATAATATGTATAGTACTAGTTAAAGATTTTGAATTCAATCAAGTATTTCTTTTAGCTGCCTTTAACTCATTTATATTTATGATAACTGCTGTGACTTTAAGTATGTTAATTGGAAAGTTGTTCCAAGACTCAAATTCTTTATCAGTGGTGATAAATATACTAGTTTTAGGATCATCATTTTTATCTGGAGTATTTGTTCCTATGGAGTTTTTAGGAGAAGCAACTTTAAAAATAGCTAGAATATTTCCAAATTACTATTATGTATTAAATAATAGTTTAATAGACCAAGGAAAAAATATTTCAGAACTCATGCCGAATATATTAATAATGTTAGGATTCAGTTTTATATTTATAATACTGACCAATGTAGTTAAGAAGCCTATAACTAAAAATGCTAATTAGTATTGATTAAGAAATTTTATTCAAGGATTTTGAAATAATCGAATAAATATTAAAATAATAACCACCTCAAAAAAGTTCAATTAGAAAGTGGTTTTTTTGAGGTGGTTTTGTTTATGTGATTATAAATCTATAGTTATTTGATACACATACTTGTATAAAAGCGTTTCAAAAAATAAATTAAAAATCTTAAATAATTTCAACTATTCACATTACGCTTTACAAACTAGACATTTAAATGGTACTATAAATGTAACCAAAATACACTTAAGATTGTCGATAAACTAAAATTGAAGTAATTCAAAATTGAAATAAAAAAACACAATCACAGGGATTTGAGTCAATTCAAGATATCAAAGATAGTAAAGTCCAGACATCAATCAAAAATACTAAACAAGACACCAAAGGACTAAATCATGGAAGTAATTATAGAAAACAAGATAGCAGAATTTCGCAAAGAAAAAGGCTTGTCCCAACATAGGTTGGCCAAAGCGGTTGGTTTAAAGAGAAGATCTATAATGGCTTATGAAAATAACTCTATAAGCCCTACATTAGAGACGGCTTATAAAATTTGCAAGGTTTTAGATAAGGATATCAAAGAAGTATTTATATTTAAATAGGAGAAAATATGGGATTATTAATGAATAGTAGGGAAGAAATAAAAGAGAGTGTAGTAAATAGATTTGGAAAAGAAAAAAGTTATCTTGTGGGATTCAAGCACAACAGCCTTGGTAAAAATATTTTGAAAATACTTTTAAGTAAATTATATTATATATTTGATAATTCAAGGACTTTTATTTTAGTCTTTGATAACAAGGGAATCTATGAAAAAGAAATATCTAATTCTACGAGAACGGACTTTTATCTATTCCCTGAAAGTGAAATAGAGAATTTTGAAATAAATAATAAGACAAATAAGTCAATTATCAGTTTTGACCATCTGGGTAAAAATATATCCTATGAAGTTCCAATGACTGGTAGAATTTTCAAAGACAATAAAGAAAATCTTGCAGCATTGGTTAAAAATAATTGGGAACGAATTTAAATATGGAATTAATATAAGGATAAATATATAAAGATAAAAATAAAATTATTACAAATAAAGTATAAGATAAATAGGATCTAAGTAAAGATATAATACGGTAATTGTTAAATATTGGGTACATCTTCTTTATAAGAAGAATAATTTAAAGGAGTTAGCATGGAAAAATTACTTAGAAATCAAATGAAAACTTTAAGAGTAACTGGTGAAACAAGTATATTTGTAAGACCAGACTTAATAATATTTAAGCTACGTGCTTCCCAAGTATGCAAAGAATATGAAGAGGCAGTTAGAAAATCTGCAGAACTTACTCTAAAAATAAAAGACTTGATAGAGAAAGTTGGATTTGATAGGAAGGAATTAAAAACTGATTTTTTATCAGTTGAACCAGAATATGAATACAAAGAAAAAGAAGATAGTACAAGTAAAAGGATATTAGTAGGATACAGATATAAGCACGATTCATTTATTGAATTTGCAAATGACAATGAAGTCTTAGGCGAATTAATTTATGAGGTATCAAAAAGTTACTTAGACGTGGAATTTTTTGTGAAATATGATTTAAAAGACAAAGTAAAATATAAGGAAGAAGCCCTAACAAAAGCAGTAGAACAGGCTAGAAGAAAGGCTAATATAATTGCCAAGACCTCAGGAGTAAAACTTTTAGATATAAGAAGCATCGACTATTCATTCGATAAAGTCGGAATGGATATGATCGCTTATGACTCTATAAGTATGGCACGCTCATATGATATTGAAATTGATGCAAAAGATATAGAAATCAGTGAAGATATTGATATAACTTGGAATATTGAATAAAAAGAAAATAATAAAAGACGCACTACCATAAAATAGTGTGTCTTTTTGCTATATATACGATATTACACTGCCTTAGTAGATTCTCTCTTTATTAAATTACAATCTAACATAGTAGCCTTTTCTGTTTTTGTGTTATTTACAAGTTTCAACAATTTTTCCACGGCGATTTCTCCTATTTTTGTATAATCAAAGTTTACAGTGGTGAGTAGGGGACTCATTATATTGTTTATATCATAGTTACCAAAACCTGATATAGACACATCTCCTGGTACTGAAAGTCCAAGCTTTCTAAAACCTTGGATAATCCCATAAGCCATATTATCAGTTGCACAAACATAATAGGTGGATTTGTCTTTCTCGTAAGTGTTCAATAATTCTACATAAGAATCTTCCACATTAAAATTCAACTCATGGTAGATAACTTCGCACTCGTCGCCCAAAACTTCTTTCATACCTAGATATCTTTGGTAAAGACTCTTATCATAATCTCCAACACCAAAATAAGTTATCTTTTTGTGGCCTAAATCTTTTATGTGCTGTCCTATGAGCTTTCCAGCCTTGTAGTCATTGTGAAATACACAATAAGCCTGGTCAACTTGTTGACCTATAACTACAATAGGTATATCAATATTTTCAAAAATTTTTATATGTTTTTCTGTAATTTCAGAACCAAACAAAAGTATGCCGTCAACTTTTTGCTTTACCATATTATTAATAATATCAATTTCTGTATCAATATCGTCGCCAGAATTAGCTATAAAAGCTGTCATTCCATTCTTCTTAAGTTCCGAGTCTATCGCTGTCAAAGTAATATTTTTTGAAAAACCAATAAAATTTGGAATAATTGTCCCTATGATATTTGTTTTACTTGCCTTTAAGCTCTGAGCAAAGGAGTTTGGTTTATAATCTAGGTCTTTTATTATTTTTTCTAATTTTTTAGATGTCTCTTTGCTAACTGACCCATTATTTAAATACCTTGAAACGGTACTTTTAGATACCTTGGCCAATTTTGCTATATCATTTATAGTTGCCATACTGTCACCTTCCTATACTTTAAAATTATAACACATTTAAAAGATTAAATAATTGACATCTGTAAAAAATAGGGGTATACTATAGTCAACATTAGGAACCGGTTCCGTTTTATCAAATAATATTAAAATTTACATAAATAGGAGGATATTGTGGACTACAAAAAAGTCGCAGGTCAAATAATTGATGCTGTTGGTGGACAAGAAAATATTGATTCTGTTGCCCATTGTGCAACCAGATTGAGAATAATGGTTAGAGATAAGGATAAAATAGACCAAGATAAGGCAGATAAGATTGAAGCTGTTAAGGGTTCATTTTACAACTCTGGCCAATACCAACTAATCCTTGGTACAGGGGTAGTCAATAAGGTATATGATGAAGTGACAAAGTATGAATTAATTGAGTCAAGCAAGGAAGAAATGAAGAAAAAATCTTCAAAAGATTCAAATGCATTTAAGCGTGCTATTAGAACATTTGGTGATGTGTTTGTGCCAATCATTCCTGTTTTAGTAGCAACAGGTGGGTCTGTAAATAATTTTGTGTATCAACCTATTTCCTGATATTAAAGGGTATGGGTTGATACATTTTTTGTATCAATAGATATTCATTTCTTAAGAAATGAAGCTTAACTTAATTTTACACATTATTAATACACTGTCAAATTTTGTTAAAAATTTGCAGATATTTT
>NZ_AUHK01000024.1 GCF_000423145.1 Helcococcus sueciensis DSM 17243 | reverse complement strand
AGCAAATTAGAAAATAACGGAATTTTACAGAGTATGTCAAGAAAAGGAAATTGCTTAGATAATTCTCCTATGGAGAATTTTTTCGGAATATTAAAACAAGAAATTTACTATGGAAGAACATTTAAATCATTTAGCGAGCTAAAAAAAACGATTGAAGAATATATAAAATATTACAATGAAGATAGAATAAAGGAAAAACTTGGATATTTAAGTCCAGTTGAATACAGAAAATTAAATGCAGCTTAGCTGCGATTTCCCCTAGGGGAAATATTAGGACTACAAAAAACCAGAGACAAATATTTCTAAATGTCTCTGGTATAGAGTCCAACTTTTTGGGGTCACCTTATAGCTGACACCATTTTTATATTATTTTTTATTTAATCTAGAACTATTTTTTGTATATTTACATAATCTTTCTGCAATTTCTTTAGAAGGAATTTCTAAAGTTCTCCATTTCCAGTTGTTACCTAATGTACTAGGTGTATTCATACGTGCTGAATTGTCTAGTCCTAGGATATCTTGTAATTGGAATATTGCAGTGTCTGCAACTGAAGTCATAGCAAGTCTAATTATTCCCCAATTATAGCCTTCTTCATGAGTTAAACCAGCGTATTCAACAGCTCTTTGAACTGTTGCTTCATCTGTTGAGTTTAACCAACCTTGAAGAGTTTCGTTGTCGTGGGTACCTGCATATACAACATAGTCTGTTGAATAGTTGTGAGGAATGTGTTCACTATTCATTTCTGGATTGAATGCAAATTGAATAATTTTCATTCCTGGATATTCAGTTTCTTTTCTTAGTTCATATACTTCTTTTGTCATAAGACCTAAATCTTCAGCAATGATTGGTAATTCACCAAGTTCTCCTTTGATTGCTCTAAATAAATCATATTTAGGACCGTCAACCCATTGCCCATTTACAGCTGTTTCACTTCCATAGGGAATTTCCCAGTAGGATTCAAATCCTCTAAAATGATCAATTCTTATAACATCGAAAAGTTTGAATGAAGCTCTAATTCTTTCAATCCACCATTTGTATCCGGTTTCTTTATTCTTTTCCCAGTCATAAATAGGATTTCCCCATAATTGTCCAGTTTCTGAGAATCCGTCTGGTGGAACTCCACCTACATATTTGGGTGTAAGATTTGGATCAAGCTTGAAAATTTCTGGATTTGCCCATACATCTGCACTATCTTCAGCTACGTATATTGGAATATCACCAATTAGTTCTAGATTTTTACCATGAACATAGTCTTTTAAAGCTTCCCATTGTCTATAGAATATATATTGTATAAACATATAGAAAGTAATTTCTTCCCAATTATCTTGTTCAAATTCTTCAAGAGCTTGTTCATCTCTATGTTTATATTTATCTTCCCATTTTTGCCATGCAACTCCGCCATGATAGTTTTTTAGAGCCATAAATTGAGCGTAATCATTTAGCCAGATTGATTCTTTTTTTGCAAAACTTGAAAAGTCTTTTGAATCTATATCAAATCTACTAAAAGCTTTCTTTAAAATATCAAATCTTTCATGATATAAACGACCATAATCTATATATTCAGGATTTAGATTTTCGTTTAATGGAGCAAGCTCTTCTTCAGTTAGTAGTCCGTCATTTTTTAGATAATCAAGATCTATAAAATATGGATTACCAGCGAAAGAACTAAATGATTGATATGGACTATCTCCATAGCTAGTTGGACCTACAGGAAGTAGTTGCCAATATGATTGTCCAGACTCCACAAGGAAGTCAGCAAATCTTCTTGCATTTTCTCCAAGAGTACCTATACCATATGGTCCTGGTAGAGAAGAAATATGCAATAGAACACCGGCAGTTCTATTTTCGTTTATTTTTTGAAAGTTAAATCTTTCGTCTAACATACTAACTCCTAATTATTAATTTAGTTTCAACTAACATTTCTTTTACATTTTTATTATTGTTCAAAAGCAATTCTACAGATTGTCTTCCCAGTTCACTAGCATTAATATCAACACTAGTAAATGGAATATCTGAAAAATCAGCTAAATAGCTATTATTGAATGTTAAGATTTCAATATATTTACCAAGTTCGGTATATTTTTTTGAAATACCAAATGCGATAGAATCGTCTGTACAAGCTACAGCTTCATAATCAGCTTTTAATAATTCATCAGCTATATAGTAACCACTATCTATATCAAAGCTAGTATAAAATATATTATCGTCGTTATATTCAAGTCCAGCTTCTTCTAAAGCTAATTTATAACCAGTTGTTCTATCTACGGTTACAAGATATTCTGGACTACCTGATACAAAGGCTATTTTTTTCATTCCTTTTGAAATTAGATGATTAACACCTTGTTTCATAGCTTTAATATTATCATTGTTTACACTGATTATATTTTTCAAATCAGTTCTACCTACAAGTACAGTAGGGGTTTCAGTTTCGGATAAATATTGTAAAGTCTTATCATTTTTTTGAACAGATAATTTGATTATACCATCAATTTTATTAGACTGAATAAGTTTTTTCACTTTTATATCTTCATCAGATTTATCACTGCTTGAAAAAACTAATAACATGTCTTTATTATATTTATTTAAAGTTGTTGCAATAGATTGGATTGAGTCTATAAAGAATGTGTTATTTAACCCTTTTGAAGGAACTCTGTCTATTATAACACCAACCGTATCAGCACTTTTTGTAGCTAATGCTCTAGCAGTATAATTTGGTTCATAACCAGTTTTTTTGATTGCGTCTTGAACAGCTTTTCTAGTATCTTCACTAACATTAGCTTTGCCTGACACTACTCTCGATACAGTTGAAATGCTAACGCCAGATAAATAAGCAATATCTCTTATGGTTACTTTTCTGTTCATATTTATCACCTAATTTATTCTTTGTGTAGTTTCACCATCAAAGAAATGTAGTGCATCTAAATCAAATGAGAAATTATGAATTTCATCAACTTCATATTCATAGTGACCTGGCTGAGATATTACTACTTCAGTATCATCATCCATCTTAACGTATAATATTTTTTCTTTACCTAACATTTCAATAACATCTATTCTAGCAGGGAATGAATTTTCTGATTTTCCTGCTATAAATCTTTCAGCTCTTATTCCTAAAAATACTGATTTACCTTCATATGCCTTAAGAGATTTTACATCTTCTTCTTTTGGTTCTACATTAATTAGACCATTATCAGATATGAATTTTCCGTTTACAATAGATCCTTTGAAAACATTCATTGTAGGTGATCCTATAAATCCAGCTACAAATAGATTTTCAGGTTTATTGTAGAATTCTTCTGGAGCACCAAATTGTTGTATTTTACCTTTATCTAAAAGTAAAATTTTATCTGCCATAGTCATAGCTTCTGTTTGGTCGTGTGTAACATAAATAGAAGTTGTTCCTAATTGTTTGTGAAGTCTTACAAGCTCAACTCTCATATGTTCACGAAGTTTAGCATCTAAGTTTGATAATGGCTCATCCATCAAGAATACGCCAGGTTTTCTAACCATAGCACGACCTAAAGCAACCCTTTGTCTTTGTCCACCAGAGATATCTGATGGTTTAGAATATAGATAATCATTTAATTGTAGAATATCTGCTGCTTCAGTAACTCTTTTGTGTATAATTTCTTTTCTTTCATTTTGCATTTTTAATGAAAATGCCATATTGTCATAAACTGTTAAATGTGGATATAGGGCATAGGATTGGAATACCATCGGTATATCTCTATCTTTTGGTTGAACTTTATTCATTAATTTATCACCAAAAATTAGTTCTCCTTCAGTTATTGAGTTAAGTCCAGCTATCATACGTAGAAGAGTTGATTTTCCACAACCTGAAGGGCCTAAAATAACTAAAAATTCTTTATCTTCAATAGTTAAATCTATATGTCTAATAGTAAAGTTTTCTCTACCTTCATATTTTTTTCCTAAATTTTTTAATGTAACTTTCATTTTCCCTCCTAACCTTTAACTGAACCAGCACTTAAGCCTGAAACTAATTGATTTTGTAATGACATAAATAATATTACAATAGGTACTGCTGTTAAAAGTCCTCCTGCAGCAAATGCAGGTGCATTCATTGTACGTACGTCTGCTATAAGTGTTTGCAAACCAGTTGCTAAAGTATATTGGTCAATATTAGTTAACATAATTGCTGGTAACATATAGTCCATAAAAGGTCCTATAAATGACCAAAGAGCTATAATAGCAAGCATAGGTCTTGCAATTGGCATAATGATTAATCTATAAACTTGGAAGTTTGAACAACCATCTATTTTTGCTGCTTCATCAAGTTCTTTAGAAATTGAATCAATATATCCTTTAAGTATAAATGTATTCGAAGCTATACCACCACCTGCATATATCATAATTAACATAGCTGTTCTACTAAACACTGGCACTACACCAGATATGATTGAGTGCATAGCGTAGAATGCGGTAATACCTGCAAATGTAGGTATTGTTTGTATAAGCATAATTCCCATTAAAGAAATTCTTTTACCTTTGAATCTATATCTTGAGTAAGCATAACCTGTAAATGAAACTATTATTAAAGTAACAAGTGCTGTTATAATAGCTATTACTATTGTGTTTTTAACCCAAAGTAAGAATTTTGTCTTTTCAAATAAATATCTAAAATTATCTAATGAAAATATAAACTTTGATTGTAGTGAAATATATTGTCCTTGATTTCCATTAAAGGATGAAATAATCATTATTGTAAGAGGCCAAATAATAATTATTGCCCAAGCTATAAGTATCGCATATGAAAGAACAAGCATAATTTTACCAACTGTGTTTAATGGTTGTTTATCAGATAAATATAAATTTGAATTCTTATTTTTCTTTTTCTTAAACATATTAACTCTCCTTAAATGCTTTCATATCTTTGAATCCTAACCATGTAAAGAACATTAATGCTAAGGATATAATAACTGTTACAGCGGCACCCATAGCTTGATAATTACTATTTATAGTTAGTTTATAAATATAGGAAATTAGCAAGTCTGTTGAACCAGCGACATTACCATAAGTTGTTGGTACAAAAGGACCACCACCATTAAACAAATGAATAATGGAGAAGTTATTAAAGTTAAATGTATATTGTCCTATTAGTAATGGAGCAGTTTGATATAGTACTAATGGAATTGTAATATTCCAAGTTTTTTTAAATCCTGTAGCACCATCTATTTCTGCTGCTTCATATAAATCATGAGGAATACCTTGTAATATTCCTGTTGATAACAAGAATATATAGGCAGAACCTAACCATCCTTGTAATAATATAAGGGCTATACGAGTTTGCGTTGGATTATTCTTTACATCAAGAGCTATTCCAAAAATGCTTTCTACTAATTGTGGTATTGGACCATTTCTAGCAAACATTTGTGAGAAGAACATAATTGTAATAAATGCAGGAACCGCCCAAGGTAAAATGTAAATAGTTCTAAATACACCTTTAAATCTGATTCTGTCATTATTAGCTATAATTGATAATGAGAATCCTATAAATATAGCAAGTGTTGTAGCAAACAAGGTCCAAGCTAGTGTCCATAATACAATTGGCCAGAATGCTTTACCGGCTACACCTTGACCTGTTAATAATAATTTATAGTTTGAAAGTCCAAACCATTGGAATTTTGCTTGGTGATTTGGATCATAATTCGTAAATGATATTAGAATAGTTGTAAATACTGGTACAAGTACTATAAATAAAACAACTATTGCTGCTGGTGATATAACCAAATATGGGAATCCATCATTAAATATAGATTCTTTTGTTTCAAACCAAGATTTCTTTCTAATTCCTTTAATCATATCTTTTTCGACTTTATTTACATCTTTAAAGGATACATAGAATATCAATAATGAAATTAGTATTAACATTATAGATATAACACCTTCAATCATAAATATAATTGATCTATGTAGTCTAGCTCCACCTTCAGCAAGAGTGAAAAGTCCAGAAAATCCACTTCCTTGATAATTACCAAATCCTAAGAAATATGGAATGGCAGCAAAATATATAAATAATGTTCCAATAAAGAAAAGAATAGCCTTTTCATATTGCTTATTTAATAGTTGACCAAGACCTGGGATTAAAAATGTAAAATATGATAATATAGGTTTTGTTTTTTCAACTTCTTGAGGTGTCTTTCTTCTTATGTCAGAAATATCAGAATTTAATACATTTAATTTAGATTTATAATCAATTTTAATATGGTGTTTTATATTCTTGATATCTTCTTCTATAGCTTTTTTTCTATTTAAATAAGTATAAGATGTAATATCTTCTTTTGCAGCTCTTTTTTTAGCTTTAATTTCTGATTTAAGCGCTTTTTTAGAGATTATACCTTCTTTATACTTACTATTTAATTCTTTTAATTCTTGATCTAAAATTTTATTTCTTTCATTTGTTTTAGATTCGATTTCTTTTTGAGAATTATCTATTTCAGCTTGAGTAATTTTTGATAACTCATTAGTTCTATCAAGTAATTTATCTTGTAATTCTTTTTCGTTTTGAATTATTTCTGGAATATGCATCAACTGTCTTTGAGCTATATCATGTTCGAGTTGAGCATCATAGGTTAAGTCCACATATTTTTCATAAAATGATACTTTTTTTCGAGCCTTATATAAATCTTCTTCAAGTTTTTTTATTTTGTTTTCTTTAATATTTGAAAACTTTTCTTTTGCCTCACTATTTATTTGTGATAAAAAGTTTTTTTCTTTTTCCTCATATTCTTTTAATTGTTTAATATAAGGATGTGAATTTTTGTCGATATTTTTCTTATCAGAAGGGGAGGCATTGATCAAATCAATTATATATTGATTTTTTCTAGGATAGCTTCTACCAACGCTATCAAAAATCTCTTTAGAGTAACCCATTATTAACCTTCCTTTTTGTTATTGGTGCAGTTACTATTAAGACTAATAATATAATATAAAGAATATTACTTAAATAATAAAATACAGAAGAAAAGTTAAATTTTAAAATTGTATTGAATATTCTTAAGAATATAATTGCACCAAATATAAATTTATAAAGTTTTGTAATTCCAAATTTTTTATAAGTAAATACTGTAAAAATAGTTATAATAACCGTTTCTATAATAGATGCGAAATAATTAGTAAGTACAATATTTAAATAATCATTTGCGGTTGAACTAGGATTCAATTTTAAATAGCTGTTTAATAATTCATTACTTTTAGCGTATATAAGTGATTCTAGTGAATTCACAAATATTATTAAAAATGAAATGATTAAAAGTCTATAGATATATTTATTTAAAATTTTATTATTTGATTTCATATCGCACCTTTAACTATTTTATAATAGAATAGCCAAAACTACAGTTTTGGCTATTCTAAAAATATTAACTTCTAATATTTATTATTGTTCAATTTGTTGCATCATTGATTCAAATGAAGCTTTTAATTCATTGTAAGCTGCTTCAGCATTTGCTGGATTTACAGTATTCCATGATAATACAGCATTTTTCCATGTATCCCAAACTTCTCCATATTCTTTAAATAATGGTCTTGCTGGTGATACTTTGTAACTTTCTAAAACATTTGTAATTACTTCTTTATCTATATCAGATAAGTCAGAATTTTGATATGTTTCAGCTGGTACATTTTCTAAAATTTTACCAGTTGCTTTGTAGAAATCAACTGCATGTTCTGGATTAACGATTTCTTTAATTAATTCTACTGCTAATGCCATTTTATCAGCATCATCTTCAATTCTTGAGTTAGCTACTAGAGTCCATCCACCTTGCCAATGTGTTAGAGGTTTACCAGCTATTGTAATTTGTCCAATTGGATGAACTGATACATTACCAGCTTGGATTTCTTTAGCTATAACACCATCACCTGATGTAGCCCATGGACCCTCTAATCTAATAACACCATTTCCACCTGTTGTGAATTGTTCATCTATATAACCCCAACCAGCATCAGCATCGAATAGAGGAGTTTTAGAGTCGTTGTGTAATTTCCAATAGTTATATATTGCATCAAATACTGCTTTTTGATCAGCGTTTAAGCCTGCATACTCAGATGTGTATGTTGACATGAATTTTTCACCGTCTTCAGCTAGTAATTCAATTCCACCAGCATTATTTGGTGCTACACCAAACCATGCATCGAATAATGGAAGTAATACTGTTGCAGGATCTTTAACTTCTGTTAATTCAATAGGTTTTGTTACATCAATACCAGCTTTTTCAGCATTTTTTGTGTTGATAAATGTTATTAATGTTTCTATATTCATTGGGAATGCTAAATAATCATCTCCAATTTTGAAATTTCCTGTCAAACCTTCATCAATATTACCAAAACCACCTAGAGCTTCTGCCATTTCAGCTGCAGGTAAAGCTGCTAAAACTTGGTTTTCAGCATAGTTAGTAAATCTGTCTGCAGGTAGAGAAAATACATCAGCTACGTCTGCGTTTGTTGCATCTGTATTATCGATAATCTCTATATGATCAAATGATCCAGATTCAATAATATCGATTTTTGATTCAGGATGTTTTTCTAATACTCTTTTAATTGCTTCTTCATAGTATGCTTTCCAGCCTGATTCAGCTTGAACTGTAATTTCTGCCTTGATGGATTCTGAATTTCCACCTTCGTCTTTAGTTTCTTTTTCACTTCCACCACTTGGTGAACAAGCTACAAATACTAAAACTAAAGCTAGTAATAATGATATTAATTTAGTTTTTTTCATATTTCCTCCTATGAATTTGCAACCTATGAAAACGGTTGCGTTTGTTGATTTAAGTATATAAGTAAAAATAAATCTTGTCAACATTTAAATTTAAAATTAAAACTAATTATGCAATACGTTATCAGATTTATAACCATTATATAAAATTTCATTAAAATAGAAGATATTAATTAATTAATAAAAGCAGTTAAATATAGGGAAGAATGGCGATATAATAGGCGGTAAAAAGATTACGAATTTAAAAAATAAGGAATAAAAATTAAATGATAAAAGGGTTTCAATTATTACATTTTGTTAATATACATCAGTTTTAGTAGATTTGTTTTTTTGATAATGAATTGATTGATATTTTTTCCTTTATAATATAATATATAAGAATAATTATTATTTAATTTGCAATTATTAGACAGGAGAATATATGATATTTAAAAGAAAAGATGGAGAACCAATAAAGGTGGATGCTTTTATGAGATTTATACCACTTATTATGAAGTATAGATATGATGCTTTGGTTTCTTTAACACAAGAAATAGAATTATCTCCATTAGATGATTATATTAAGAAGACATATGAAGAAAAAGGAATAAGAATTTCATATATGCATATTTTATATTCAGCTTTAGTTAGAACTTTCAATGATATGCCTGGAATAAATCAATTTATTATGGGTGGTAGACATTATAAAAGAAATGATATTGAATTTTCTATGGCAGTTAAAAAAAGTTTTGATATAGACTCTGAAGAAACTACTCTAAAAATTAAATTTGAAGGTAATGAAACTCCTTTAGAAATTAAAAATATTTTAGATAAGAGAATTAATGAAGAAAAGAATGTTTTAACAAGTGGAAAAAATAAAACGGATTTATTTGTTAAAACGCTTGAAAATACACCACTATTTTTATTAAGATTTATTTTAGGTACTTTAAAGACATTAGACAAAATAAATCTAATGCCTCAAAAAGTTTTAGATGCAAGTCCATTTCATGCATCAGCGTTTATTACTAATTTAGGTTCAATAGGTCTTGATGCCGCATTGCATCATATTTATGATTTAGGAACAGTTGGTACATTTGTATCAATTGGAAAAAGAGGAAGAAAGATAGTTAAGAAAAATGATGAATTTGTAGAAGTAAAAATAATGAATATTGGAGTGGTAATTGATGAAAGAATTTGTGATGGTTATTATTACGCAAAAGCTTTAAGAGTTTTCTTTAGATACATCAATGATCCACAAAAATTGGATAAATAATTTTAGAAATATATATGGTATAGTTATGGTATGAATATCATATATATTTTTTTGCAAACTATTGCAAAATAATGGTATTATAATAAAAGAATACTAATTTGGAGATTTTATGGATTTAAATATGGATAAAGACATTTTATTTAGCATTATTAATATGAAACTAAGAGACTTCTATAGTGATTTAGATGATTTAATAGTATCAGAAGATATTGATAAGGATATTTTACTAGAGAAGTTTGATGAATATGGTTTTACTTATAATAAAGATATTAATCAATTAAAATCTTTAAATTAAATACATAGGAGGGGGAAATGTATTCGAAGTTTTTTAAAAAACAAAAAATGATGAGAACTGTCCTTATAGCTAGTGCTCCATTAGTTGTATATGCAATATATGTTTTTGGATGGAGAGTTCTTGCATTATTGCTTTGTAATATGATTGTAGCTTCTTTAGTAGAGTACATATCAGAAAAAAAATTATACAAGAAGAATCAAATTACAGAAGCAGCATTGGTAACAGCTACATTGTTTACACTTACTTTGCCGCCATCACTTCCATTTTGGATGTCAGCAGTAGGTGTTGCTTTTGCTATATTTTTTGGTAAAGAAGTATTTGGAGGATTTGGTAAAAATGTGTTTAATCCAGCTATCGTTGGTAGAGGATTCTTATTACTAAATTTCCCAGCACAAATGACGCACTTTAATGTTCCTGCAAATGGAGATAAACTGATAAATGGTTTAGCAGGATTCACTAAATGGATTACACCAAGTTTAGATACTATTGGTGGTGCTACACCGATGTTACATTTACGTAATACAGGTCAATTAGTAGGACATACAAATCTATTCTTTGGAAATATATCAGGTTCAATAGGAGAAATATCTACTTTTCTAATAATTTTAGGTGGAGCATATATGATATATAAAAAGGTAGCATCATGGGAAATGATTGTTGCATCATTTATAGGATTTTTTGCAACATCCTATATACTCATAGCACTTGGTTTTGGACAAAGCGTATATCTTCCAATTGATGGAGTATTAATGGGTGGGTTTGTATTTGGTTCATTCTTTATGGTTACAGATCCAATATCTGCACCAAAACAAATACAAGCTAAATGGTTCTATGGAATATTAATCGGTTCTTTAGTTGTTGTAATTAGATCATTCACATCCTTTGTAGGTGGTATGATGTTTGCTATTTTAATAGCTGAAGTAATTACTCCAATCATTGACTATGTATTCCAACAAAGAAACAAAAAGAAAAGATTAGCAGCGAAGGGAGCATAATATGAAAATTAACAAAAAATCAATATTATATTCTATAGTCTATATGATTGCTCTATCTGCTGTATTAACTTTCTTTTTAGCTTTAATTAATCAACAAACAAAACCTTTAGTTGAAAGAAATGCTAAGTTAAAAGAAGAGAGAGGATTACTATATGTTTTAGGTATAGAAAATGATGGGACACCTGAGGATATAGTTGATAAAATTGAAAAAAATGTTGAAGAAACAGGAAAGACATTTAATGATCAACCGGTATATGTTTATAAAGAAAATGATGAAGTAAAAGCATATGCATTAACTATTAAAGGTAGTGGTCTATGGGGACCGATTGAAGGTATTATTGGAGTAACTCCTGATTTCAAAGAAACAACAGGGATTGAGTTTTTAGAGCAAAGCGAAACACCAGGACTTGGTGGGCGTATTTCTGAAAGTGCATATAAAGAACAGTATAGAGGTGCTAAAGTTGATGATATTAGAGGGACAGTTGATGCGATTTCTGGAGCTACAGGAACATCAAGTTCTGTTTATAATTTAGTAGATTCAAATATAGCAGAGTTTATAAAAAATCAAGGAGATAATTAATGGCAAAGTATACTAAGATTATTAAAGACCAATTGTTATATGATAATCCAGTATTATTACAAGTTATCGGGATTTGTTCCGCTTTAGCTGTAACTAATAACGCTTCAAATTCACTTGTAATGGGACTTGCTCTAATATTTACAACAGGATTATCATCTTTTGTAACATCAGTATTAAAAGATATTACACCAAATCACATAAGAATGGTTATGCAAGTATTTGTTATTTCTTTCTTTGTAATAATCGTTGATTTATTCTTAAAAGCATACATGCCAGAAATGTCTGAAACACTCGGACCTTACGTTGGCTTGATTATAACAAACTGTATCATAATGGGTAGAGCTGAAGGTTTTGCTATGTCAAATCCGCCCCTAGCATCTTTAATTGATGGTGCGGCAGCAGGTGCTGGATATACACTTGTACTTTTAGCTGTAGCTATAATTAGAGAATTATTAGGATTTGGTACAGTGTTTGGAATAAGATTATTACCAGAAACTTTCACATCATGGTCACTTATGATAATGCCTCCTGGAGCATTTTTCATATTACCTATTATAATGTGGATTATGTACAATTACATTCATAAAAATGAAAAAAAAGGAGGTAAATAATGCAAATTAGTCCTTTAGTTATATTTTTTGCATCAATATTTACATCTAATATGATATTTTCAAACTTTTTAGGTATGTGCTCATTTATAGCAGTTTCTAAAGAGGTTGAAACAGCAGCAGGATTAGGGCTTGCAGTAACATTTGTACTTTCAATTACAACTGTACTAAATTATTTTATGAACCAATTGCTTGTATCATTAGGTTTAGAATATTTAAGTTATATTATATTTATTATAGTAATCGCTGCTTTCGTACAAGTATTAGAAATGATTTTAGAAAGATACATTCCAAATCTATATTATGCATTAGGAATTTTCCTACCACTTATCACAGTTAACTGTGCTATCTTAGGGGTTACATTATTTATGGTTGCTAGAGATTACAATTTCTTACAATCACTAATGTTTGGTATTGGTTCTGGATTAGGTTGGGCATTAGCTATCGTATGTATGGCAGGAATTAGACAAAAATTTAGAGAAAAAAATATTCCAGCTGGATTACAAGGTGCTCCAATTACACTTATAATTACAGGTATTATGGCTATGGCATTTATCGGGTTTTCCGGTATGGTGTCAATTCAATAGTAAAGGAGAAATAAATGGGTGAAGTATTAACTACAACCGGGATTATAGCTCTTATTTCAGCAGCTTTTGCTATACTATTGAGCTTAGCAGATAAATTTTTAAATAATTATGGTATTGTAAAATTAAATATTAATGAAGAAAAAGATTATGAAGTAGAAGGTGGACAATCTTTATTAAATACATTGAAGCAAGAAAAGATATTTTTACCATCAGCATGTGGTGGGAAAGGTACTTGTGCATATTGTAAATGTAAAGTAAATGAAGGTGGTGGTCCAGTATTAGCTACTGAAAAACCATTTTTATCAGCTCAAGAGGAAAAAGACAATGTTAGACTTGCTTGTCAAGTAAAAGTAAAGAATAATATTGATATCGAAATTCCAGAAGATTTATTCAATGTTAAAGAAATTGAAGCTGAAGTTGTAGAAAAAATTCCTATGACTGATAGAATTGTTAAGATTAGATTTAAATTACCTGAAGGTGAAACAATTAATTTCAAACCAGGTCAATTTATGCAATTACAATCTAAACCTTATCCAAAAGGTGAAGATTATATGGCTCAAGATGAATCATGGGATAGAGCTTATTCAATAGCTTCTTCAGCAAATGACCATGGACATATTGAATTATTAATTGGTCAAGTTCTTGAAGGTAGAGTTTCAACATATGTTCATAAAATCTTAAAAGAAGGTGATAAAGCTACATTAGTTGGTCCATTTGGTGACTTCTACTACAGCGATGATGATAGTGAAGAAATCATAATGGTTGCAGCTGGTACAGGTTTTGCACCTATAAGATCAATTCTATATCATATGCTTGATAATGATATTAAGAAAAAAGCAAGATTTTACTTTGGTGCAAGAACAAAAGATGATTTATTCTTGCTAGATGAAATGAAGATGTTTGAAGAAAAATTACATGACTTCAAATTTATGCCAACATTATCTAGACCAAGTGAAGCAGATAAATGGACAGGAGATACTGGTAGGGTAAATAACTCAATAGATAAATATGTAGATGAAAATACAAAATACTCTGCATATCTATGTGGTTCTCCAGTGATGATTCAAGGTATAGTAAAATCATTAGTTGATAAAAAGGTTAGTGAAGATCATATATTCTTTGATGAATTCTAATAAAATAAAATAAAATTTAGTCCCATGATATTTATCTGGGACTTTTTTTATTTATGAAGATTGATTTATATATTCAATTAGTGATAAAATTTTAATTCGAAGATTTATATAATTTTTAGGGGGGGGGAATTATGATTATAAATATCTATCATACAAATGATATTCATAGTAATTATGATTTTTTTAAAAGAGTTCATGCTTATATAAGAGAAAATAAAAAAGAAAATGACTTATATCTTGATAGTGGGGATTTTTTAGATGTATCAAGTTTATTAGTTGAGTTTGATGGTGGAATATCAGCTATGGAAATCTTTATGGATTCAAAGCTTGATTGTATGACCATTGGTAATAATGAAGTTGATCTTGGTTTATATAATTTAGAAAAATTAATGGATGAAGAATTCCCAATTATATCTTCAAATATTTATAGTAGTGAATTAAAACCTCTAAGAAATTTAAAAAGATCAATGATAATTGAAGTTAAAGATATTAAATTTTTAATTCTTGGAGTTTCTCCATACTTTAGTAATAATCTTAAATATTCTTCCTATAATACTTTTTATTTATTGAATGATATACAGGCTACAAATCCAGTTGATGAGTTAAAAAAAGAGTTTGAAAGATATAAAGGCCAATATGATCATGTAATATTTTTATCTCATAGCGGACATTTTGTAGATGAATATCTAAAAGAATTCTTTAATTTCGATTTAATATTATCTGGACATACTCATGTAATTATAAATGAAGGAAATTATACTATGTCTGGGAAAGGTGAAACTCTTGGTAAGATTACAATTGATGTAGATAAAGATGAATTGAAAGTACTTGAAAATATTCAAATAGATTTACCAAGTGTTACAAATGAGAGATTTGATAGGATTTTTTCTGAAAAAATGGAGATAGCGGGAAAAATTTTGTCTAAAGAAATTAAAGTTGTAAATGATTTAGATTTTGATCCTTTCAAAGAAAATATATTGATTAATTTCTTATGTGATGCTTTATATAAACATTATGATGTTGATTTTGCATTTATGCATAATGGAATATCCGAAGGTCCACTTACAAGACCTGTATCAAAATATAGTATTCATAAGAATTTCCCTTCAAAACTAAATCCAACTATTTTTACAGTTAAAGGCTCAGATTTAAGAAAGGCAATATTACAATCCTTAGATTATGAATTTATCCGACAAAGCGGTAAAGGAGCAGGGTTTAGAGGAACTGTGCTTGGAACATTAGGATTTTCTCACAATGTAAAGATAAATGATTCTCCTTTTTCAGTTAGAATAAATGGGGTTGAACTAGATGATGAAAAAATATATAAAGTCGCAAGTGATGATTATTTGCAAAGAGGAACTGGCTATACAAGTCTAAGAACATTCGAAGATGTAAAACATGATAAATATTTTATAAGGGATTTTATAACTTTATACCTTGAAGATGAAGAAGTCTATGAGCAATCTAAAATTAAACGAATTGAAAAATAGTTTTTATTTATCTATAAAGGGTATTTATAGCTTGTAGACAATCATTTATATAAAATTAATGGAGGAAATATGAAAAAAATAGCAGTTTTGATTGAAAATTTATTTGATGATGAAGAGTTAATTGTTCCATATCATAGATTAAGAGAAGATTATGAAGTAGTTTTAGTAGGTACAGAAGCTGATAAAGAATATAAATCAAAATCAGGATTTGTTAAGAAAAGTGATGTAGCTTCAAAAGATGTGAAAGCTTCCGATTTTGATGGTGTAGTTATTCCTGGTGGATTTTCTCCAGACTATATGAGAAGATCTAAGGATACTGTAAATTTTGTTAAAGAATTACATGAACAAGGTAAACCAATTTCTGCAATATGCCATGCAGGTTGGATGCTTGTAGAATCACTAAATCTAAGTGGTGTTAAAATGACATCAACAGCTACAATTAGAAAAGATATGGAAAATGCAGGAGCAAATTGGGTAGACGAAGAAGTTGTAGTAGATAATAATATTGTAACTTCAAGAAGTCCATTGGACTTACCAGCATTTATGAAAGAATTTATTAAACTTGTAGGATAGTATAAAATTTATTATATATATAAGTAGTTAGGTTACAATTGTAATTTTTGCAATTGTAACCTGCTCTCTTTTAGATAATATTCACAAAGTATCCAGAATATTAAAAATCCCCCAAAATAAAAATGGGGGATTTTTGCATTTAAAACATCATATCCTGCAGAAGCGTAAGGACTATGCCTAAGATAGCACCTATACTAATTAATTTAACCATTTCAACTTTTTTTACATATAATATAAAGCCTACAATAAAAGTAAATAATGCAACATATGAAATATTTGAAAATGCTAAATTCAAACCATTAAAAATAGATTCGTGCATCATATCTAAGGTTGCAATAAATATAAGTCCAGCAATTGCAGGTCTTAAAGCTTTTATAATTTTTGTCATAAATGAAATTTCTCTATCTGAAAAATAAAGTTTTGCAAGTAAAATCATTATTATTAATTGTGGTAAAATAATTGCTGTAGATGCAACAATTGAACCTGAAAATCCGGCGATTTTTGTGCCTACAAAAGTTGCTCCATTTAATGCTATAGGACCGGGTGTCATTTGAGAAATAGTCACTACATCTGCCATTTCCCTAAAACTTAACCATCCATGTTTTTCAACAACTAAGTTTTGAATAAATGGTAAAATTGCATAACCACCACCAAATGCCAAAAAGCCTATTTGTAAAAATGTTAAAAATAATTGTAATAATATCATGGAATCTTATTCTCCTCAACTATACTAAATAAAACAAGCCCTAATAATCCAACGAAAAGTATAATTAATCCGGTATTAATATTGAATACGAAACTTGCAATAAATGCGGATAACATAACAATTAAACTAAATATCTTATTAGTTGCTAAAGCTTTTTTTGCCATATCATATGAGGTAATTAGCAATATTGCTGAAATAATTCCTCCCATACCGGTAAGAGCAGCTTTAACATAATAATTATTTGAAAATTCTTTGTAAAAGTATGAAATGATGGTAATAATAACTAAAGAAGGTATTGCTGCAGAAATAGCTGCTACTATGGCTCCAAGTGTTTTATGGAGTCTATATCCAGTTAAAATAGATGCATTAATAGCCATAGGTCCAGGACCAGATGTAGCAATAGAAACAATATCTAACATTTCATTTTCAGATATTAAATTTCTTTTGATTGAAAATTCATCCTTTATAACTGGAACGATAGTGTAACCTCCTCCAAAAGTAAAAGACGATATTTTTAAGAAAATAAAAAACATTTTTAAAATACTTATATTATCTTTATTCTTAGTTTCCATAAATTCCTCTCAATTTTTATCTATAATACAATAATATTAAATAAATATATATAATTCAAATAGAGTTATTTGATCAAAAAAAATCAGCAATATATTCGGGTTTGATTCCAAAAAATATTGCTGAATATTATTTAATATGATTATTGATTATAGCAAGCTGGCAGCTTCTTTATCTACAATAATTGTTACATCTGGATGCAATTTTAATAGTGTAACTGGAATTTGTGGAGTTATATAATCATTTTGTAATGATTTAATTGCATTAGCTTTATTTTGACCAGAAGCAACTAAAATTATTTTTTTTGATTTGAATATTGATCCTAACCCCATAGAAATAGCTTGTTTTGGTACATCATCTGCACTATCAAAGAATCTTGAATTTGCTTCTATTGTAGATTCAAGTAAATCGGCAACATGAGTTGGTGTTAATAATTTTGAATCAGGTTCATTAAAACCTATATGTCCATTTTCTCCAACACCTAAAATTTGTATGTCTTGTCCACCTAAAGATTCAACGATTTTATCATAGTTTCTTGATTCTAATTCTAAATCTTCCGCAACACCATTTGGTATATAAGTATTATCTTTGTCAATATCAATATGATCAAATAGATTAGTATTCATAAAATATCTATATGATTGGTCATGATCACCAGATAAACCTATATATTCATCTAAATTTATAGTTTTAACATCTTTGAATGAAATTTCTGAGGATTCGTATTTTTTTATTAACTCTTTGTATAAGCCAATAGGAGATGATCCTGTAGCTAAGCCTAAAACAGCCTTAGGATTGTTTTTAATAACAGCAGCAACGATATTTGCTGCTTCTAAACTTAATTCATCGTAGTTTTCTTTTACTAAAATTTTCATAATTGCCTCCATGTTCTTTTTTAAATAATTATATCACATTGAAATATTAATGAAAAACATTATATAAATGTTTAGGGTTTAAAATAGTGGATATAAATATAAGTACTGAAAAGAGGAGGGGTAATTATGAACAATTTTTTATCTAATTTTTTAAAAATTAGTACAGTGCCAACATTAATTTCAGTAGCAATATTAGCCATTGCAATATGGATAATGCTATTAACTAAGAAAAAGAAAATGAAGTTTTCTAATCGAATGTTAGTAGCTTTGATACTTGGTATTGTGATTGGTGTGGGTATAGACTTAATATTTGGTAAAAATGAAGTTTTTAACAATATTTCAAGACAAGAAATTTCAATTTGGTATTATTTAGTAGGTGGCACATTTGTTAAATTGATACAAATGATGGCAGTTCCAATTGTATTTTTATCAGTGTTTTTTGTTATTTTAGATTTTGAAGGTAAAAACATTAAAGGTTTTACATTTAAAACATTAGCTTTATTACTTGGAACTACTGCAATATCAGCAATGGTTGCGATAATATTAGTAAATGTAACAGGTCTGGTAAATAAACCATTTGCTGGAGATATTTCTGAAGGTATGACAGAAAGAATTTCAGGTATATCTCAACTATCATTTCCACAATATTTTGGAGATATAGTACCAAACAATATATTTAATGCGTTTGCAAATAATGGGGGAGTTATATCAGTTGCTTTAATTGCGGTTTTATTTGCTATTTCAGCCAAGTTCTTAAAATCAAAAGGTAAAACAGAAATTAATCCAGTAATAGACTTTTTAAGAGGAGTTCAAAAATTAGTAAATTCAGTTTTAATAAATATAATCAAAATTATGCCGTACGCAATTGTAGCATTGATAGCAAATACAATAATTTCTAAGGGTATCGATTCAATAATAGCTTTAATAGGATTTATAGCTGTATTATATCTTTCAGTTTTTGTAATGCTTTTAGTTTATATGATTATGTTATCAATGGTAGGATTAAACTCAGTTCAGTTCTACAAAAAAGCATTTCCAACTATGATATTTGCATTCTCTTCTAGATCAAGTTTAGGTACATTACCACAAACAATAGATACAATGGTAAATAAATTAGGAGTTTCTGAAAGAACAGCTAACTTTATTGGACCATTATCTACAACTGTAGGGATGAACGGATGTGCAGGTGTATTTCCAGCAATGCTTGGTGTATTAGTAGCACAAGCTGCAGGAGTTGAACTTAATTTAGCATTTTACTTTTTATTAGTACTAGTAGTTACTTTAGGTTCCATAGGTATAGCAGGAGTTCCAGGAACAGCTACAGTGGCTGCAACAGTTACATTAAATGGTATTGGTCTAGGACAATACTTTAGCAGCGTAGGTTCAGTATTTGGAATTGACCCAATAATTGATATGGGAAGAACAATGCTAAATGTTACTGGTTCCATGGTATCTGCTTTGGTAGTAGATAGATGGGAAGGAACTCATAATAAAGAAAAATATGATGAAGAAGTTATAGATGAAGATTAAATGAAAGATGATATTTCATAAATCTTTACAAAAAAGATGAGAGCTTTTAAAGTTCTCGTCTTTTTTTGTACCTATAATTGTTAAATATATTAGTATATATAGTATGTACACTCTATTAATTATAAGATTTAATTAAAATTAATTATAAAAAAAGATGATGAGAAGAATAGACTTAACTAATCTTCAACATCATCATATAATTTAATCTATATAATAAAATTTATTTTATTAATTTTCTTCTATAAATTTTTTATTAGATACTTTTGAACCTAATGATCCACCATACATTGCAGCAAATGCACTTAATAACAATCCAACAAAGATTAATAATGAAGCCTTGCTTGATGTACTTGCTACATCATTACCTGTTTCTTTTGCTTCTTCCACAGTATTTTCAGCTGTTACTTTAGCTTGTTCTACTGCTTTTGTAACTTCTACTGAAGCTTCGTTAAATGTTTTTTCTGCTTGTGCATATGTTTTTTGTAAACCGTCATAAATGTTGTTAGATATTTCTTTAACTTCAGCTTCTGATAGGTCTGAGTTTTTTGATACTGCTTTTGTAATATCTTCTTGTGATACTGAATTTGCAATATCTTCTGCTCTTGCACCTATTTTGTTTGCTGTTTCCTTAGCAATTGTTTCTGCATTTTCAGGATTTAATGCTATATCTTTAGCTGCTTGTTTAATTTCTTCTACTGATACATCAACTTGTGATTGTAAATATCCTGGTCTTAATTTTTCATTTTCTGAGTCTTTTAAGTATTTTTCAACATTAGCTTGTAATTCTTCTGCATCAACTCCATCAACTTCTTGAGCTACTTTTTCAAAAGCTGTAGAACTTAATGATGATATATTTTCAGATACTGTAGATGCTGCTTTACCTGCTACATCTGTAGCAACCTTTGTTACTGATCCTGCTGTGTTTGCTGCAGTCTTAACTGTTGCTGTAACAGCTGTAAATAGCATAGTAACAACTAGAGCTATTGATAATGCCCATGATAAGAAACCGTGTAATAAACCAACTTTTTTAGCTGCTAGACCTCCTACAAATCCTGCTGCAAATAAAGATATTAATAATTGAACTACTGTCCATATACCAACACCTGTAAATAATCCACTAAATGGATTTGATGATTGAAAGTCTAAAGTTGCAAATCCAATTGATGACCCTATAAAACTTAATAAAAACATTATAGCTACAAATGTAACTGCACCTGCGATTATAGCTGACCACGAAATATTATTTCCTATTTCATGTCTACTATTTCTTCTTTCAATTCTTTCTTGTAATACTTCTTCTCTGTTTTTCATAATTCCTCCTTGTACTTGATACATTATTATATATAACCGATATTTCGATTATGAAACATATTTCACAATACTAAGATAAATTAAAACCGAATAAAAAGATTATAAAACGGGTGAATTCAGTGTTTATAGAAGAAAATATTTTTTTTATTTTTCTATAGTTTTTTATAATTTTTAGAGTTACAACAAATAAAACTATCTTTATCTATGTGTTATATTTATTTTAAAATCCTTTATAAATTGAAATAAGCTTATAAATATTAATTATGCTATAATAATTTATCAGGAGGATTTTAATGGATGTATATAATAAGGATAATAATATGGTAAATAAAACGGAAGAAAAAAAACAGAGAGATATTAGAAGATATTCTCAAATGTCTATAGAAAATATATTTGATAAATTAAATACAAGTAATCAAGGATTATCTAATGAAGAAGTTGAAAGAAGACAGGAAAAATATGGGAAAAATTCTATTGAAGTGGAAGACAAGTATACAGATTTTAAATTATTTTTAGAATCACTCATTAATCCCTTCAATTTGATATTGATTGTAGTTGCCGTAGTTACTTACTTTACGGACGTAATTTTATCTCCTGATAAGGACTATATAACAGTATCGATTATAATTTTAATGGTTGCAATTTCAACCGCAATTTCCTTTATACAATCTAGAAACTCAAATAGGGCTGCTAAAAGTCTAAAGGATTTAGTCGCAAATACTTGTCATGTAATCAGAAATGGTGGAATTGTGGAAATCGACGTAGATGAAGTTGTTCCTGGAGATATAGTAAAACTTTCAGCTGGTGACATGCTTCCTGCAGATGTTAGATTTATACAAACTAAAGATACATTCTTATCTCAATCCGCACTTACTGGAGAATCAAATCCGATTGAAAAGTTTACAAACTTAAGAGATAAGGAAGAATATAGTCTTGTAGATTTAGAAAACATTGGTTTATTAGGTACAGATTTAGTATCAGGTTCTGCAACTGCAGTAGTGGTTCATACTGGACAAAATACATATTTTAGTACCATCGCTAAATCACTAGAATCCGGGAGAGAAAGAACATCTTTTGAAAAAGGTGTAAATGAAGTCTCTAAACTTTTAATAAGAATGATGCTTCTGATTATCCCGCTAATATTTGTAATAAACGCTGTAGTGAAAAAAGATTGGTTAAGCGCCCTACTATTTTCAATAAGTATAGCCGTAGGACTTACTCCTGAAATGCTTCCAGTAATCATGACTTCTACTCTAGCTACAGGGGCCCAAGCCATGAGCAAAAAGAAGGTAATTGTTAGAGATTTAGGGTCCATTCAAACTTTTGGAGAAATGGATGTTTTATGTACAGATAAAACCGGCACTTTAACGGAAGATAAAATCGTTTTAGAAAAATATATAGACCTTAGAGGAAATGATGATACAAGAGTTTTGAGAAATGCTTATCTAAACTCCTACTTCCAAACAGGACTTAAAAACCTTATCGATCTAGCTGTAATCAATAGAGCTGAAAAAAATGGCCTCACTGAGATTTTGAATAAGTATGAAAGAATAGATGAAATACCTTTTGACTTTAACCGTAGAAGGATGAGTGTTGTACTTCAAGATGAAAAGGGTACAAGACGTTTGGTCACAAAAGGCGCCGTTGAAGAAGTCATGGAAATATGTTCTTATGTGGAAATAGATGGTGAAGTACTTCCACTAGGCGAAACAGAAGAGAAGATAGCTATGGAAACATACCTAAAACATAACCATGATGGACTTAGAATCATAGCTGTAGCACAAAAACATGAAGTCCCAGATGAAAAACATTTTTCTGTAAAGGATGAATCTGAGATGATTTTAATTGGATTTATAGGATTTTTAGATCCACCAAAAGAATCTGCTGCTGAAGCTATCCAAGCCCTTAAAGACCACGGTGTAAAAACTGTTGTTTTAACAGGAGACTCAGAAGGTGTTGCTCTAAAGGTATGTAGTGAAATCGGACTTAATATAGATGAGCACTATACAGGCACACAAGTAAGTAATATGACCGATCAAGAGCTAGCTGATGTTGTAGATAGGACTCAATTATTTAGTAAATTGGACCCAATGCAAAAGAGAAGGGTAATTGAAGCCTATAAAGAAAAAGGGCATACAGTAGGTTATATGGGTGATGGAATAAATGATGCCCCTGCCCTTAGAAGGGCCGATGTTGGTATTTCAGTTGATTCTGCTGTTGATATTGCTAAAGAAACCGCTGATATTATCCTATTAGAAAAGGACTTGATGGTACTTGAAGAAGGTGTACTTGAAGGTAGAAAAACCTTTGGAAATGTGATGAAATACCTAAAGATGTCAGTTTCTGGTAATTTTGGTAATATGGTGGCTGTAATAGTTGCTTCAATATTTTTACCATTCTTACCAATGCTTCCAGTCCATATCTTAACTCAAAACTTGCTTAATGACTTCGCGCAAATAGGTATAGCTTTTGATAATGTAGACCCTGAATACTTGAGATCACCAAGAAAGTGGAATTCAAAATCCATAAAATTATTCACATATATAATGGGACCAATATCATCTATATTTGATATTTTAATCTTTGCTTCCCTATGGTATATATTTGGATATAAAACTTTAGAATTTGCACCACAATTCCAAGCTGGATGGTTTGTATTTGGTACAGTTTCACAAATAGTCATCACCTATGCTATAAGGACTGAAAGAATACCATTTATTAGGTCAAAACCTGCTAAAGGTCTTGTGATTTCAACACTACTAGTTAGTTTAGTTGCTATATCAATAGCATTTATACCACAAATAGCTATACTTGTAGACCTGGTTTCACCTAATATTAAATATCTATGGGTAATGCTAGGAATCATTTTACTTTACTCACTAGTGGTAGAAGTGGTTAAAAAATTTTTTATGAACAGATTTGGTGAATGGTTGTAATTGAATATTTACTGAAAGGTAATTATGCATAAATCTATGAGTAAAAAAGACGAGAACAAAAAAGTTCTCGTCTTTTTATAATTTTATAACACAATGGTGGTGTTGCAGATTAGTTAAATCTAGTCTACACACCACCTTTTTTCTTAAATATCTAAATTTAGACATTACAGTCTAGTCTTAAATTTTTGATTTTTCAAAAATTTATAAATACACCCCTAAAAATAGGCGCACTTAATAAAGCTATGCTTTTTTACAAATATTTTTCTAAGCAGCTTTATATTTTATTATTTCTAAATTGTTTTTAATTATCTTTGATGATAATTTATTTAAGTTTAAGGCTATTGATAAAAGGTTTATTTCACTTCTTACATTTAGTTTTCCTGTATGATTAAATCTATTGTATGATAAACCATCTTT
>NZ_AUHK01000023.1 GCF_000423145.1 Helcococcus sueciensis DSM 17243 | reverse complement strand
CTTTTGCTTTGTATTGTGCTGTTACTTCTAATGCAGCCTTAATTTCTGTTGTATCTTCTTTATCCCAACCTGTGTGTTTGTAACCTTCATTTGCTGTTACTTTTAGTTCTTTAAATTCTTTAACTTCTTTAACATCTGCAAGAGTCTTTCCTGCTTCTTTATTTACCCAGTACTTAGTTGTTCCTTCAAGTGTACCGTGTTCTCCTGGTAAGAATTCTACTAATACGAAGTTTTCTGGTACATCTGGTTTTTCTTCACCTGGTTCTTGTGGGATTATATCTTCATATTCACCCCATGCAGCATAAACTGTTAATGTCTTAGAAACAGGTGCTTCTTCGTTAAATATGAAGTTTCCTTCACCATTAACTTGTTCTAAAGTTGTTGCTGATTCTAATTTTTTGAATTGTTCGCTTACTTCTTTACCTGTACCTTCAAGTTTTTTAGTTGTCCAACCTAAGAATCTACGTCCTTCTTTTACAGGTTTCTCTGCAAGATATTTTCTTAATTCTAATGCATCACCTTCTAGATCTTTTCCATTATGATCTTTTAGACTAACATTTTTTCCTTCGAATCCATTTGCTAAATATCCTTCTTGATTTGCAAATTTAATATTCATTGGAGCAATTCTTGTTACCGCTTCTGTTTCTTGTGATCTTTTCACTACATAAGCAAATTCTGTACCTGGTTTTTGATTTTTATCTACACCTTGGTATGATTTTGTTTCTAGTGGAATTGTTCCACCATTTAAATCAAATTTTACTTTTGCTTGAACTTGCTCTACTACTGGTTTTTCATTTTCTAATGCATTTTGTAGTACATCCTGATTAGTGAAGTATAAAGGTGTATCTTTTATAGCCCAAATACTTGCATCTAATTTATGTTCTGCATCATTATTTGCAGAAGTCCATTCGTAACCTTGTACATCGTCACCATTAACATTCATCTCGATTTTCTTATCAGATGCTTTAATAGTGCCAATTCTTTTTGCTGTATCAACTTTTTGCTTGTCTGCATCATATAGGTAAACATTTACTTGATCATATTTTGATCTACCTGTTAGATTTTCTGAATCTGTAAATGTTTCATCAACATCTGGAGCATCTGCTGTTCTGGTTAAAATACCACCAGCAAAGTTTTTTTGTCTTGATGTAACAAGTGGTTGATGATTATCTACAAATAGTGAATCTTGTGGTTCATTAATCTTAGTACCATCTTTAAAGATTTCACCCTTTTCGTTTCTTGTATAACCATCTACTAATTGTCTTTCAAATCTATATGTTTCATCTTTCTTAACAGTATTACCAGAGTCATCTAAAGTTGAATATTCAAACCTTACAGACATACCTGGAGATACTTCTTGTAATTTTGTCTTTCTAGAAAATATTGTTACAGGAGTATCTTTTTTAATTTTAATATCAAACGGAACAGTTACTTCCATAGATTTCATATAGTTTTCATTCCATATAATACCAGTTCCCGTATATGTGGCCTTATCGGAAGTTGTTCTAATATCAATCGCGAATTGATCATCACCTATTTGAATGTATGAACCTTGAGTGTCAAATGTTCCTGATGTTATAAGATCTCTTCTACCATCAAATCTTATGTGGATTTTATCTCCACGTTTTAGATCTATATCATTAGCTCTTGGAGTAGATTTAAATTCTTCAACACCTGTTTTATTTTCAGCAAAAACAGTTGAGAAAAATTCATAAGCAACTATATCTGTATCGCCAAAGCTTTCTTTTAATTTTTCTTTATCAATAAAATATCTTACAACAGTAGAATCTCCATATCCGGTAAGACTTGTACCTGTAGGCATGAAGGTTTCACCTGGTTTGTTATTAGTTACTTCTACTGTACCTATTTCATTAGTTACTTTTATATCATCTAAAGAATAGTCTATTCTATTACCTGGTTTTGGCACGTTAGGGTCTGCAGATTTATAATTTATTTCATCTTTTTCGTTCGCAGTAAAAATTTGAGCTACTGTATTAGATTCATCTTGTGGTTTTAATATATCGACAAAGCTAGCATCAAAAGTTTGTCTAAATCCATAATTACCTTGATTTCTCCCGTCTGCAGCATTAAATGAACCACCTGGATCTGCTTTTGATTCAACATTACCATGTGTTCTTCTAGTGAATACATCAATATATCCTTTTTCTTCGTTATATTTAATATATGAAGAAGCTGATTGGAAAATATTTTCGTAGTTACGTACTACGTCTGTCATAATCAAACCATCTGTAAGGTCTACTCTTACTGGTATAAATGTAGACATGGTATAAGATGAATATGGAATTTCTGCATTATCTTCTATTGTTGTTGAGTAAATTCTCTCATATTTTGAATCCACAAGTCTCATTTGGATTAATGGGTTGATTTTTAATGATTTTATAGTTTCCCCATCTTTTAAAACAAGATCTATCGGAGCCTCAAAATGGGTACCTAATGTACCAGTTCTTACTGTTAGTGTACCACCTCTACCAATATTCATTACATGTACATTTCCTGATCCTGCTTGTTGAGATGATAATGATTCAAACTTAACAAACTCATCATTGTAAGCATATTTATCATGGTTATTTATACCTTGCTTTGGTATTTCTTTACCCATGCCTGATTCAGACCAATCAATCATAGAATTAAGATTTGCATCTGGCTTTATTAACATTCTTTCCCAAACACTAGTTAGGGCTCCTGAGTATCCACCTAGAGCAAGTCTTATAACTTCTCTACCGTCTGGTCTTGTATATACACCTATAAATCTTAAAGATGGATTTTTTTTGCGTTTCAGCTGAAGATACCTTAACAAGTCTACCTTGATGAGGTATAGGCCAGTATCTTGCTGTCTTTTCATCGTCGACCCAGTTAGCTGGTTCGACTTCAGCCTTGGCATAATTAGGAACAAATCCTAATACTAATACAAAGGCTAATATAAAAGATATAAATCTTTTACTTTTCATATCTCCTCCCCCTTTATAATTGAATATAAATAAAATATTTTTTGTTAGTATTTATAGAATACTTACACCAATATTATACCATTTTGTCTATTTAGCTCAAATTGGCCAAATCGACTTATAATCTATGTTTTTCTCATCTAGCAACTTCTAAACCGCTATTTTCAGCTATTTTTTTCACAATTTAATCTATTATAAAAATTTATACACTTTTTATTAAATTCTATTTTATTAATTTTTCTTAATATTTGAATCATTTTCAGTAATTTACATAATTTATAGTGTGAACTATATCTTTTTTTCTATACTTCTTAATTGTTTTTTTATTCAAAAAGAATCATTTATACTTAGATGATTATATATTTTTAATTTCTTTATATTAGTTTTATAAAAAAATATTATTAAAATATTCTAAATAAAAATGCAAACTATATAAATCTAATTTTAAAAAATAAAGCGGAATTTCGCCTGTAAAATACAGATTACATTCCGCTTAAATTTTTATTTAATTATTATATATTCATGACTCTGAGCATTGATACAGGTTTCATATGCTCAATTATTTTAGAAATTCAGCAAATTTTTCAACAAACATTTGTAAATATTCTTTTGTTGCTTCTGTGATATTTCCATTTTCATCAAAACATTGGTGTATTTCTGATAGCATTACTTCAGGTTGTGCTAATACATTTGCTCCTAAAAATGCTAAAGAAGTTTTAACTTCATAATTAGCTCTCAACGCTCCAGTCTTAGCTAAAGATGAACTTACAACAGCAGTGTTTTTTCCTGTCCATTTAACATCAGTATATGGTCTTGATCCCACATCGATAGCATTTTTAATACTTGCAGGCATTGCTCTATTATACTCAGGTGTAACAAATATAAATGCATCTGATTCTTCTAATTCATTTCTAAATCTTGTATATGATTGTGGTGTTTCCAATGTGCCATCATCATATTCTTCATTGTATAAAGGTAAATCAGCTATTTCAATAAATTTAGCTTCATATCCTTCTGGCAATAGTTCAATTATGTTTTCAGAAACTTTTTTATTAAATGATTCTTTCCTTAAACTACCTAAAATAATTCCTATTTTTTTATTCATATATTTCTCCCTTTTTTTGATTTTCGTAAAAATATAAATACCCCGTTACGGTATCTTGAAACATTGAATTGTTTTTTTACTTTTTAAATTATTTATAACAAATTATTCCTTATATATTGGATATTTTTTCTTATCTACTTCTGTAATTTTACGAATAACTTTGCAAGGAACTCCTGCTGCTATCACTCCTTCAGATATATCCTTATTAACTTCTAAATTACTTAATTTTTATTCCAGTCCTTATCTTCAAGTTTTCTCAAATTATCCTTGTTAGTTCTAAAAATTCTTCCATTAAAAGGGATTTCATATCCTATTTTTTTTCGCAAACTCTTCCACAATTGTAGACTGTCCTATACGTCTCGCACCCTCTACTAAAAGAGCAGTCTTACCTTTATCATTTTTCTTCCAATCAACTAATTTCGAATAAATTTTTCTTTTTAACATCTTTCACCTCAAATCCGCAGTTTATTTATGCTTATTTTACCACAAACCCGCAATTAATATCTACCTATTTTACTACAAATCCGCAATTAATATCTATCTATTCTACCACAAATCCGTATTATATTTCGAGCAAATTTACTACAAATCCGCCATATACTATTTTGATATTTCTAATTGAATATTTGTTTATACATAAACTCTGATTTACTTGATAATGTGTATATGAAATTATAATTTCATTATTAATAGATATATTCCAACCACCATTGTCATGCTATTTTCAACACCTTCTTTCCATTTTAAAATTTTATGTTATCTTTAAAAAAATGAGACAACACATTTGATTTCTTACTAAAATATGTGTTGTCTCAAAAATTGTTATTCATCACATTCTGTTAAAATTCAAAAGAGTGTTTTGTCGATTTTGTGACCTATAATCAGCTTGTTCGTGCTTGTCGTGTCGTGTCGTGACGTAAAATTGTGACTTGTCACAATTTTACTCCCATTCTTCTTTTCCAAACATACGATATATACCAAACCGTTCAAAATACTAGATTCTATTTTTTGGAGTATCACCAAATCCACCTAATTATAGGACATTTTCAAATTTTTAGTCCCATCCCAGTCCCAGTACCGGAGAATAAAATATAAGAATTCCCTTTAATTTACATAATCCTTTATATCTTTAAATGTTTTTGTATTTTTAGTCAATGTAGAAACATTTTTAATCCCGTCCGGAAATTCAGATATCAATTTGTCATGAATTTTTATTATAGAATCTTTTATTAATTTTTCATCATTAAATTCTATATTATCTTTTTCGTATTTTTCTTTTAATATTCTAGTAGTATTCAAAACAAGTATATCTCCTGTATTAATGAACAGATACTCATCTACATTTTCTAAAAATTGTTCATGTGACAACTCGAGAAAATCAGAAATCTCTTTCTTTTTATCGTTTCTCCTAGTTCTTCTGTAACTAGTTATTATTTTGCTTATTTTATTGTACATATTATAAGCTTCTATAACTCTATCAGCATTTATTTCCATCAAAATTTCATCTATTTTATTTTTATCAAATAATAAACTTTTTCCCCTCTTGGCTAATGCGGCATATTCATCTAACCAATACCCTACATAATACTGTATAACATTTTCTAGTTTTATAGGGGTTAAGTCATTGATATCCCTTGCTCCATACATTTTTTTATATTCAAATTCATTGACTTGCCTTTCTAAATAATATCCTTTATCCTCTAAAGCCTTCTGTAAATCTCTGATGATAGTGTGATTAGCTATAAAGTAGCTATCTTTTATCGGATTTTGAGAGTTTAAAAATTCTGTAATTTTCATTCTTTCATTATAGTCTGAAATTTCTATAATTCTTGTTAAAATATCAACTCCACTTTGAAGCTTATTTTTTTTATACAATTCATAAATAGATGTTACAGTCTGACACCCATTTACAATGGATACCCCTTTTAATGATACACTAAGTTTATTAGGACTATTACTTGCCTTGTCACATATTATAGTTATTCCATTATTATAAAAATAAAACATTTCACTCTCTTTAGGATCAGATGCAGTAGATTTTATTGAATTATTGACTGTTGTCTTACCCTCATACAATCTTATATTTTCATCGAATATTGTTTCTATATAATCTTCTATTGAGCTGATAAGATCTTTAGAGTTTACTAGTCCAACATATGATTTTATATTCATGAACTCTATATCATAAGCAGATGTTAATTGTTTGTATGAAAGATTAATTTCTAAATCATTTTTCCTATTTATTTTTTCATATATATTGGATATCGTAGATTTTTCATGAACCTTTATATTGAGCTCACTTCCAAAATCTTTCTTAAAATTTTTTGCAAAATTATCTATCAATTCTTTATTTGCATTAGCTTCTATTCCTTTATTAAAGCTTATAAATTGAATATTAAATTTGAATATATCTATATCGCTAATTTTATTTTTATACTCTCTAAATTGACTGTTTGACTCTGAAGTATAAGATTTATTAATCAATATGTTAAATCCATTGATTGTTTTTAAAATATCTCCTTGAGAAATTTCTTCATTAATACCCTTTGAAGTTACAGGAAACTTAAACTGCATTACGGTCAATTCTTTTTCTTCTTCATTTAATATTATTGCATCTATACCATTATCTCCTGAACCATCAATTATACATTCTCCTATTTCTTGATCATCCATAAATATATGGTTCTTTAGATACCAGTGTATAAATGCTTTCGATAAATTTTCATATTCATTAGTTTCTTTTATTTCATTTAAAGATTCTTTTATTTGATTGTAATAAGATTCATATTTTGTAATAGCCATTTTAATACCTCCATAATATGTTATAAAACAATATCAATTTAACATCAATTTATGTTGCTTCTACTTACAATTTTTAGAAATTATTGAAACATATCACTCTTATAAACTTTATTTATAAGTATAGTTTATTTCTTACCTAACAACAATCCAATTTCCATCACGCTTTGATCCAATTCTTTCTATCATTTTCTTTTCTTGTAAAGATTTAAATGCTCTTTCGATAGTCCTCGTTGCCACACCTATTTTTTCTGAAAGTTCAATTGATGTTAGACTTGGGTTTTCTATTAAAAGTTCTATCACTTTCTTTTCAGTTTTATTCAAACCGACATTCAAACCGACATTCAAACCGACATTTTTGTTGTCTATTTGGTCAATTACTTCTTGTTCAAAAGGAATAGTGCATCTAATATAGTTGCTTTCAATTTCAAAAACATCTTTCCCATATTTTTCTATAATTGTTGGAATTCCATGCCCGGTGTGTTCAGTAAGTCCCATATTTAAAAATATCCTCATCAATGTTGCATTTCTTGGCTTACTTATTCCATCAAAAAATTGTTCTTTTGTCATTCCTCTAGGAAGTCCACCATGTGATAATATATCAAGTCTATCATTAAACATTGAAATCTGTGGCTCAGTGATTGTCCAATCGTTATGAACTAAAGCATTTAAAATTGCCTCATTTACACAGTCAAAATCAAATAAATAGGTGTCTTTTCTTGGTCTTACTGTCGTATCAGAAATACATATATTTTCAGCCTGCAATCTGTTTTTTATTTTTCCATAAGTAGTTAATATGCATCCATAACCATAGTCGCTTCTTTCAGATATAGAAGCTTTATTTGTTCCTTGAAATTTTACAAAAATAAATGGAATATTATTTCTATCAGATAATAATTCTGCTAATAAATTATATTCTCCAGCTTCATTCCTTAAATTCAAATTCGTTTCAAAAGACTTATCTTCTAAATGGTAATTTTTTTCAGAGTAATATATCTTAAGCTCTCTAAAGGATAAATCTGATGAATTTGATCTTTTTTTAAGCATGTATTCATTATCTATAAATTTTTTCTCATATCGAATTTTTATCTGTTCCGGTGTCATCTCTTTACAAGTTGTTCCAATTCGTATTGTGCAACCAGTTGAAGAAAATCCATATTTCTTTTGACAATATATATGATGATTTCCCTTATTTATATGAATTACTATTAAAGTTTTCCCTTCATCAAATTTGAGTTCTGAACTGATTTCATCTTGTGGGTTCGGTTCTATTTTAGTTGTTATAATATCAGATATTTTTCTAAGAATTTCATCAACTCTGTCAACACCAACTACAACACCATTATCTTTAACTCCGATAATAATTGATCCTCCTGTACCATTGAGGAAAGATACTATTTCCTTTGTAATCGTATCTGTATATTTTTCTTTTAATTCAATTGTTTCTGATTCAATATATCGGTTCATTTCTGTCCTCCTCTAATATAATTATTATATCACATTTGCGACAATACTATAATTCAAACCGACAATTTGTTGTCGCATTATTCATTTGTTTGCTATATAATCTAAATGTTTCCTTAAATAGCCTGTTACTGTATTTATATTTTTACAATATTTTATTCAACTTAATTAATGATCTAATTTATAATAACCTATATAATTATATATAAATTCAATATTTTCAAAGTAAAAATATGCACGAAAAAGACCGCAGCTTGAAACTACGGTCTGATTTTTTGTCCAAATGTAAACCACTTGGAACTATTATTCGATTTATTCTTTTTAACAAATGTTCCCATTTTAATCCCAGTTACAGTTTTTTATCTTCTGTAACCGTTGATTTTACAAAGTTTTTAATTTTTTTGCGACTATTCCCATTCACATCTCATTCTAAAAATGCTTCCTACTCGGTCGCATTTTTCTTCATTCGATGACGAAGGGCCAGACATCGACTCGCACTTCACTTCGTTCGTGCTTGTCGTGTCGTGACGTAAAATTGTGACTTGTCACAATTTTACTCCCATTCAGCGAATCAGAAAAGCCAACGCTCCTTTTCGTCGCGTCGGCTGTTCTTCCCTGCAGAAGGGCAGCAACCCATCTATCTTCGCACTTCGTGCTTGATATATGGGGGTCTGACGTAAAAAATATTGCTCGCAATATTTTTTACTCCCATTCTTCTTTTCCAAACGTACGATATATCCCAAACCATTCAAAATACTAGATTCTATTTTTTCTAATATCACCAAATCCACCTAATTATAGGACGTTTTCAGATTTTTAGTCCCGTCCCAGTCCCAGTACCGGATAAATATTGTTTTAATATAATATCTATTTTTGTCTTCTAAGCTCTTAAAAGTAAAAAATAAGTAAAAAGTCAAGATAAAGATAAAAGTCTACATTAGGGCAAATAAAAAACTTTAAAACAGACGACAAAGCTAAGTCAAATAAGAAAGAACATAGCAAAGGTGCAGAGAGATAAATATCGGCAGTCTTTGGGCTGCCTTTATTTTTTTTGCTCATTTTTTTAATCTTATATATTTAGGTCAGATATGCATATCCACTTAAACTCATACAAAAATATTGCTTGTAAAAAAAATACTTAATCACAATAATCGCATTTTAACTTGTGATCCTTGCAAGCTAAATGACGAACTTCACTAGGAAGTTTTCCCTTGTATCTTTTGTAATAAATGGAAAATTTGCTATGGGATGTATATCCAACAGATTCTGCTACTTCCTTTATAGGAAGTTTAGTATTTAACAGAAGAGTTTCAGCTACATTCATTCTTTTTCTTTGGGTGTATTCTGTAATACTTTGACCATATTTTTCTTTAAACAAATTCTTTAATTTTGTTCCGCTCATTTTAGATATTTTTTCAAGGGTTTCCTGATTTACAGTCATGGCAAAATGATCATCTAAAAACCTGGATACATCTTCAAGTGCTTTATTATCGTCAGACTCAATTTTATATTTTTTTCTATTTAAGTAGGTATCGATTACTATACTTATCCACTCATTTGCCTTGGCTTTAAAGAAAAAATCAGCGGCAGGAGCGTCCATCTTACAATTTAATATTTCCATTGCTACTTTTTCTAATGACTTTGTAAGTATTATTCGATTTGTTTGAAGTAAAGCCCTATAAAAGGATTCAAGATCGATATTAATGGATGACAGGTGCTTTTCTAAAAGTTCTCTTTTAAATCCAACAGAAACAGTGAGATAGTAACTATTCTCGTGTAATAAAAATAGAAAGTCATCTTCTATATTGTCAAAATCAAGAGTATATAAGGAGTTTGGCGTCAAAGTTTGATAAGGGTTAAATTTTTCGCCGTTTGCACTTACAATATAGCTAGAGCATATCGAAACATAGTTTTCCATACTATAAGTACTATTTTGAATAACTTCTTCTTTGATATAAAAATCGTGGATATCAATAATAAATCCATTTCCTTCATAAAACCAATATAGGCCTTCTGCATTAATTGAATCATCTTTACTCCAACAAAATGTATGCCCTGCACTTGAATATTTCTTATTATTTTTACATTCATCTACGTTCATATATTCTTTTACAAAATCATAATATGTCATAATACACTATCCCTTTTAGACAATATTCCAATTAGCCTTATTAATTCAAAACTATTGTATTAGTAATTATAACTGATGTATAATAAAAACGCAATGATAATTATTATCGTTCAGGCGAATTTGAATCTAATAGGAATATTAAAGGAGGAAAATATGAAAATTTATAAAAGGCTTTTTTCCTATGTGCCTGAAGAAAAACATAATGGATATATAGCAGTTTTTTTATCAGCACTATCTGCATTTCTAATGGTGTACGGATATTCGTTACTGTATAAACTTTTAAGAAGTTCAATTGTTGAAGGAGATTTATTAGTAGCTAGGACTTTGTCCATTCAAGCTGTCTTATATTTGACGATAGGGGCACTAGTTTACTTTTTGTCAAACTTTTTTTCTCATAAACTTGGATTTCGCTTAGAAACTAATTTAAGAAAAAAAGGTATAGATGGACTTACAGGAGCAAGTTTTCGCTTTTATGATTTAAACCCATCTGGAATTATAAGAAAAACTATTGATGATAATGCAGCTAAAACTCATACGGCAGTAGCACATATGATACCAGATAACTCTCAAGCTTTTTTAATTCCAGTATTATCTTTAATACTTGCCTTTTCTATTAGTAGCAGAGTGGGATTAGTTATTCTTATACTAACAATAGTAGGGGCTCTTATTTTAAAGAACATGATGGGTGGAGGAGAGTTCATGGAATACTACCAAAAATCCTTAGAAATTTTAAGTGGTGAAACAGTTGAATATGTCAGAGGCATGCAAGTTGTTAAAATATTCGGAGCTACTGTAGAGTCTTTTAAAACTCTTTATAAGGCGATTAAGGATTATTCTAAGTATGCTCTTGATTACTCAATTAGTTCTAAAAAACCTTATGTACTATATCAATGGATATTTTTTGGAATTATTGCAATTTTGTCTATCCCTTTAGTTTTTACCATAAATAAAGTTAATAATGCTAATTTGCTTATTGTTGAACTATTCATGATTTTGTTTTTAAGTGGAGTAATGATGGTTTCATTTATGAAAATTATGTGGGCTAGTATGAACATCTTTAACGCTAGGTATGCTGTAGATACTTTAGAAGACTTATATAAAAAAATGAATGAAGATAAATTAAATTATGGAGAGATTGGTGATTTCAAAAACTATAATATAGAGTTTGAAAAAGTGAATTTTTCTTATAATGAAAACAAAGTACTAGAAAATTTATCTTTTAAATTAGAAGAAGGAAAAAAATATGCTTTGGTGGGTCATTCAGGATCAGGTAAATCGACTATTGTAAAGCTATTATCTGGTTTTTACAAAGTAGATAGTGGCAGTATAAAGATTGGAGAGAGACCCTTAGAATCTTATAGTAAGGATGCTCTAATAAACACAATTTCTTTTGTTTTTCAGGATAGCAAACTTTTTAAGACATCTATTTACGAAAATGTTGCTCTTGCTAATAGAAAGGCAAGTAGAGAAGAAGTTATGAAGGCTATGGAACTTGCCGGTTGTAATGTTATTTTAAATAAGTTTCCTGAAAGGGAGAATACCATGATTGGCTCAAAAGGAGTCTATTTATCAGGAGGAGAAAAACAGAGAATTGCTATTGCGAGAGCCATGCTCAAGAAATCTAAAATTGTAATTATGGATGAAGCTAGTGCTTCTATTGATCCAGACAATGAGTATGAGCTTCAAAAGGCCTTTAAAAACCTTATGAAAGATAAAACAGTTATTATGATTGCCCATAGGATGAGTAGTATTCGTTTTGTTGATGAAATTTTAGTTTTAGAGAATGGAGAAATAATTGAAAGAGGCAGTGATCAAGAACTTATTTCAAAAGGTGGAAAATATAAGGAATTATTAGAGCTTTACGATAGTGCAAATCAATGGAGGGTTAAAGATGAGGAAATTTTATAAAAAACGCTTTTGTCTGACTGATAAAGGGGCTAAAGATCTCACTAAATCTACTATATCAAGTTTCTTGGTCTACTGTATTAATATGGTTCCTGCCTTTATTTTAATGATGTTAACAGATGAGCTTATTTTGAAAAATGTTAAAAGCCCTTATTTATATTTTGGTGTTTCTGTTGTTACATTAGTATTAATGTATGTTTTGTTAGCCAAAGAATATGATGATCTTTATACTACAACTTATGAAGAGAGTGCTAATTTAAGAATAGATATTGCAGAAACTCTATCAAAACTTCCCCTATCCTACTTTTCAAAACATAATTTATCAGATATATCTCAAACGATTATGGCAGATGTGGAAAAAGTAGAACACGCTATGAGTCATTCAATTCCTAAAGTAGGAGGAATGGTTTTATTTTTCCCACTAATTGGAATTATGTTAATGATAGGTAATTTTAAGATGGGGCTTGCAGTAATGATCCCAACTATTTTAAGTTTTATACTAATACCTATTGCTAAAAAGTCGCAGGTAAAAGGAAACAAGAAATATCACAAGGTACTTAGAGAAAACTCAGAAAAATTCCAAGAAACCATTGAACTTCAACAAGAAATAAATAGTTTTAACTTATCCGATGAAGTGAGGTCTTCGTTATATATGCAGATGGATGAAAGTGAAAAAATACATCTTAAAGTTGAACAAGGCTCTCTTTTTGTAATGGGTTTATCCTCTGCTCTTGGCTTTGTAAGTATTGCAGTAGTTAGTTTTGTTGGGATTAGCCTTATTCTATCTGGGGAGATTGACATTTTATATCTCTTAGGTTATTTAATGGCTGCCATAAAGATAAAAGATATTTTCGATTTATCAAAAGAAGGATTATTAGAAGTGTTCTATATAGATCCAAGCGTTGAAAGGATTAGGGAGATTAAGGAAACAAAAATTCAAGAGGGTAAAGATGTAGAACTGAATATGTTTGATATAGTCTTCAAAAATGTAGCTTTTTCTTATGATGATAATCAGGTTTTAAAGGACATTAGCTTTACTGCGAAACAGGGAGAGGTAACGGCTTTAGTTGGAGCTTCCGGCTCTGGAAAGACAAGTATATTAAGATTAATATCAAGATTATATGATTATGATAAAGGTCAAATCTTAATAGATGGAAAGGATATAAAAAACATTTCCACAGATTCTTTATTTAAGAAAATATCTATTGTTTTTCAAGATGTTACTTTATTTAACTCATCTATATTAGAAAATATTCGTATAGGTAAAAAAGATGCCAGCGATGAAGAAGTTGTAAAGGCAGCTACCCTTGCAAATTGTATGGATTTTATTAATAAACTTCCTAATGGGTTAGATACAGTTATAGGAGAAAATGGGTCAGAGCTTTCTGGTGGTGAAAGACAAAGACTTTCTATAGCTAGAGCCTTTCTGAAGGACGCACCAATACTTATATTAGATGAAATATCAGCAAGTTTAGATGTGGACAATGAAAAGAAAATCCAAGAGTCTTTAAATAATTTAATTAAAGATAAAACTGTTGTAATCATTTCACACAGAATGAAATCCATAGAAAATGCTGACAAGATAGTAGTTCTTGAAAACGGAAGAGTAGAAAGCGAAGGTAAGCATGAAGAGCTTTTACAAAAATCAAAAGTTTACAAGAATTTAATAGAAAAAACAAAAATGGCAGAAGAATTTATTTATTAGGAGGATTAGAATGAATAATAAAAAGTTAAAAGGAAAAGATGTTATTACGATAGGTATATTTACTGCAATATATTTTGCAATCAATTTTGGGTTTATGCTTTTAGGCGGTCTTCATCCATTAATGTGGATACTTATGCCTGGCTTTATAGCCTTAGTTGGTTCTATACCATATATGATTATGGTTCAAAAAGTAAAAAAAACAGGAGCAGTCATAATAATGGGAGCTATTGTTGCTATAATATACTACTTAACTGGTCAATTTAGTTTAATAATAATTGCATCATTAGCAATTGCTAGTATTTTGGCAGAAGTGATAAGATACCTATCAAAGTATGACAGTTATAAATGGAATTCACTTTCATATGCTTTCTTTTCATTAGGTATGGTAGGGTCTCCAGCACAAATATGGATTCTAAAAGATGAATTCATATCAAAAATTCTTAAAATGGGGATGCCAGTAGATTATGTTAATATATTAAAAACTTTTATTAACACACCGATGTTAATTGTATTAATTGTAACACCATTTGTTTTTGGATTATTATCTTGTGGGATTTTAAAATCATTTCTATATAAAAATTTTGAGGCGAGAAATTAAAATGTTCAAGCGATTAAAATTAGATCCTAGAACCTCAATAATATTGCTTTTATTAGTAAATATATTTTTCTTTAAAAGTAGATCGTTGGCAAGTGAATTAATTTTAATGAGCTATTTGTTGATTATTTTGACAGTTTGCGGAAATTTTAAACCGGGATTAAAAGTATATTTAACTTTTATTACTTTTTTAATAATAAATTATTTAGTTTTTCCCTATTCACCTAAGTGGATTGTAACGACATTTATTGTACCTGTTTCTTATGCAAGGAAGATTTTTCCTTGCATAATGGCAGGAACATTGTTATACAAAACGGTGACCGTAAGAGGAATTGCAGGAGTTTTTAGAAAATTTAAATTCTCAGAAAATTTTATTTTAGCATTTATGATAACTTATAGATATTTTCCCACATTAAGACAAGATATACATTGTGTTAGAGAATCAATGAAGATTAGGGGGATTAGTATGATTAAAAACATGGATATATTTGTTGTACCTATAATAAATTCTGCAATTGATATGTCTGAAGAGTTATCTAAGGCAGCTGTAACACGAGGAGTCGAGAATCCAGGTAGAAAAACAACTATAATTGATTTTAAATTCACTGTTTATGATGTATTAGTTATTTTATTTGTTGTTTTAATTATGGTTATATTTTAGGTGAGTTAGAATGGGTTATGTAAATATAAATGATGTATCTTGTACCTCTAAAACGGGATATAAAATATTAAAAGATATCAACTTAAATGTTGAAAAAGGCGAATGTATACTACTTATGGGGCTAAGTGGTTCAGGCAAAACGTCATTGACTAAATTAATAAATGGAATTATACCACATTTTGAAGAAGAAACTGACTTTGTTGGAGAAGTTTTAATAGAGGGAGAATCTACTAGAAATATATCGCAATATAAAATTTCAGAAAAAGTTGGTTCAATATTTCAAAATCCAAAATCTCAATTTTTTAATTCTGATGTTGAGGGAGAAATTGTATTCGGTCTTGAAAATATGGGAATTGATCCAGAGTTAATAAAAAAAAGCTTTAAAAAAACTATCAATAATTTAAATATAGATAGATTATTAGGTAAAAATGTCATCTCATTGTCGAGTGGGGAAAAACAAATTTTAGCTTTTGCATCTATTTTTGCATTAAACACAGATATTGTCGTATTGGATGAGCCATCTTCAAATCTTGATATGGATACAATTGAAACGATAAAAAACAATATTGAAATATTTAAAAAAGAAGGGAAGACAATTATAGTTGCAGAACATCGATTATATTACTTAAAAGACATAATTGATAAAGCATATTATATAGACGAAGGAATAATTAAGGATTGTTTTACACAAGAAGAGATAAAATTATTTAACTCAAAAAAAGAAAATAATCTCAAAATTAGAACCTTATCTACTCCTAAGTTGGAAGTTCTTGAAAAAGAATTTAATAAAAATGATGAGTATTTATGTGAAGATTTATCGTATACAATAAATGGAAATCTCATATTTAAAGATATTAATATTTCTTTAAATAGAGGAGAAGTTTTAGGAATAATAGGAAAAAATGGTATAGGAAAAACTAGTCTGTTAAAGTGCATTTCAGGACTTATGAAGAAAAATACAGGAAGTGTTTTTTTTAACAATAAACTTTTAAATAATAAAGATAGATTAAAAAATACATACCTTGTAACACAGGACATTAATTCACAATTATTCACTCGAAGCGTAAAAGAAGAATGTGAATTAAATTTACCTGAGGATAGATTAAATCAGGTAGATGTAGTTCTAAATAGGCTTGGATTGGATAAATATAAAGATAAGCACCCAATGTCGCTTTCAGGAGGACAAAAACAAAGGTTAACAATTGCCTTAGCTCTACTTTCAAATAAAGAAATCATAATCTTTGATGAGCCTACAAGTGGTTTAGATTTCAAAAATATGATAATTGTATCAGAAGCTATAAAAGATTTGGCGAAAAAATCCAATAAAGTTGTAATTGTTGTTTCGCATGATTATGAGTTTTTAAATAATGTAGCAGATGGAATATATAAAATGGCATAATATCAATAATTAAAATCTTAAGGGTATGTAAATAATTTTGTGTATCAACCTAAATCCTGGTAAAAAGGTAAGGGTTGATACATTTTTTATTTATCAATGTTTATCCATTCCTCTAGAATTGGAGTTTTACTTAATTTTACACAACTTTGATAAACTATCAATTTTTCATGAAAATTTAGAGTTGATTTTATTGGATGTATTTTTGTAATTGCCATACTAATCACCAGAACTTTCTTTTGATTTATTTAGAAGTAGAGAATGGATCTGCCATATTTCTCTTGATAATTTTTCTATTTTTTCTCTCATATAGTCTATATCTTTCTTGTAAATAACACCAGTTGTATTAGTTGCTTTTGCAATCTGGTTTATATTATTTGTTGCATTTGAAAGTAGCCATTGGATATCTCTAAATGGTTCTAGGTCTACAATATAAATTTCTTTTTCTAATACACATTTTCTAAGAAAGTGGGACATTGTTTTACAATTTGCAAGTTTCATTTTCTTTTCAAAAATTTCTTTTTCTTCATCTGTTAAATATATTTTAAGTTGATTTTTTCTTGTTCTATTATCCATATATTCCTCCTTTGTTTTTATTTTTTGGGGTCTTAGGGTTCTCCCTAACAAGGTAAAAAATCATAAAATTATATAGCCTTATAAGCTATTGATTTTTTGATTTTTTCGTAAGTGGGTACTCACTTACTGTGCTTGCTATTATTAACAAGTCTAAAATTTATTTTTTAATATTTTTTCAAATAGTAATTAATAAATGTAACTGTAACTTACAAAATAAAAACTTCCAAAATTAGGCGAGCTTGTTTTAAGAGTCTGTGACAACTCCTTATTATCAAGCCATTAATTTATGTAATCCTAATTTAAGAAGATTTATAACGATTGGTTACAGGTTACAAAGTTACATCTGCATTTTTCACTTAATTTGTTGTTTCTATTTCTAATTGTTTTTCTTTTTGCCATTCTTCAGGCAAAAACTTCTTGTCAACTTCTATAAAGTCAGTTTTGTATTCTTCTTTCTTTTCATAATATAGTTTTACTGGAATTGAGACTCCACTCGGTGATATTCTCTTGGTCTTTGATGACCTAACTGGGATCCATTCTTGGAAATAATTATCCATAATCTCTGAAAAAGATTTTGATTTTATTTGGTAACCTTGCATGGTTAGTTCTTTGAAACAAGTTATATTTGGATCTGCACTTTTTGGCTTATATTCTTCTAAGAAATACCTTATGTCTTCCACATCTGGGTTTAGATATTTGAATTTTTCTTGTTCCTTATACAAGTCTTTTAAAAGATTTTTTGGTATAGTCCATGCGTGAGTCTTGTTTTTAAATATTTCATATCCCAAGGCTAGAGCCTGATTAAAATCTTCTCTTATACTAGATATATATTCTTTATCCGAGAGTTTTTCCTTATTATTTTTATCTGGATATATTGTCCTTACTCTTTTATTCGAGTTACATTCAACAGGTAAATATCTTCTTTCTCCAGTATGATCATTAAGAAAAGTTCTTTCGTTTAATGTACCTATAAAGATGCAAGTTCTTGGCACGTCTGTTGCATATTTTTCGTAGGGTATTCTTATCCTATCGCTTAATTTTGATAAAAAAGATTTAGCTTCATTAGCCGATTTAGCATTTCTTAAAGCAACGAATTCTTCGATTTCAACAACAGTTTTACCTATAAGATTCATGATAGCATCCTTGCCTTGAATGTTTTCTATTGTACAAAACCAATCATCTGTTATGGACAAGTATCTTGCAAAAGTCGATTTGCCTATACCTTGTCCCCCAACTAAAACAATCATTTCATCAAACTTAGATCCTGGATTAAAAATTCTTTTTATCATGCCCAATATCATATGTTCCATTATCCAATTATTAAGATCTGTATCATCCGCTCCCAAATACCTTGGTAAAAGTTTTCTAATGGCATTTTTATCTCCATTCCATTTTAAATTTTGAAGATATTGCTTTGGCGGACTCACTTCATATTGATGAGCTACAAAACGAATAGCTTCCCACATTTTGTTGGCGTTATAATTAATTCCAAAATGTTTTTCTATCTCTAAGCCTAGTCTATTGTTTAAAGAATCATCCCAAAGTCGTATTTGATTTTCCTTTATATTTCTTTCTCCTATAATTTTCCCCTGGAATTTTATTTCATTTGTAAATTTATCAAAGAATATTTGTCCTTCAATGATTTTTTGATTATGACAATATTTTGGATTTAAAATAGCGGTTACAATATTACCAGTAATTTGTCTAATCGTCCCCTTATCTGTAGTTTGCAAGTCTAAAAAGGCGTAAGTCTGATCTATTTCTGGGAATTTTAATTTAATATCTGTCATAATCCTTACTCCTCTTCTTTTTACAACCATCTAATCTCTTTATTGTTTTATATTTATTCTCCATTTTATCCTCCTGTCTGGTATAAATAAGACTCCTGTGGTAAAATGAACTTGTCTAGAGAACACTTCTCACAGGAGTGTATGCCTTTACTCTTTGTAGTAGGGGCTTTTTTCTTTTTTGATTTTTTCATATATTTCTAAAATATAGATTAAAATATCAGCTTCATCGTCATTTAGTTTGCCGAACTTTTTAATAACTTTTGCTAGTTGAAATATTTCCTTGGCTATATTATCAGAAAGTCTGTAATCACTTACTAAATTAACTTCGTGATTTAATAACATTTGTAGAAAATAATCTTGTTTTTTAAGTCCGCTTATCGCAATTTTTTTGTTTATTAGATCATATTCTTCTTCAGATACTCTAAAGTTTAAAATTCGATTTCTTTTTCTATTTTTGTCTTTATTTCTCGTTTTTTTAGAAATTTCATCTAATGAATGTCTTCTAAACATCTTAATCATCCTCTTCTAATAAATCTTTCCAGTCATTTGCCTTATTACTTCTTACTTGAGTTAAAGACAGAGCCATTTCTTTTTGCTTGCTAGGGAAAAGATGAGCATATCTATAGGTGATGTCAATCGATTCGTGTCCAACTCTATCAGCTATTGCAGTTGCAGAAAATCCAAGTTCAATCAAGAGAGAAACGTGAGAATGCCTTAAATCATGTATCCTAATTCTTTTTACTTGAGATTTCTTAGATCCCCTATCCATTTCATGGTGGAGGTAGCTCTTAGAGAAATTAAATATTAAGTCTTTTGGTTTTAACTTATAAAAACTTTCTATATACTCTTTGATCTCATCCGTTAAAAATTCAGGCATAACTATTGTCCTTATACTTTTTTTAGTCTTAGGAGCTGTTATTACATTTTTCCCATCAATCCTTTGTAAAGATTCATCAATTTTTAATGTATGCCTTTTAAAATCAAATTTCTCTTTTGTTAAGGCTAATAATTCTCCCATCCTAAGACCACACCAATATAAAAGTTCAAAAGCATAAAATGATTCAGGTTTATCTTTAATAGCTTCTATAAATCTTTCATATTCATCTTGAGTCCAAAAGAGCATTTCGTCAGCTTCTTTTTCTCCCATAGAACCAACATCACGAGCAACATTAGTTTTTAAATTGTAGTACCTACAAGCATGATTTAAGATACTAGATAACTGGGCATGAATAGTTCTCAAATAAGTAGGAGAGTAGTTCTTACCATTCTTATCCTTAATCTTCATAAGCTCATTTTGCCATTGAATTATGGTTACATTATTAATCTCATTAAGCATTAAATCACCAATATAGGGAAGTATTTTTTGATTTACAATTGCTTCTTTTGTCCTCCAAGTATTTTCTCTTATTCTTGGTTTTCTATCCCTCTTGTAAAGTTCAAAAAACTCCCTAAAGCTCATCTCAATTGATTCAGAATGTTGATTTAAGAATTCTTGTTCCCATTTTAAAGCTTCTTTTTTTGTTAAAAATCCACGTTTTTTCTTAGTTAATTTTTCTCCTTTCCAGTTGGTGTAATTAAATTTACAAAACCAAGTCTTGTTCCCGCTTTCATCTCTAAATGCTGGCACTTTAAACCTCCTTTGCATTTGTTGGTTTATAGCAATACTTTTCCATAAAGTATTCTCTATTTACCTTTCCTCTTTGTACACGATAGCCTAATTTAAGTAAGTCTTGATTCATATCGTTTATTATCTGATATGCTGTTGTCCTACTTACATCAAGAAATTCTTGTACATCTTTTACATTCATAAAAATACCTTTCATAATGTCCTCCTTTTATAGTTTGTAAGGTTCTACATCCTCAAAAAAGGCGAGCATTAATTTATATGTCTTACAATTTCCGTTCAATATCGAACTGTATGTATATATAATAACAGTTCATATTTGTTCTGTCAAGTTTTTTCTATTTATTTTTTTCTGAAAAATTCAGATACTTGCAAATATTTACAACAGAACAGTTTTGTTGAGCTTTTGTTCGTTTTGTGATAAAATATTTATAGTTATTGTGAAATAAGGAGGAGTTAGTTTGATTTCTGGAGAAAAATTAAAAAAGTTAAGACTTATGCGAAACTTAACTCAAAAAGAACTTGCCATTAAGTCTGGTTTGACAGATGCTGCTATAAGAAATTACGAGCTTGGAAATAGATCTCCAAGTAAAGAACAGTTACAAAAAATATCTGAAGCACTTGATTGTGATATATCAGCATTAATTAATCATGAACCTAATTCTATTTTTGAAATAATGCATATAATTTTTGATTATGAAAAAGATATGAAGTTTAGACCATTAACAGGAGAAGGAGAAATTAATGGACTTTTATCAAATGATGTAGACTTCAATAATTTTCTTATAGAATGGAATGAGATGAGAAAAAAGCATTACAACGATGAGATAACAGACGAGGAATTTGAAGATTGGAAGTTATCTTATCCTAAAAAATCAAGATTTTTAAAATAAGAGGTACTTTTATGGGTTCTATGATTACATTAGGAATAGGAAAAATGGAGCTTGATTGGGGTAAAAATAATGTGTTTAATAACCACTCTTGCTTATTCCAAAAAGAAGACATAAAAATAGTACCTTATTACTATTCTGATGACGATATCGAATATAAAAAAGGTTTTTCAAAAAATATCATGTCTGTAAAGAGAAGACTAGATTTGTTAGGATATAGTTTACACGAGATTGAAGAGTTATATAACGAAGAATTGGCAATGTTTAAACAACAACTCAGTTCCTCTATACCGATAAATTTTCATAATTTTTACAATACAGTGATTAACATTGATATTAAGAATATAAATATGACATCTGAAGAATATGATTTTGACTATGATTTAGGTGAGTATGTCAGGAAATGTGTTATACATGAGATTAAGGATTTATCTAATTTTCCATATTATGATGCTTACGATATTGGATACTTTCTTGAAAATTTAGATCCATATATTACATTAAGAATTCTGAGTGAAAATACAAATAATCATGATCTAGATGTAATTTGGAGATTCGAAGATGTTGTTGAAAATGGATGGATCTTAGAAGAAGATATTATCCCAAAATTAACTACACAAGAAAAAATACTTATTGTAACAGAAGGTAGTTCAGACACGGATATTATTAAAAAATCTATTAATAGACTTTATAGTGATATTGCAGATTTCTTTGATTTTATAGATATGGAGCAAAACTATCCTTTTACAGGAACGGGTAATTTAAAAAATTTTGTTAAAGGATTATCCAAAATAAATATTTTAAATAAAATTTTAGTTATTTTAGATAATGATACAGCTGGTATATCTGTTTATAATGATATTAAAACAATCGATTTGCCAAATAATCTAAATGTTATAACTCTGCCTAATTATAAAGATTTTGATAATTTTAAATGCAAGGGTCCCCAGGGAGATTCTTTAGAAAATATAAATGGGAAAGCCGTTTCTATAGAATGTTTTTTAGATCACAGTTCAATAGACGATGAAGTTTATGTTAGATGGACTGGCTTTAATGATAAATTAATACAATATCAAGGAAATATTGAGCCAAAAAATTTACTAATCAAATCATTTCATCAATACTATAAACAAGAATATGATTTTACTAAATTAAAATATCTTGTTGATTATATATTAGAAAGTTGTACATTTAAATAAATTAATTTTCATAATTATAGCAAAAAGACCGCAGCTTGAAACTACGGTCTAATTTTTTGTCCAAATGTAAACCACTTGGAACTATTATTCAATTTATTCTTTTTTACTTCCAGTACCATTTGAGTACCAGTAGCCGTTTTTCATTCTCTATATAGCTTGTAATCAAGCCATTTTAGAAAATTTTGCAATTATTCCCATTCAATAGTGCCAGTAGGTTTAGGAGTGAAGTCGTACAAGACTCTATTTACTCCTTCAACCTCTGTGGTGATTCTTTGAACTAGTTTTTGCATTAGGTCGAATGGAATTTCTTCTACTGTAGCTGTCATTGCATCTACTGAGTTTACAGCACGGATGATTACTGGCCATTCGAAGCTTCTTTTTCCATCTTTAACGCCGGTTGTTCTAAAATCTGGAACTACTGTGAAATATTGCCAAACAGTTTTATTAAGACCAGCTTTTTTGAATTCTTCACGCAAAATAGCATCTGATTCACGAACCGCTTCTAGTCTTTTTCTTTCGATTACTCCAAGACATCTCACTCCAAGACCTGGTCCTGGGAATGGTTGACGATCGACCATTGATTCTGGAAGTCCAAGTCTTCTTCCAACCAATCTAACTTCATCTTTGAAAAGTATTCTTACTGGTTCTACAAGTTCAAATTCCATATCTTCTGGAAGTCCACCTGAATTGTGATGAGCTTTTATTCCCTTTTCACTTTCAAGTATATCCGGCCAAATAGTTCCTTGACCAAGGAATTTAATACCTTCTAATTTTCCAGCCTCTTCTGCAAATACTTCGATAAATTCATTTCCTATAATTTTTCTTTTAGTTTCTGGATCTTCTACATTTTTTAATTTATCTAGGAAACGATCTGTCGCATCTATATAGATTAAGTTTGCATCCATTTGATTTTGGAAAACATCTATTACTTCTTCAGATTCTCCCTTTCTCAATAGACCAGTATTTACATGAACACAATATAATTGTTTCCCAATAGCTTTAGAAAGAAGCGCTGCCACCACGGAAGAATCTACTCCCCCTGATAAAGCAAGTAAAACCTTTTGATTTCCTATCTGTTCTTTAATTAGTGAAACTTGTTCTTCTATAAATTTGTCTGCAAGGGTTTCATTTGTAATTCTTGCCATTTCTTCTGGTCTTCTTAATTCCATCTATTTCTCCTAAATATATATTTTTTTGATTAAAGCGACAAATTTTCTATCTTTGTATCCTAAATGGTTTACATATTTCAAGACAGGATTGTCGCTTTTTTATTTATAATAAGTATTTTTTTTCAATAAGTAAATACTAATTTTTATTTTGAATAGTTTGGTGATTCTTTTGTAATATTGATATCATGTGGATGTGATTCTATAAGGGATGCTGAAGTTATTTTTACATATTTAGATTCTTCTTGAAGCATCTTTACATTCTTAGAACCTGTATATCCCATACCAGCTCTTAATCCACCAACTAATTGGTAAATTACATCTGCAACTGGTCCTTTATAAGGAACACGACCTTCAACTCCTTCTGGAACTAATTTTTTATTGTCCGTTTGGAAGTATCTATCTGAAGAACCTGCTTTCATTGCAGGAATAGAGCCCATTCCTCTATAAACTTTGAATCTTCTACCATCAAATAATTCTTCTTCACCTGGAGATTCTGTACATCCAGCAAATATTGAACCCATCATACATGTGTCTCCACCTGCTGCAATCGCCTTAACTATATCTCCTGAATATTTAATTCCACCATCTGCAATCACTGGAACATCATATTCTTTAGCAACTTCGTACACATCCATAATTGCAGTTATTTGTGGAACACCTATTCCCGCAACAACTCTAGTAGTACATATAGATCCTGGTCCAATTCCAACTTTTATAGCGTCGGCTCCAGCATCTATTAAAGCTTTAGCAGCTTCTCCTGTTGCTATATTTCCAGCAATCATTTGTAAGTCTGGATATTTCTCTTTAACTTCTTTTAATACTTTTAATACATTTTTACTATGACCATGAGCTGTATCTATTACGATAACGTCAACCTTTGCATCAACTAATGCATCAACTCTTTCATAAATATCTCCGGTGATTCCTACCGCTGCACCACAAAGAAGTCTTCCATGTTCATCTTTTGCAGAATTTGGATAATTTATTCTCTTTTCAATATCCTTAATTGTAATTAAACCTTTTAACACTCCTTCATCATCAACAATAGGTAATTTTTCAATTTTATATTTCTTTAAAATATCAAGTGCATCATCTAAACTAACACCTTCTTTAGCAGTTATTAGATTTTCTTTAGTCATTGACTCTTCAATTTTCTTTGAAAAATCTTCTTCAAATCTAATATCTCTATTAGTAATAATGCCAATTAGTTTTTTATTTTCATCAACTATTGGCACACCAGATATTCTATAATGAGCCATTAAGTCGTCAGCATCTTTAAGTGTATCGTTCTTTGAAAGATAGAAAGGATCTGTAATTATTCCATGTTCTGATCTTTTTACACGATCTACATTTTTAGCTTGTTCTTCAATACTCATATTTTTATGTATAATTCCTATTCCACCTTCTCTAGCCATAGCAATAGCCATTTGAGCTTCTGTAACAGTATCCATACCGGCAGAAATTAATGGAATATTTAAATTTATTTTCTTTGTCAGTCTTGTTTTTATATCAACTTGACTTGGAGTAACTTCTGAAAATGATGGCACAAGTAAAATGTCATCAAAGGTTAAACTTTCTTTTAAAAACTTCATCACACACACTCCTTATAATTATTTATTATTAATATTATAACATTAGAAAACTATTTGTCGAGATTTATGTTTTATTAAATAAACAAACTAATAAAATCGGAGAAAATTCCTATTTTATCATAATTTATTAATATTATTTCTTTATAATTGTGCCTGTTTTTCCTTGAAGCGCTTCCTTCGCTCTTTGTAAAGAAGTGATTAAGGCTTTTCCATTTGGATATTTCTCTACAAACTCTAGACAGGCTTCAACTTTTGGCAACATTGAACCTGGAGCAAAATGTCCTTCTTCAATATATTTTCTTGCTTCTATAGAATCCATTTCTACTAATTCTTTTTGATTTGGTTTATTAAAATTAATAAAAACTCTATCTACCGCTGTCAATATCACTAACATATCAGCTTTCATATCCAACGCTAATTTAGCACTTGATCTATCTTTATCAATAACAGCTGCAACTCCTTTATACCCTTCTTCTGTTTCTATTACTGGTATACCACCACCGCCTACTGTGATTACAATATCTCCTAAGTTTACTAATTGTTCAACAATATTTAACTCAACAATTTTTGTAGGAATTGGACTAGGTACAACTCTTCTATATCCTCTACCTGCATCTTCAACAAATATGAATCCTTTTTCAGAAGCTATTTTGTCCGCTTCCTCCTTTGTCATAAATGAGCCAATAGGTTTTGTAGGTTTTTCAAACGCCTTATCTTTTTCATCTACAACTACTTGGGTTATTATACAAGCAACATCTTTTTCAATATTTCTATTTTTAAGTTCTCTTTGAATTGATTGAGTTAGATGATAACCTATATAACCTTGAGACATAGCTCCACATTCTGGAAATGGCATATATGGAGTATTTTCTCCTTTTTGTGATGAAAATTCCATAGCATTGTTAATCATTCCTACTTGTGGACCATTACCATGACCAATAATTACTTCATATTCATCAGCTAAATCCACAATAGTTTTTGCAGTTTCTTTCACCAATTGTAATTGTTCTTCAGGTGTGTTTCCTAAAGCATTGCCTCCAAGAGCTATAACTAATCTTTTTTTCGCCATATATTAATCCTCTAATTATTTTAATGAAGCAAAGATGCAAGCTTTAATTGTATGCATTCTATTTTCCGCTTGATCAAATATCCTACTATGTTTACCTAAGAAAACCTCATTATTTACTTCCATACCATCTAAATCGTATTTATCCCCAAATTTTTCTTGAATTTCTTTACCAAAGCTTGTATTTAAGTCATGGAAGGATGGTAAACAATGTAAGAATATTACTTCTTCATCAGCTTTATCAATAATATCTTGAGTTACTTTATATGGATGCAATAATTCTATTCTTTCTTCCCAAACTTCATCTGGTTCACCCATTGAAACCCAAATATCTGTATAAATAGCGTGTGAGCCTTTAACACCTTCATCTATATTTTCTGTAAATTCAACTTTTGAACCATGCAATTTAGCAAATTCTTTAGCTTGTTCTATCAACTCTTTTTTTGGCCATAAAGATTTTGGACCAACACCTGTATAGTTTAGGCCTAGTTTAGCACAAACTATCATCAATGAATTAGATACATTGTTTCTACAATCACCCATGAATACAAAGTTTAACCCTTTTAGATATCCGAAGTTTTCTTTGATTGTCAACATATCAGCTAACATTTGCGTTGGATGGAAATCATCTGTTAAACCATTCCATACTGGAACTCCTGAATATTTAGCTAAAGCTTCTACATTTGATTGATCGAATCCTCTATATTCAATACCATCGTAAAATCTCCCTAAAACTTTAGCTGTATCTTCTATCGATTCTTTTTTACCCATTTGACTTGAACCTGGATCTAAATATGTTACACCCATTCCTAGATCCATAGCAGCTACTTCAAAAGAACATCTTGTTCTTGTTGATGTTTTTTCAAATAGTAGTACTATGTTTTTTCCTTCTAAATATTTATGTGGAGTACGAGTGTTTTTTAGGTTTTTAAATTGTTGTCCCAAATCTATTAAGTAGTTGATTTCTTCAGGTGTATAATCAGCTAATCCTAAAAGACTTCTTCCTTGAAAATTAATTGGCATATTTTTTTCCTTCCTATATTTAACCAAGAAAATTATCTTTCTATTAGTAATTTTAATTTATTATAAATCTCTAATTAATGGCATACTCATACAACGTGGGCCGCCACGTCCAACGCATATATTGTCTGCGTCTAATTCTATAACATCAAATCCATTATCTTTTAAATATTGATTTGTTACATAATTTCTTTTATATACAATTATTTTACCTGGTGCAATCGTCAATGTGTTTGAACCATCAGTCCATTGTTCTCTTTCTGCAGCAATTGGATCTCCAGCTCCACATTCGAACAATCTAACTTTTTCTATCCCCATAAAATGAGCGAGTATTTCATCCAATTTACCTCTATGTTCTTCTATATGAACATCATGATTTTCTTCATCTTTTGTAATCTCGAATACTTGTAATGTTTTCATAATTCCTGGATGGATTGTAAATGCATCTTTATCTATCTGTGTAAACACTGTATCTAAATGCATCATCGCTCTATTATTTGGAATATTAAACGCTAATATGGTCTCAATAGTATTTTCTTTACTTTCAAAGAATAATTTCATAGCTAATTCTTGAATAGCTTCCGCTTGTGTTCTTTGAGATATACCGATGAATAACAATTTTTCGCTAATATTTAATATGTCTCCACCTTCAATATGGAATGGATTGTCTCTTCCATATAAATCTTGAACTTGACCCTTATATTCAGGATGATATTTTAAAATATAGTCAGCATAAATGGTTTCTCTATTTCTTGTTACTGAGTACATTTTATTTATCGATGCGGAATTTCCTATCGAAGCAAAGGGATCTCTTGTAAAGTATAGATTTGGCATTGGATTAAGTAATAGATATGAATCATTATTTAATTTATCTACTAAGAAATTTGTTTTTAAATCACCTAATTCTTCAAAAGTTACTCCTGCCATTGTTTTTAATACTAAAGATTTATTATCTTCAAATTTATTAAAATATTCTTTAAGAATTTCGTGATATTCATCCGTATGAACTCCAGCTTCCGATATAAATTGATCTAAAAATTTATCTTTTATTTCTGGGTTTGCATCTAGAGTTTCCGCCATTAAATCTTCTAAATATACTACTTCAACTCCATTTTCTCTTAGGATTTCAGCAAATCTATCATGTTCTTCTCTAGCTTTAACCAAATCGGGTATATCATCAAACAATAACTCATCTAATGTAAGCGGAGTTAGATTTAACAATTCTTCTCCCGGCCTGTGTAACAACACCTTCCTTAGAGGATTAATCTCATTCGTAACTTGAATTTTCGCCATTTTTACTCCTTTATCTTTATATAACACTCCTTTTTATTCTCTATAATTTTATATTAAGTATTTTTGTTGTTTTTTGCAAGACAACTTATTTTTTTATAAGACAAAATATATTTTTTATATACTAAATTACAAAAGTTTGTTTTCAATAAAAAAAAATCGGAGCGAACTCCGATTTTTTTCATTCTATTTTACAAATTCTTTGTAAACATATGCTCTTTGGCCTTTGTATTGGATTTCTACCCAGTTTGGATTGCTTGCAGATAATTTACCTGTTAACTCAACCCCTTTTCTAAGTGTTCCTAATACTTTACCATTTGGTGTTTGTCTTACATTTACTGTAGCTGTTACTGTTCCACTTGCTGAAACTGAATCTACTATTAAACTTCTATATACATATCCATCTCTGTTTTGGTATCTTATTCTTACCCAGTTTGGATTTGTTATATTTAATGTTCCTTCTACATATTC
>NZ_AUHK01000022.1 GCF_000423145.1 Helcococcus sueciensis DSM 17243 | reverse complement strand
CACCCTCTAAGGCTAAATACTACCATGTGACCGATAGTGAACAAGTACCGTGAGGGAAAGGTGAAAAGAACCCCGGAAGGGGAGTGAAATAGAATCTGAAACCTTGTGCTTACAATCAGTGGAAGCAGACAGGATCTGTAACCACGTACTTTTTGTAGAACGGGCCAGCGAGTTATGGTAATAGGCGAGGTTAAGAAGTTAAGCTTCGAAGCCGTAGGGAAACCGAGTGTGAATAGCGCAAAAGTCTGTTGCTATAGACCCGAAACTGGGTGATCTATCCATGGGCAGAGTGAAGTTGAAGTAAAATTCAATGGAGGCTCGAACCGGGTAACGTTTAAAAGTTATCGGATGACTTGTGGATAGGGGTGAAAAGCCAATCGAACTCAGAGATAGCTGGTTCTCCTCGAAATAGCTTTAGGGCTAGCGTTGATTTAAGACTACCGGAGGTAGAGCACTGAATGGCCGCGGGGCATATGATGTTACCAAGGTCTATCAAACTCCGAATACCGGATAGTTATAATCAGCAGTCAGAACGTGAGGGATAAGCTTCACGCTCAAAAGGGAAACAGCCCAGACCGTCAGCTAAGGTCCCCAAATTATGTTAAGTGGATAAGGATGTGATTCTACTCAGACAACTAGGATGTTGGCTTAGAAGCAGCCACTCATTTAAAGAGTGCGTAATAGCTCACTAGTCAAGTGGGGTTGCGCCGAAGATAAACGGGGCTAAACATAATACCGAAGCTACGGAACTTAGAGACAAGAAGTAAATGATTTAGATTTACCAGAAATACAAACACAAAAGACGAAATTAAATTTCAATACGAAAGACATCAAGATTATCTCCAAGATAAGAAGAAAGTAATGAGAAACAATTTCAAGGATTAACAGTAAATTTAGAAAATTTACTTCTCGTCTCTAGGTTGGTAGAGGAGCATTGTGTATACGAAGAAGCTGAATCGGAAGATAGGTGGAGAATACACAAGAGAGAATGCTGGCATGAGTAGCGAGAAGGTGAGTGAGAATCTCACCCGTCGAAAACCTAAGGTTTCCTGGGCAAGGCTCGTCCCCCCAGGGTAAGTCGGGACCTAAGCCGAGGCTAAAAAGCGTAGGCGATGGATAACAGGTTGAAATTCCTGTACTGCTAGTAATCGTTTGAGAGATGTGTTGACGCAGAAGGTTAACTTAAGCACACTAATGGATGTGTGTCTAAGCGCAAAGTTAGGCCTGGGAGGCAAATCCCCTAGGTATCGATGAAGCGTGATGGGGACCGAAAAATAAGTAGGGAAGTAAGTGACACCATGCTGCCGAGAAAAGACGCTATCGAGATTAAAAGCACCCGTACCGCAAACCGACACAGGTAGGAAGGAAGAGAATTCTAAGACGCGCGGAAGAACCATTGTTAAGGAACTCGGCAAAATTACCCCGTAACTTCGGGAGAAGGGGTGCCATCGCAAGATGGCCGCAGTGAATTGGCCCAAGCGACTGTTTACCAAAAACACAAGTATCTGCTAAGTTGTAAGACGAAGTATAGGTGCTGACACCTGCCCGGTGCTGGAAGGTTAAGGGGAAGGCTTAGCGCAAGCGAAGGCTAGAACTTAAGCCCCAGTAAACGGCGGCCGTAACTATAACGGTCCTAAGGTAGCGAAATTCCTTGTCGGGTAAGTTCCGACCCGCACGAAAGGTGTAACGATTTGGGCACTGTCTCAACAATGGATCCGGTGAAATTGTATTAGTCGTGAAGATGCGACTTACCCACGCTAGGACGGAAAGACCCCGTGGAGCTTTACTGTAGTTTGATATTGGATTTTGAGGCTAAATGTAGAGTATATGTGGGAGACTGTGAAATAGTGGCGCCAGTTGCTATGGAGTCGCCGTTGGAATACCACACTTTTAGCTTTAAGGTTCTAACCACGCACCCTGAATCGGGTGTTGGGACATTGTCAGATGGACAGTTTGACTGGGGCGGTCGCCTCCTAAAAAGTAACGGAGGCGTTCAAAGGTTCGCTCAGAATGGACGGAAACCATTTATAGAGTGTAAAGGCAAAAGCGAGCTTAACTGCGACACCTACAAGTGGAGCAGATACGAAAGTAGGACTTAGTGATCCGGTGGTACCGAGTGGAAGGGCCATCGCTCAACGGATAAAAGCTACCCCGGGGATAACAGGCTTATCTCCCCCAAGAGTTCACATCGACGGGGAGGTTTGGCACCTCGATGTCGGCTCGTCTCATCCTGGGGCTGGAGTAGGTCCCAAGGGTTGGGCTGTTCGCCCATTAAAGAGGCACGCGAGCTGGGTTCAGAACGTCGCGAGACAGTTCGGTCCCTATCCAGCGTGGGCGTAAGAAATTTGAGAGGAGCTGTCCCTAGTACGAGAGGACCGGGATGGACAGACCGCTGGTGTATCAGTTGTCATGCCAATGGCACGGCTGAGTAGCTAAGTCTGGAAGGGATAAGTGCTGAAGGCATCTAAGTACGAAGCCCCCCTCAAGATAAGATTTCTAAAAGAGTCCTTGTAGAAAACAAGGTAGATAGGTCGAAGGTGGAAGTGCAGTAATGTATGTAGCTAATCGATACTAATAACTCGGAAGTTTGACCAGAAATATTTCTTAGTATTAGATGAAGGTTAATATGTGGTGACTATAGCGAAGGGGATACACCTGTTCCCATCTCGAACACAGAAGTTAAGCCCTTCAACGCTGATGGTACTTGGATGGAGACGTCCTGGGAGAGTAGGTAGTTGCCAAATAGAGAAACGGTAGATTAATTCTACCGTTTTTTTTTATTTTAAATAATTAATTCAATATATTATTGGTTGAAAAAAATAATATAGATGTACTCACTGTTATAAAAAAATAAATTTTAACATATTTACTACTGTAAAAATAATGAATTTCAGTATAGTGTTCTTTGTTAAATTTATTTAATATTTATATTTATGTTAAAAGTTTCTACAATTAGATAAATTTTAGACTATTATATAAAAAAAATATTCTTTTTATAATATTTTAACGATGAAATCGTTGAGCATATTCTTTTTATCCATTATAATAGATACATTAGTATATTTGGGAGGTAAGGATGAAACGTAACCGTATTCGTTTGGTATCATTAGTTTTAGCATTTGTTATGTTGCTACCTGTTTTAACAAATGTAAAAGCTAGTGCAAATGATAATAGCTCACTAGAAAATACAACAATAGTGGGTGAAGATGTAAGAACGAGTTTCGATAATTTAGATTTAACTCTAGGAAGATCTAATATTGACGAAAACTGGAAATTCCATTATGGAGATCTTCCAGGTGCTCAAAATATGAATTTTGACACTTCTAACTGGGAGAATATAAATTTACCACATGATTACAGCTTAACATTGCCATATACAAAAAGTGGTGAAGCTGAAAGTGGATATAAATTAGGTGGAATTGGTTGGTATAGAAAGACAATAAATGTAGGCGAAAATCTAAAAGATAAAAGATTTGTAGTAGATTTCGGCGGAGTATACATGAATGCATCCATTTATATAAATGGTAAATTAATTGGTACACATCCATATGGATATTCACCATTTGCATTCGATTTAACAGAATACATAGAACCTGGTGAAAACTTACTTGCAGTAAAAGTAGATCATCAATTCCCATCTAGTAGATGGTATTCTGGTAGTGGTATATACAGAAGTGTTCATTTAACAGTATCAAATCAAGTTCATGTGGATAGATACGGAGTAAGTGTTACAACTCCAAAAATTAATGAACAATTTGAAAGTAGAAATATAGATACTCATATAGTTACAAAAGTAGTAAATAATGAAGAAAATTCTCAAAAAGTTTCTGTTAAGCAAGAAATAAGAGAAAAAGAATCACAAACTATAGTACAAACTTCAACTTCTGATGTTTTATCAGTTCCAGCTGGTAAAACTGTAGAATTTACTAATGATTTGAAAGTAAACAATGTTAAGGCATGGGATTTAAAATTACCATTCTTATATGAAGTTGTTACAACTGTTTTAGTAGATGATAAAGCTTCAGATCAAGTAGTAAATGAAATTGGTTATAGAACAATTAGACAAGATCCAAAAGAAGGATTTTTCTTAAATGGTAACCATATTAAACTTCAAGGTGTTAGTATGCACCATGATCAAGGTTCATTAGGTTCAGCTGCTCATTATAGAGCAATTGAAAGACAAGTTGAAATTTTACAAGAAATGGGTGTAAATGCAATTCGTGTTACACATAACCCAGCAGCAGATGAATTAATTGAAATAGCAAATAGAAAAGGTATGATGATTATCGATGAATTATTTGATACATGGGTTTCACCTAAAAACGGTAATTACAACGACTTTGCTAAATGGTTCAATGCTACTATAGATGGTTCAAATGAGATTTTAGGTAAAAAAGAATCTCAAGAAACTTGGGCTGAATTTGTAACTAAACAAACAATATCAAGAGGACAAAATGCTCCATCAATCATTATGTGGTCAACAGGTAATGAAGTTATGGAAGGTAACTTTGGTCCTTATTCAAGTTATCCACAAATTTTAGAAAAAATTGCAACTTGGGTACAAGAAATAGATACTGAAAGATTTGTAACAATTGGTGATAATAAATTTAAAGCTTATTGGAATGAATCTAAAAAATTTGGTAATGTTTTAACTTCACTAAATGGTACAGTAGGTATGAACTATTCTGATGGTAGAGTATATGATAATTATCATAACGATTATCCAGATTGGGCAATTTATGGATCAGAAACATCTTCAGCTATAAATTCAAGAGGAATTTATACAACTGAGAATGAAAATAGTGAAAGATTATATACATCATATGATACTAAAGCAGTTCCTTGGGGACATAAATCAGCTGAATCTTGGCTTGCAGTAGCTAAGAGAGATTTTGTTGCTGGTGAATTTATTTGGACAGGTTTCGACTATCTTGGAGAACCTACAAACTACAATAAAATAAATCCAGGTGCAGCTACTATATGGCCATCACCAAAATCTGCATACTTTGGTATAGTTGATACAGCAGGATTCCCAAAAGATAGATATTATTTCTATAAATCACAATGGGATAAAGATACTACAACATTACACATACTTCCAGCATGGCATAATGATGTTGTAAATAAATCAGGTATAAGTAAAAATGTAAGAGTAAATGTATTTAGTAATGCTAGATCAGTTGAATTATTCTTTACACCTAAAGGAAGCAATCAAGAAACTTCATTAGGTAAGAAGACATTTGATGTAGTTCAAATGGGTAATAATTACTCTTATCAAATTTATACAGCTGCAGACAAATCAAGAACTGAATATGAAAATCTTTATTTAAGATGGGATGTACCATATGAAGATGGAACTCTTAGAGCAGTTGCATATGATTCAGATGATAAAGTTATAAATGAAACTTATGGTAGAAGCGAAGTAAGTACATTTGACAAGGCATCAAAATTAGCATTAGAAGCAGATAGAGAAACTATTAATGCAGATGGTAAAGATTTATCTTATATAACAATTGATGTTAAAGATAGTAAAGATAATCTTGTTGCAAATGCAAGAAATATGGTTAATGTTGAAGTTTCTGGTGAAGGTAAATTATTAGCTTTAGATAATGGTGATCAAACAGATCATGAACCATATGATAGTGGAAAGAGAAAAGCTTTAAGTGGAAAACTTGTAGCAATAGTTCAATCAACTAAAGCAAATGGTTCATTTACTGTAACTGCAAGTTCTGAAGGTTTAGAATCAGGTACAGTCACAGTTACAACAAAATCAGTTGATGAAAATGCTAATGATAGACCAGTAGCATATACAACACCACAACTTTACTATGTTAAAGCAGGTACAATACCTAATCTTGCTCAACAAGTAACAGTTCATTATGAAGATAAAGAAGATCAAAAAGTAAATGTACAATGGGAAAAATTTGATACTACATCTGAAGGTGTATACACAGTTAATGGATCTTTAGAAGGTTTAGGATTATCAGTTAAAACAACTGTAGTAGTAATAGATGAAGTTGGAGCATTATTAAACTATTCAACTTCTGCTCTAAAAGGTTCAGGTGAAGTTGAACTTCCAAGTAGTAGACCTATTGTAACTAGAGACGGTAAAGTATTAGATGCGTCATATCCTGTAGTATGGGAAAAACAAGATACATCTAAATACAATGAAATTGGAACATATGTAGTAAAAGGTACTGCACAAATATTTGACCAAAAATTAGATGTTACAGCAAGCATCAGAATATCTGATGGTTCTGTAGAGGAAGGTAATACAAATATTGCAACTAACTATCTAACATTGACACAAGATATTGAAGAAAGTTTACAATCAGATAATTTACTAGCTATAGTAGATGGAGATAAAAACTTTACACCAGTGCAAAGTGGTCCTAATACTAGCGTATGGACAAACTATGATGCTGCTCAAGCTGGTAAAAAGACAAGCACATTGACATTTACATTTGCTACAGCACAAGTACTTTATAAAGCTGACTTACATTATTATAGAGATACATGGGCAGCTAGTTTACCTGAAAATGTAGTAATTGAATATTCAGCAGATGGTGTTAGCGATTGGAAGCCTATTGAATTTAAAGAAACAGCAGGAAATCCAACACCAGCAAATGCACCAAATGTAACAAAATACGAATATAAATTTGCTCCAGTTTCTGCAACTAGTATTAGATTTACTTTAACTAATAAACCTGGTGGAAATGGAAGAGGCAAAGAATTATGCGTAGGATTAACTGAATTAGAATTATTTACTGCAACTACTAAATATGAAGAATTCTCCTCATCCGAATTGGAAGAATTAAAGGTAGAAAATGTAGCTGTTGAAGGAGATTTTGCAAAAGATTATCAATTTAATATTGAATCTAAAGATATAAAAAATGTTGAAGCAAAAGGTAAAGATAATGCAGCAGTAACAGTGTTACCTGAATATAATGAAAAAGTAATTATAATAACAGAATCTGAAGATAATTCAAATAGAAGTGTTTATACTCTTCTATCAAGTGATTATGAATCAGTAGATGAAGTTGAAAATACTGATGAATACAAGATTTATCCAAAACCACAAGAAATGACTTATTCAGAAGGTGGAATTACTTTATCAGAAGAAGCTAATGTAATACTTGAATCTGGATTAGATAAATATACCGTAGATAAAGTAGACAAAGTTCTTCAAACAAAAGGTATATCAAAAGTAAGTTCAGAAGATAGAATAAGTACAAGACATCTAAATGTACTTGTTGGTATTAAAGGAAGTAATGGTGTTGTAGATAAATACTTTAAGGAAAATGTTAAATTAGAAGATTATTTTGATGAAATAGATGCTTATCAAATATCTATTAAAGGAAATGTAATAGCAGTACTTGGTAAAGATACTGATGCAGCATTCTATGGATTAACAACATTAGAACACATATTTAAACAAGCGTCCGAAAACGTGGTAAGACAATTAACTGTTAATGATTTCTCAAGTCAAGAAATTAGAGGGGTTATTGAAGGTTACTATGGTGTTCCATGGACATGGGAAAGAAGAGCAGATTTACTAAAATTCGGTGCAGACTTTAAGAATAATGTAATGATATTTGCTCCTAAGGATGATCCATATCATAGAGATAACTGGAGAGAATTATATCCAGAAGATCAATTAGAAAAAATTTCTGAGCTTGCTAAACTTGGTAATGAAACAAAGAATAGATTTGTATGGACAATTGCTCCATTCCACAAACAAGCTATAGAAAGTTATAACTATGATGAAAGTATTGAAATACTTAAAAAGAAATTAGATCAATTATATGATGCAGGTGTAAGACAGTTTGGGGTATTAAGAGATGATATTGCCTCAGCTTCAGGATATACTACAGTATCTAGAGTTATGAATGATCTGAAAGCTTGGGCTGAAACTAAAGATGAAAAGATTTACGACTTCTTATTCTGTCCATATTCATATACATTAGAAGGATGGGCATGGAATGCCTTAGAATTAAATGAATATACTAAGAACTTCCCAGATAATGTTAAGTTATTCTTTACAGGTAAAAATGTATGTAGCCCAATTACACAAGAAGCTAATGAACAATTTATGACTAAGGGAGCTTTCGGAAATAGAAGAAAAGAACCTTTAGTATGGTTAAACTGGCCAGTAAATGACGTATTTAAGGATTCTCACGGATTCATGGCATTAGTAATGGGTAATCCAAAGATGATATTAAATACTGATGTTACAAATACAATTGGTACAGTTACAAACCCAATGCAAGAATCATATGCTTCATATGTAGCAGTATTTGCGATTGCGGACTATGCTTGGAATACAGCAAATTACGATGCAGATACATCTTATTCAGATGGTTTCACATTTATAGATTCAGATGCTAGCAAAGAATTAGAAGAATTAGCATCACATATGGCAAGTGCAAATGGTACAATTGGTATCCAAAACTTACCAGAATCAGAAAATATGAAGAAAGAAATAGCTGAATTTGAAGCGGTAATGGCACAGTCAGATACTAAACAAATTGAAGCTAAAGGAAAGAATCTAAAAGCTAAATATCAAACTATTATAGATGCGGTAGATGCATTTAGAGCTAAATCTAAATTCGAAGGATTGAAGACTGATTTAGATCCTTATATAACTGTATTAAAAGAAAAATCACAAGCAGCACTTAAATACATTGATGCAATACTTAATGCTAAAGAAGGTAATGAAAGTGAAGCAACTAAACTATATGACGAAGCAGAAGCTTTATATGAAAAATCAAGATCACATAAAGTACAAGTTAGTCCAAATGGTAATTTAAGAAGAGCAGATGCAGGTATATTCAGAATTAATCCTAATATCAACAATATGAGAATTTTAGCTAAAGAATTGATTGATGGTGATGGTGAAGATTCTGACAAATTACTAGGAGATAATATTGCATTATCTAAAGAAGGTTCAAAATTGCCACTTGCAATAGCTTCATGGACAAATGATATTGAATCAGCATCAAGTGATAGAGTTGAAAAACTTAACAATGGTGTAAAAGATTTTGAAGGTTCATTAAATGATAGATGGACAAACTGGACAAGAGTAAAACGTTCTAAAGACTGGGCAGGTATAATTTTCGGAGAAGGAAACGAAGTTATAGCTAAGGACGTTGAAGGTATTAAACTTGGATTCTTCGAAGATCACGGGGTATCATATCCAGACTCATATACTGTTGAGTATTATGATGGACCTGATTTTGAACTTCCAACTAACCCAGGACATGTAGGTGAATCAAATAATCCATTAAATGACGATGCTAATTGGAAAGAAGTTACAGGACTTAAAGGCTTAAACTTCAGATTAAATGTTATGAATACATTATCATTCGATAAAGTGAAAACTAAAGCTATTAGAATTAATATGAAACCTAAGACAGCTAAGGCTTTAGCTATAACAGAATTTGAAGCATATGGTAAAAAAGAAGTATCTGGTCCATTCAAGAATCCATATATTACATCAAGTATGATATTTGGAAGACCTACAAATAGACACTCAATATGGTCAAATTATTATAAATCTAATATGATTGACGCTAATGATTCAACATTCACATGGTGGCAATTAGAAGATGATACAGCTAAAGTTGGTGACCACATAGGTCTAGATTTACAAAAAGTAATGAAACTTGGAAGATTTAGATTTGTAATGGGTGGTAAATCAGCAAATGATCATTACGATAAATATAGTATTATCTATTCTAAAGATGGTGTAAATTGGGAAACTTATGGTGATGAGATAGAACAAGACACACCAACTAAAGTTGTAGATATAAATCTTGAAGGTCTTGAAGCTAGATATCTAGCAGTTAAAAACTTAAAAGAAAAACCAAATTGGGTTCAAATATCAGAATTCATGGTTGAAACAACTGAAATACCTCAAGAAGTTGATAAGTCAGAACTTGAGGAAAAATTAGAAGAAGCAAAAGATAGACTTGAAAAAGAAAAAGATTTATGGACTGAAGAATCTATTAAAGCGGTAGAAGAAGCTATTTCTAAAGCTCAAAAAGTAGTTGATGATAAAGAAGCTACACAAGAACAAGTTAATGCAGCTAAAGATGAATTAATTGAAGCATTAAAAAATGTTAAACTAAAACCAGTTAATAAAGAAGAATTACAAGCTTTAGTAGACGAAGCAGAAAAAATAGATCTTGAAACTAAAGTTCCAGAAACTGTAGTTCCATTTGAAGAAGCGTTAGAAAACGCTAAGAAATTACTTGAAGATCCTAAAGCTACACAAGAACAAGTTAATGCAGCTAAAGATAAACTTCAAGAAACTATGGATATGCTACAAGATATTCCAGAACCAAAAGTAAACAAAGAAGAACTATCTGAAGCTATAGATAAAGCAGAAATGCTTGATTTATCAAATAAAACAGATGAGTCAGTAGAAAGCTTCAATAAAGCATTAGAAAATGCAAAAGAAGTATTTGAAGATGAAGAAGCTAAACAAGAATCTGTAGATAAAGCAACTAAAGATTTACTAGAAGCAATAGAAAATCTGACTGATAAACCAGAAGAATTAGATTTAGAAGTTCTTAAAGAAAAGATAGCAAAAGTTAAAGAAGCATTAGAAAAAGACTTAAATCCTAGATCAACAAAGGATTTAGAAGAAATTCTAAAAGAAGCTGTCGAATTACTTGAAAAAGAAAATCCAAGTCAAGAAGAAATAAACAATATGATTCCTGAAATTGATAATGCATTAGAAAATGCAGTATTAATGAAAGAATGTGTAGGATACTCAGAACATGTAAATGTAAGAGAAACGCCAAATGGTAAATTACTTGGTTCAATAGAATTAGGTAAGGAAATAACAGGTAAATATGATCCTGAAAATCCAAATTGGTTAGAAATAGAACATAATGATGAAAAAGCATATGTTTATAAAGAACTTGTTTCTGAAGACCCAATTCCATTTGCAGCTTATTCATTAGGAGTAAATATAAGAACAAAACCTAATGGAGAAAAAGTTGGCGAATTGAAATATGGTACATTCTTATATGGAACAATAAACGGAAAGAATACAAATTGGATAGATCTAGAAATAGATGGACAAAAAGTATCTGTTTATAAACCAGCTTTAACTACATCATATGAAAAAGTATATAGAACTATATCTGATATGAACTTAAGAGTATCTCCAAATGGAAAGGTATTGAAAGTAGTACCTAAAGGAGCTTCATTGAGAGGTAGAGTTTTAGTAAGATCTAATTGGATATATGTAACATATGAAGGCGTAAGCGGATATATATACATGATTAAGTAAAATCCAAAGAAAAAAGGAGACGATGTCTCCTTTTTTTTATTTAAATTTAGACAAAATAAAAACAAATTATTTTTAAATTATAGAATAGAATACGAAAAAATTTGTGATATAATATTATAAGTTATATAAAGATAAATTAAGAAGTTTTTTAGATGATTGTATTTTCTATTGGAGGAGCGATGAAAAATTATATTGTAAAAGTGTTGAATGGAATGGCTTTAGGCCTTTTTTCATCATTAATTATAGGGTTAATACTTAAACAAATTGGCGAAGCCTTAAATATAGAATATATATATTATGCAGGCGATATGGCCCAAAGACTTATGGGACCAGCTATAGGTGCAGGAGTCGCATATTCTACTGGTGCTAAAGGATTAGTACTTTTTAGTTCGATAGTTGCAGGAGCTCTTGGAGCAGGAAGCATTAATTCTGTTGATGGACAAGTCCTAATTAATATAGGAGAACCAGTAGGTGCTTTTTTCTCAGCTTTAATAGCTTCAGAAATAGGAAATAGAATAGTAGGAAAAACTAAAATTGATATAATCATCGTTCCTACAGTAGTGATTATTGTTGGTGCTTATGTAGGGGTATATTTAAGTCCAGTAATTTCGTCATTTATGAATTATATTGGAGAATTTATTAATTTCGCTACAACGCAAAAACCTTTTATTATGGGGATTATAATTTCAGTAGTTATGGGGATATCACTTACACTTCCTATAAGTTCAGCGGCTATTGGGATATCTCTGAACTTAACGGGACTTGCAGCTGGAGCATCTGTTGTGGGTTGTTGCTGTCATATGATTGGTTTTGCTGTTGCATCATATAAGGACAATGGTTTTGGCGGTCTTATATCTCAAGGGATTGGTACTTCAATGATACAAATGCCAAATATTATCAAAAAACCAATAATTGCACTGCCTGCAATAATATCTTCAGCAATACTTGGACCATTGGCAACAACTATATTAAAAATCAAATCAAATGCAATTGGATCTGGAATGGGTACAAGTGGACTAGTTGGAACGATATCTACAATTGGAGTAATGGGAAAAGATAGTATTGGAATTATTATATTAATTCAATTTATATTACCTGCACTAATTTCATATTTAGTTTATAGTTTTCTTTATAAAAAAGGCTTAATAAGGTCTGGTGATATGAAATTGCAATCTTAATTTATAATATAATTTAAATGTGATAAAATTAATATTTAGGAGACAGAATTGAAATTGACAAAAGGAGATAAAGTATTAATTATCGTCTTAATAATATTTAGTCTTTTATTTGCTTATTATATGGCTACAGTTAATAAGAATTTAGAAAAGAAGTATGTAAGCATACAAATTAATGGTGAAGAGATAAATACCATTGAGTTTTCAAAAGATATTATAGGAGAGACATATGTCCTTGAAACAGAATTCGGGAGAAATGTATTAAAGTTTGGAGATGGAGAGGTGAAGATTATAGAAGCTTCTTGTCCAGATCAATTATGTGTAAAACAGGGTAAAATTGGACAAGTTGGCCAATTAATAGTTTGTTTACCAAATAGATTAGTAGTAGAGATTAAAGCAAATAATGCTGGAAATGATGATATTGATAATATTGTTTTTTAATTTATGAATAAAGATATTAGAAATTTAGTATACACAGCACTTTTAGTAGCTATGGCTCTAGCTGTGTCGTTAGTTGAAAGACTAATTCCTTTACCATTTGTTATGCCCGGTGCAAAGCTAGGATTATCAAATATGGTAATACTTATCACATTAATTTTATACGGTTTTAAGAGAGGTATGCTCGTAGCTGTATTAAAATCGGTATTATTAATGATGATAATAGGATTTGGTCCAAGTTTTATATATAGTTTTAGTGGTGCTGTTTTTAGCACAATAATGATGTGGATTGCCTACAAATATTTTTCAATCAATTTTAAAATATTTAGTGTTATAGGGGTGAGTATAATAGGTGCTGTTTCACATAATTTCGCTCAGGTTACTGCTGCAGCGTATATTTTGAAGTCACTTATGTTATATACTTATTTCCCATTTTTGACCTTAATAGCAATTGTTACGGGATATTTTGTAGGACTCGGCTCAGACAATGTGGCTTCTCATTTAAATAAAATATTTAAAAATATTTAAAAAGATTTAAGGAGAAGACATGAAAAATTATACAATCAAAGAAATTATTAAAAATGAAAGACCTATGGAAAAATTAGCTACTTATGGAAGACAATCCTTAAGTAATTCGGAGTTATTGGCTATATTAATTGGTTCAGGAACTAAAAAGAAAAATGCAATAAAACTTGCTGATGAAATTCTTCATAAGAAACTTATTAGTAAGAATTTATTGTATACCGAAATACAACAATTAGTTGAAATTGACGGTATTGGATTATCAAAAGCTTCGAGAATAATTGCTGGTTTAGAGTTGGGAAAAAGATTATCTAAAATAGATAAGATGGAGAGTATTTCACTTACAAATCCAGATTCTGTAGCAGACTATTTATTTGAACATTTTAGAGATTCGTATAAGGAAGAATTTGTAGTTTTATTATTGAATACAAAAAATAGAATTATTACAATTAAAACAATTTCTCAGGGAACTATTAATCAAACCTTAGTTCATCCCAGAGAAGTTTTTAGAGATGCTATTTTGCACAATGCAAACGCAATTATAGTTAGTCACAACCATCCTAGTGGAGATCCTACTCCAAGCAACGAAGATATTCTTATAACTGATAGATTGGTAAAAGTGGGAGAATATATAGGTATAAAGGTTTTAGACCATATTGTTGTAGGAAATAACGAGTATATTAGTTTTAGGGAAAAAGGTTTAATAAAGGAAAAAATATGATATTTAGTATTGGAAAAGTCCTAGCTATTGATTTAGGAAGTGATAGCACATTAATTTATAAAGATAAAAATAAAGGTATTATTCAAGGATCTTCTCAAGTTGCTATTGATATTAAAAATGGAGAATATATTGCAATAGGAGATAAAGCATTAGAAATGTATGGAAAATCTCCAGAAAATATTGCAGTTATAAATCCAATTCAAGATGGAACTATATCTGATTTTGATACTACCAAAATTTTGTTGAAGTATTATATTGAGAAAGCATCTGGTGGATTTTCTATTGTGCAGCCTAAAGTTGTTATAAATGCGCCTTCAGGTATTAATGATATAGAACTAAGAGCTATAGAAGATGCATCTATATATGCTGGAGCTAGAGAGGTATATATTCTAGAATCTTCTCTTGCAGCGGCAATAGGTGCAGGATTTGATGTAAGTAAATCTGAGGGAAGAATAATAGTTAATATAGGTGCAGGGAATACTGAAATAGCTATTATTTCTATGAATGGAATTGTACTTTCTAAAAATTTAAAATTTGGTGGTGCTCAATTAGATCAAAGAATAGCGGATTATATATATGATAAATATTCATTACTTATTGGATTAAATACGGCTAAAGAAATAAAAGAAAATTTAGGTAATGTATTTGAATCTACAAATACTAGTTACGAAGTAAGCGGGAGAGATTTATTATCAGGAATGCCAGTGAACTTAGATATAAATGATCAAGATGTATTATTTGCTATAAAAGGTGATATTAATCAAATAATTAATGAAATTAGAATGCAAATAGAGAAAAACCCTCCAGAGCTTGCAAGAGATATACTTAAAAATGGTATATTTTTAACCGGAGGATTAAGCCAATTAAAAGGACTTGATAAACTAATAGAAAAAGAAATTGGTATAAAAGTAATTAGGTCGGAAAATCCTTTAACGGATGTAGTAAATGGACTAAAAATAGTTGCAGATAATCTTAAAGAATATATAAATATTAGGAAATAAAATGTTATATTATAATAAAAATAGAGTAAATAAAAAACATATAATTAGAGTTTTAGTGCTTTTTTCACTAATTTTACTTACGTCAATTAATCCTGATGCAAGTAGAATTGGTAGTAGAGTATATAGTTTTATAACTAAACCAATAACTCTTTTAACTACCAAAGTTTCTAAAGTAACTACTGATGCGATAGACGCAGTAATCGGTACAAAACCAAATAGAGATATGGTGAATAAACTTACAAAAGAAAATGAAGAATTAAAATCAAAAGTTAATAATTTGGAATTTGTTTTAAATAATCAAGAATATTTAAAACAATCTATTAAATTTAAAGAATTAACAAATACTTTAAATGCTAATTTAATTATGATAGACAATGATTCAAAATTTTCACAATTTATGATTGATAAGGGATCATTGAATGGGGTAAACATAGGAGATGAAATTATAAGTTCTTATGGAAGCAATGAAACTAATACTTTGGGGTCATTAGTCGGAAGGGTAATTGAAGTAAATGAAACCACTTCAGTAATATCTTCTATATATGATGATAAATATAATATAACTTTTGAACATGGAAAATCCAACACAATTGGAGTTATAAGAAACCGAAATAATGGATATCTTGAAGGCTATATGCTTAATAAGGCTGATATAAAAGTTGGAGATTCTGTATATACTTCAGGTACTGGAGGACTATATCAAAGAGGATTATATTTAGGCAAAATTACAGAAGTAAAGATGTCTCAAGATGGATTAAATCAATTAGTAACTATTTTAAGTCCAGTTAATTTTGCAAAACTATATGAAGTATTTGTATTGAGAGGAGATAATTAATGAAAAAGAGATATTTAATTATAATATTGTTTATATTAAATTTAATCATTGATTTATCTATTTTATCAAGATATGAATTTTATGGATATACACCAAGTATAACAATACCTATTATTGTAATATTAGCAATGTTTGAGAAAAAAGAAAGCATTGTATATTATGCAATTTTACAAGGAATATTTCAAGATTTATCATTTGGACAAGTAATTGGTCTTAATGCATTATTGTACTATTTAATCTCATATTATACTTTTAAAAATGTTAAAGAAAACCAATACAGTTTATCATATGGAAATATATCAATAATATTTGCAATATTATTTAAAAATATTTTTAGATTAATCAGCTCATATTTAATAAATCGAAAATTCTATTTTGTAAATATATATGATTTAGTATTTACAATAATTGCTGAATTAATTTTTACTTTAGTAATATTTGCTATTTTACATTTTATATATAGTAGTATGGATAAAAAACGAGTTAAAAATCTATTTTAAGGAGGCAATATGAAAAAAAGTAGACTAAACTTAATTCTAGTTCTTTTTCTAATTGCTTTTTTTGTATTATTTTTTAGATTATTTCAACTTACAATAGTTGAAGGGGAAAAGTATAGATCATTTTCAGACACTAATAGAATTAAAGAAGTTAATTTAGAAGCTACTAGAGGAATAATATATGATAGAAATGGTAAAAATCTTGCTACAAATAAAGCAACATATAATTTAGTAGCATACAAAGATAGATTTGATGAACTTGATAGAAAATCTAAAAATGATGTTCTTTCAAAATTGATAACTATTCTTGATCAAGATGGAATTAATTATCTTGAAGATTATTTTATTAGCCTGAATGAGTTTGTTTATGAAGATGAAAATTCATATTTTACAAACAAACAATTACCGACTAATAAAGTAATACAAAAAATTCAAAAAGAAAATTTATTAAAAGATATATTTCTTTCAAAAACTCAAATAGATAATGGAATATATTTTTATCCTATAAAAAGAGTTACAGACTATTTGTCGTTGAGAGGTAAAACTATACCAATTGAAGTGAATACAGGAGATGTGGTTGAAGTTAAATTCATAAAAAACTCTGAATATGAAGCTTTAATTGATCAATCTATTATTACAGAAAATACAACGGCTATGGATTATTTAACTTCATTAATAGAAAATGATGATAATTTTATTTATTATATTATTTCCCATCCGTTTTCAAGAAAGATTGTATATGATTTATTGGTAAAAAAAGGTATACAAGAAGATTTAAATATTTCTAATTTAACATATAAAGCAGATATAGATTATATTGAAAATAAAGCAAGATTAAATAAATATTCTAAATCAGTAACTCTAAATTCTAACCCTAAAGATGATTTTATTAATTTAGTTAAAGAAAATTCACTTTCAGATTTATTGACATCTATATATAAAAGTACAGATAGCATGGTTGTTCCAGTGTCAACGCTCATTAATAAATTAGAGAAAAGTGGAATTGAGACAAATATAGAATATACATTAGATGAGGAAAATCTTGAAGTTCATCTAAAATATAAAAATGAAGATTCTGATGAAGCTATTTCTCCAGAATACAGATTAATCGATCTTGCTACTCAAAATAAAATGATTGACGAATTTATTTTGAGTAAAGATATTATAACATATGCAGAAAGATCATTGTTTGATAAGGGTATATATCCAAGAATTTATAAAGATGTTTGGGAATATTCATATTTAAGTGATAAAGAAGATATGATAAAAAACTATGACTCAGACAAAGTGGAGGATGTATTCACTGAATTAACAAAAGATTATGAACTTGAGTCATATGACGAATATTTTAAACTGGGTATATTATCTATAAATAATAAAATAAATGAACAGGGTTATTTGGCATATACTCCAAAAACTATTGCAAAGAATATAAATAATGATTCATTATTAAAAATTGAAGAAATGATACCTAAAGATACAGGTTTTGAAGTTGTAATAGATTCTATGAGATATTATCCTCATGATAATCTAGCTTCTCATGTATTAGGATATATAGGAAGCATTTCTGAAAATAGTGAAGTTGAAGAATATATACAGTATAAAAAATATGACGCAAATGATAAAGTTGGTAAATCAGGACTTGAACAGAGTTTTGAAGATACTCTAAGAGGTGTGAAAGGTAGAAAGCTTGTATACACAGATGTATATGGTCAAACTACCGATACCATTGAAGAAATAAGCGCTGTTCCAGGAAATAATGTTTATACAACTATTGATTTAGAGTTCCAAAAACAAGTAGAAAGAATAACTTATGATATGCTTGAATCTCTAAGAGAAGGAATGCCATATCAATCATACTTTGGAAATTATGATTTAGCACAAGCTCCAAAAGCACAAGTGGCTTCAGTAGTTGTTATGAATGCTAAAACTGGAGAAATTCTAGCAATGGTGTCAACACCAGACTATAATCCAAATTTATTTGTAAATGGAATATCTACTTATGATTGGGATTCACTAAATAATTCAAATCCAGATGATATGTACGCTCCTAGACCAATCGTAAATAATGTTATTCAGTCAGCTTTTCCACCAGGATCTACATTTAAACCATTGGTGTCATTAGCAGCACTTGAAAATGGATTGAATCCTAATGCTACAATTGATACATCTGGTTTTATAGAAATTGATAATAATAAATATTATGAATTTATATATTCTACACAAGGAAGAGTATGGGGAAGAATTGATTTATATACTGCATTAGAAGTATCAAGTAACTATTATTTTTACACATTAGGACTAGGATATAATCCTAATAATTTAAGTGATGATATAACACAGGTATCTGTTGATGATATTCAATCAATGACTAAAAGATTGGGAATGCAAGATAAAACAGGAATAGAAATTGACAATAATACTGAATCCAGCGGATATATTCCATCAGTCGAAAGAAAGTTGGTTATAGTAAGATCACAGCTTAATTTTTATCTAAGAGAAAACTTAGCTTCTTACGCAAGTGAAGATGTAGAAATTACTGATGAAAAATTAGAAAATGATATTACAAATATTTTGGCATGGCTTGATAAAGGCTCAGATATGTCTAGAACAGAAGTAATAGACGAATTAGAAAAAATGGGATATGAAGCATTAGAACCTTTAGAAGGTAGAACAATTGGTCTTGCAGATATAATAAAATATAGCTATATAAATGTTGCAAAATGGGACGAACATGATAAGGTGAACATGGTTATTGGTCAAGGTCAAAACTCGTATACACCGATACAAATGGTTCAGTATGCTGCGATATTAGGTAATGAAGGTAAATTTGTTCATCCTACATTATTAAAAGCTATTAAAAACTATAAAAACACAGAAGACATATTTGTCAACGAATCTAAAATTACTGATTCAGGTGTTGATAAAAATAATTTTAAGATAGTTAAAGAAGGTATGAGAAGAGCTTCATTAGGAGTTCAATTTAGAAGTAATTTCCCATTTGAGATTGGGTCAAAAACAGGTACAGCTGATGTAGGAAGTATTGATCCAAAAACAGGTGATTTTTATGATAGAATTGTTTCAGAGATAGCATTTGCGCCATTTGATGAACCAGAAATTGCTGTTTATTTTTCAGTAATGGAAGGTGCAAAATCAGAAAATGTTCGTGGTGCTAATAATGATATTATATATGCTTATTATAAGTATATAAAGAAAGATCCAAGATTTACTTTGACAAGACCAGGAGAAGATATATCTAGTAGTTACAGAGCAAATAAATTTGAACCTGAAGAAGTTGAAGAAACCGATGATGAAGCTATGGATGAAAATCAAGAGACTGAAGAATAGGAATAAATTATGAAAAAATATTTTTTTGAAGTTGAAGAAGAATTTATTGGATATATACCAAGACTAATCGAAAAATTTAATGGCAAAAAACTTATTATTAGTTTGATACAAGAAAGCAGAGAATTAGAAAGTCTTTACGATATAGATGAATATATAATTTATGATAATTCTGATGTGTTGACAGGTATCATATCTTTGGAAGATGCTATAATTAATATTGAAGATAACATGGATTTATTACCGTCTTCATATAAGAAAAAAGTAGATTTTATAAATCATGAATTTTTTGAAAATGAAATATTTAAAGATTATGATTATGTATTTTTCTTACTTGATGACATAACAAATCACGATTTGAATAATGAAACAATTCCAATTTGTGATTCACCAAAAGCTAATAAAAACAATATTATATGCTCGAAATTTGAAGTGAAACTTGTTCAAAACAATAAAATATATGGTTTTTTAAATGATAATGAAAATGATTTAGTTCAATTATATGAAAATTTAGAAAATGATAAAATTTTAGATTATAATGATTTTTCTTTTTTTCAAAAAATAAAAAGTTTCTTAAATTAGTTGGATAGATTAATGGAAAATTTTAGATTTATTTTTGATGATAAAGAAAAAAAAATATTTGGAGAAATTAAAGATAAAAGACTTATAACTTATTTGGATGAGAATTATACATTAAAAGGTAATATATATCGAGCAAAAGTTTTGAGATATATAAAATCCTTGGATGGATATATATTAGATTTTGGTCTTGAGAAAAATGGACTATTGAGAACGAAAAATACCATTTCAGAAATAAAACCATCTATGGATGTAATTGTAGAGCTTATTGAAACAAATACTGGAGATAAGCTTTATGAATTATCTCAAAAATATTCATTAACAGATGGATATATAGTTTATTTACCTTTTGTAAAATTTAATAATAGAAATATTTTTGAAATAGATGGAAATTCTTATTTATTAAGGACTAAAGGTAAAAAGTTAAATAAAGACGAAATCCATAAAAGATTAAATTCATTAATAAAAGAACATGAAAATCTTAAAAAAGAGAAAAATATGCTTCCTACTCCAAAATTATTGAAGGAAGGAAATTTTTTATTAGATTTCATAGATAATTATGATTATGAAATCATTTCAAACAAAAGAAAATATAATGTTAATTTTGAAGAAGATTTTAACCCAAACTTTCATCCACAAATATCTAGAGAAATTATCGGGATGAGAAAAAGAAAGATAGAAATTGATGGATTAGAAATTGTTATTGATAAGCTTGAGGCTCTCACAGTAATTGATGTTAATTCAAAAAATGAATTTAGTGAATATTCTAAAGATGATATGTCTTTGAAAGTAAATTTATTCGTAATAGAAGAGATAGCCATTCAAATAAAATTGAGACAAATTAAGAAGATGCTAATTATAGACTTTTTAAGAATGGATAAAAAAAATCAAAAGAAACTTTTAGAAGATATCTATAAAAAATTTAAAAGTTATGATATAAAATTTAAATTATTGGGATATTCAAACTTAGGATTTGTTGAAATAATCATATTTTAATTTGACATTGAGATTATAAAATGCTATACTATTCGAGTATCTAAACCGCATATTAAGGGTTTTAAGAAAAAATTCACCCTATTAGCGAGAATATTTATTAGAGGAGGAAGATACATGTACGCAGTAATTAAAACAGGTGGTAAACAATACCAAGTAAAAGAAGGCGATATCTTAAAAGTAGAAAAATTAAATGCAGAAGTAGGATCTTCATATGATTTTGAAGAAGTTTTATTAGTTTCAAACGAAGGGGATTTAAAAGTTGGATCACCTTTAGTAGATGGAGCAAAAGTTTCTGCTGAAGTATTAGAACATGGTAAAGGTAAAAAGATTGTTGTTTTCAAATATAGACCTAAAAAAGGATCTCAAACAAAACAAGGTCACAGACAACCATATACAAGAGTTAGAATTAATTCAATAGGATAATGATTAAAGTAAAGATATATACAAAGAAAGATATCATCAAAGGGTTTGAAATTACAGGACATGCATTATATGCTGATCCAGGTAATGATATTGTATGTTCCGCAGTTACAATGCTTGCGGTCAATACTATAGACACATTTACAGATATTTTAATGAAAGAAGATGATATTAATTATGTATTCGATAATAATTTAGCTAAATTATTATTAAAAGAAGATGAAAATATTGAAAATAACCATGATAGCCAATTAATACTAAAAAAGTTTGAATTAGGAATTAAATCCCTAGTAAAACATTATGGCAAATTCATTAGAGTAGACTACATGGAGGTGTAGATATGTTAAAATTAGATTTACAATTTTTTGCAAGTAAAAAAGGGGTATCTTCTACAAGAAACGGTAGAGATTCAAGAGCTAAAAGACTAGGAGCTAAAAGAGCAGACGGACAATTTGTACTAGCTGGAAATATACTAGTTAGACAAAGAGGAACAAAAATTCATCCAGGTGAAAATGTTGGTATCGGTAAAGACGATACATTGTTTGCAAAAGCTGATGGTGTTGTTAAATTTGAAAGATTTGGCAAAGATAGAAAAAAAGTTAGTGTTTATTCAAGAGAACAATTAGCTTAATTTGAATGTAGTATCCAGAATTTTTATTCTGGATATTTTTTTTAGAGGTAGATATGTTTTTAGATATAGCGAAAATTACTCTTAGATCCGGAGCAGGTGGAGATGGAGCCATTGCTTGGAGAAGAGAAAAGTTTGAGCCAGATGGAGGACCAGCTGGTGGAGATGGTGGAGACGGTGGTAGCATCATATTAAAAGCCGACTCTAATGTTCAAACACTTTTAGACTTTAAATATAAAAGACACTATTTTGCACAAAATGGTGAACCAGGAAGAAATAAAAATCAATATGGAAAAAAAGGTGAGGACATGATTATTCATGTTCCAGAAGGTACAATAGTTAGAGAAGCTAATTCAAATAAAATTATTGTTGATTTAGTCGAAGATGGTGAAGAGTTTTTAATAGCAAAAGGTGGAAAGGGAGGTAAAGGAAATGCTAAATTTGCAAATTCTATACGTCAAGCACCTAGATTTGCTGAACCAGGAGAACCTTCTCAAGAAATTGAAGTTATTTTAGAAGTAAAGTTAATAGCAGATGTTGGATTGATAGGTTTACCAAATGTTGGAAAATCATCACTATTGTCAATTTTATCTGATGCTAAACCTAAAATTGCAAATTATCATTTTACAACATTAGCTCCTAATTTAGGAGTTGTTAAAATTGATTATCAAAATTCGTATATAATTGCAGATATTCCAGGAATTATTGAAAATGCAAGTGAAGGTGTAGGACTAGGTTTACAATTTTTAAGACATGTTGAAAGAACAAGACTTCTTGTACATGTTTTGGATATGTCAGGATCTGAAGGCAGAAATCCAATTGATGATTTCAATATTATTATGAATGAGCTTTCAAAATATAGTGACAAATTAAAAGAAAAAGATTTATTTGTTGTAGCAAATAAAATGGATATTGAAGGGGCAAAAGATAATTTGGAAATATTCAAATTAAATTTCCCAGAGCTTGAAGTTATGGAGACTTCTGCAGCTACTACTGACGGTGTAGACAAGCTTAAATATTATATTTTTGATAAATTAAATAATATTAAGAAAGAATATCATAGTTTTGATGAAGGTGAAGTTTTAGATTTAGAAAACTTTTTCAAAGTCGACAGAACCATAGATGTATATAAAGATGGAGACGTTTTTGTAGTAGAAGGATATCCAATAGTAGAACTTATAAGAAAAACTAATTTTGATGATTTTGAATCCTTAAGCCATTTTGAATCTGTATTAGAAAAAATGGGAGTTATGGATAGATTAGAAGAATTGGGTATAATGGATGGTGATACAATAGATGTAAATGGTGTAGCCATTGAATATTTTGGTTAGGAGAAATATGTTAAATTCAAAGCAAAGAAAATATCTAAAATCACTTGCAAATACAATGGATCCAAAAATTAATATTGGAAAAAATGGAATAAGTGAAAATTTAATTACACAAATTAATGATACTCTTACAGCAAGTGAATTAGTTAAGATTAAAATTTTAAACAATAGTTTAGAAGATCATAATGAAATGATTAATGAAATTATTGAAAAAACAAATAGTGATTTAGTTTCCCATATGGGGAATAAGTTTGTTATATTTAAACAAAGTAAAGAACAAATTATAAAATTACCATAGGAGTATTTATGCAAATTGGTATATTTGGATCTTCTTTTAATCCAGTGCATATTGGACATTTAATTATATCAGAGCAAGCAAGATATAGACTAAATTTAGATAAAGTACTATTGGTACCTACAGCTAATCCCTATCATAAACAGGTAGATTTACTAGATTTTAGTCATAGATATAATATGGCAATGCTTATTTCTGAAGATAACGAACACTTTGATATATCAAATGTTGAAGAAAATATTGAAGGAAATTCATATAGTTTTGATGTAATCAATGAATTAAAAAAAATATATACTAATGATGATTTTTATTTTATTATAGGATCAGATTCATTTAATAAGATTCATACATGGTATAGATATGAAGATTTATTGAAAATGGTTAATTTAGTGGTTTTTAAAAGACCGGGTTATGATATAGATGGAAAAATGTTTGACAGGATTAATATCATTTATAAGAATTTAATTTATTATGATGATTTACAATTAGAAATTTCATCAACATATATTAGAAAAAGTATAAAAAATGGATATTGTCCGAAGTATTTATTACATGAAAGCACTATTAAATATATCAAGGAGCATAGACTATGGCAATGAAGATTGAATTAATTAAAGACAATCTGAAGTCTGATTTAAAAGATTCAAGATACAATCATGTTTTAAGAGTTACTGAAGAAGCATTGGAATTAAATAAATTATTAAATCTTGAATTAGATGAAAAAAAAGTCATGCTGGCAGCTTTGTTGCATGATTGTGCTAAAAATAATGAAGAAAAATACTTTGAAGAATTTAAGAGTAAATATAATCTTAAAAGAGAGGAAGTATTTGCAGATATTGCATTAGCGCATGCTATTTTAGGGGTATATGTCGCTAAGGAAATTTATGAAGTAAATGATCCTGAAATTTTAGATGCAATAAGATGGCACACTACTGGTAAAGAAGATATGACATTGTTGGAGAAATTAATTTTTATATCTGATTTTACTGAACCTGGAAGAAATTTTGAGGACTCAATACTTGTAAGAAATAAAGTATTGGAAGATCTGGATAAAGGTATATTACTTTGTTTAGATACTACAATAGAATATTTAATTAAAAAACGTGTTATTATTAATATAGAAACTTTAAAAGCAAGAAATTATTTACTAAGGAGAGTTAATGAATAAACTTGATATTGTTTTAAAAGCAATTGATTCAAAACTAGGAGAGAATGTAAAAGTTATTGAAATTGGTGAAAAATCATCTATTGCTGACTATTTTGTTATAGTTACAGGTGGTTCAATTCAACAAACTAAAGCAATTGCTGACGAAATAGAAGAAAAAGTTATAAAAGAAGGATATGAAGTCTTAGGCAGTGAAGGCTTCAGAGACGCAAGTTGGATTTTATTGGACTTAGGAGATATTATAGTTCATATATTTACGGAACAAACAAGAGAGTTTTACGATATAGAAAAATTATGGGATTAGACAGCTCGCCCTTGAGGTGAGTATGAAAATAAAAAAATATTTAGATAAAATTATCATTATTATATTAGCTTCTATATTTATTATATTTGGATATATAAATAATAAAAAGGAAACTAATATAGAAAATTCAAATTTTTTAATAGAAGAGACTACAAAAGAAAAAATAAGCATTGAAAAAAATCGATTAAAAGAGACTATAATTGAAACAATTCCTGAAGAAATATATGTGGATATTTCAGGTTGTGTGATTAATCCGGGTGTTTATAAATTGAGTAATAGTAAAAGAATAATAGATGTCATAGATATAGCCGGTGGATTATGTCCTAATGCAGACACTTCGGATATAAATCTTTCTAAAAAGATATTTGATGAAATGAAGATACATATTAAAAAAATCGGAGAGACATATAATGAAAGGTCGCTTGATTTTGATGATACATCAGATATTTCAGAAAAGAATGATAATGGAAGTAAAATTAATATCAATACTGCAAGTGTAGAGCAATTAACAACTTTACCGGGTATTGGTGAAAAAAAAGCTATAGAAATTATAAATTATAGAGAAGATAAAAAGTTTAAAACTATAGAAGATATAAAAAATATATCAGGTATAGGAGATAAAACTTTTGAAAAAATTAAAGATTTAATTATAGTTAATTGAAAAATACTTATATTTTTGTTACAATATGATTGTTATTTATGAAAAGAGGTTAATATGGAAACAGCTTTAGTAATTTTATTACTTATTTCAAGTATTGGAATAATTATATCTACAATACTAATGGACCCTAAAGCAGAAGGTATGGGATCTATCTCAGGTTCATCTGCGAATGTGTTTGGAAAATCAGCATCAAGGGGTAAAGAACAAATATTAAGCAAAGCTACTATAGTATTTGGTGTTATATTTGCAGTAACATCTATATTATTGGCTATATTTTAATCTAAAATTGAGATTTCTCAATTAAGATTCTTTAAGTTCAAAAATGTCTATCAATGAATTGTTCATATGATATGTTTTTGGACTTTTTTATTTTAAAGTTTTTTATTAATATAAGATTTAATGATATAATTAAAAAAAGTCCCTAAAAATAAAGGATGTATTATGAGAATATTAGATGGAAAAGTTAAATTAAATAGAAAAGGTTTTGGTTTTTTTATAGCTGATGATGAAAATGTTGAAGATATTTTTATCTCCAGAGCATCATTAAATAGAGCCTTAGATAACGATAGAGTTAGGATAAAGGTTACTAAAGAAGCAGAAAAAGACCACAAAGCAGAGGGTGAAGTTGTAGAAATACTTGAAAGAAATAAAGAAGTCTTAATTGGAGATTTTCAAAAGGTTAAAAAATATGGATTTGTTATTTTAGATGGTAAATATTCTAATTATGATATATTCATTCCTTCTGAACATGTAAATAAAGCAAAAAATAATGATAAAGTTGTTGTTGAAATTTTATACTTTGATAAAAAAGATAAAAATCCAACAGGAAAAATTGTAGAAGTTCTAGGAAATATGAATGATACGGGAATTGAAATACTAGCTATTGCTAAGAAATTTGATTTACCGGATGAGTTTTCACATGAAACTTTAGAGTATGCGAATTCATTGCCTAAAAAACCTAGCAAAGAAGAAATGAAAAATAGAAAAGATTTTAGTAACTTATTTACAGTAACAATTGATGGTGCTGATGCAAAAGATTTTGATGATGCTATTTCTATAGAAAAAGATGGAGAGGAATATATATTATATGTTCATATAGCGGATGTTGCACATTATGTTACAGAAAATAGAAAAATTAACGATGATGCATATGAAAGAGGAAATTCGGTTTATCTTTTAGATAGAGTTATTCCAATGATTCCTGAATCATTATCAAATGGATTATGTTCATTGAATCCAAATGAAGATAGATTAACATTAACAGTTAAGATGAAGATAGATAAAAAGGGAAAAGTTATAGATTATGATTTTTATGAATCAGTGATAAATAGTGATTATAGATTGATATATGAAGATGTATCAAATTTATTAGAAAATAAAAAGAGTGTTTATAAAAATCCTGAATTAGAAGAAAAATTATATTTAATGAATGAACTTCATCAAATACTTGAAGAGAAAAGATATTCAAATGGTGCTTTAGATTTTGATTTTAAAGAGTCTAAAATTATTCTTGACGGTTATGGAACACCAATTGATGTAAAAGTAGCTGAAAGAAGGGTAGCTAATCGATTAATTGAATCATTTATGGTTTTAACAAATGAAGTCGTTGGTGAGCATTTTTCAAATATTGAAGTTCCATTTATTTATAGAGTTCACGAAGCTCCTTCTGATGAAAAGGTAATGGAATTTAGATCTATAATTGCTAGATTTGGATTACAAATAAAGGGAGATAAATTATATCCAAAGGACTTTCAAAAGATACTTAAAGAAGTTGAAGGTACTAGTTTATCTTATACAATTAGTAATATTATGCTTAGAACTATGAAAAAGGCAGAATATAGAAGAGAACCAAATATACATTTTGGTTTAGCTACAGAAAATTATTCTCATTTTACAGCACCTATTAGAAGATATAGTGATTTGGTTGTACATAGAATCACAAAAGCAAGTTTACACAATAATTATAAAAAAGTTAAAAGATCATATCTTAAAAAGTTAGATAAAATTGCTGAGCACATTTCTGAAACTGAAAGAAAAGCTGATGAAGCGGAAAGAGATGTAGATGCATTAAAAAAATGCGAATATATGGTTGATAGAGTTGGAAATGAATATACAGGAATTATTTCATCTATTACTCATTTTGGGATATTTGTTGAGTTACCAAATACTATCGAAGGTCTAATTCACTTTAGAAGTTTAAATGATGACTTTTATGAATTTGATGAAGAAAACTATAGAGTAATTGGTAATCATAAGAAAAACATATATTCACTAGGTCAGGAAGTTACTATAAGAGTTGATAAAGTGAATATAGAACTTAGAGAAATTGATTTTAGTTTAGTAAGAGAAGAGGAAAATGAATAAAGTATTAGCAAGAAATAAAAAAGCAAAACATGATTATCATATAGAGGAGTATTTTGAAGCTGGAATTGTTCTTGAAGGCAATGAAGTGAAAAGCATAAAACAAACAAGAGTCTCTATAAAAGAATCCTTTTGTCAGGTTAGAAACAATGAAGTTTTTATAGTTGGAATGCATGTTACACCATATGAATATAGCAATAATTTTAGTAAATTAGATCCTACTAGAACAAGAAAGCTTTTATTAAATAAAGTTGAAATACGAAAAATTAATTCAAAAATTACTGAGAAAGGCTATGCTTTAATCCCTTTGGAAGTAAAAGAAGTAAAAGGGCTTATAAAGATAGATATAGGCCTTGGTAAAGGGAAAAAACTATATGATAAAAGACAAGATTTAAAAGAAAAAGATGATAGAAGAAATATAGAGAGAGTTTTAAAGGAAAGATATAATTAAAATGGAAATAAAAGAATACTTAGAAATCCTTGAAACAGCTGATAATAGAGCTGGTGGGGGATCTGTAGGAGCTTTTTCAGGAGCTTTTGCAGCAACTCTTATATTAAAAGCATATAATATGACATCAAAAAAAGATTCAAAATTTATAAATAAAATAGATAATGATTTCTATGAAGATGTAGAAAAAATAAGAAATTATTATGACGAAAGCATTATGAATGATGGTCGAATGTTTGGTGAAGTAATTAAAGCTTATAAATTACCTAAAGATACAGATGAAAATATAAAATTTCGTAAGAAAGAAATACAAAAAGCATATAAAATTGCATACAATTCATCTTTATCTTTAGTCGAAAATGCTTTAGTTTTATTTGAATATATATTTATAATAAATCAGTATGTAGATGATATGGCAAAATCTGAAATTAATGTAGCAATAGCTCAAATAAGTGCAAGCATTAGAGCTTCTTTTGTAAATGCAAAATTAAATTTGATGTATATTTCAGATGAAGAATTTATTAAAAGTGAAAATGATAAATTAAAAGAACATAAAAATAAATTTTATGCTTATATAGATAAAAGTAAAGAGTCTGGATTAAGTGTTAATTTAGAATAATAAAGGGTCTGTAAATAATTTTGTGTATCAACCTATTTCCTGATATTAAAGGGTATGGGTTGATACATTTTTTGTATCAATAGATATTCATTTCTTAAGAAATGAAGCTTAACTTAATTTTACACATTATTAATACACTGTCAAATTTTGTTAAAAATTTGCAGATATTTTCTACTATTACTTTCTATTTTTTTTATTATATCCTCCCTTCAAAATATATTGATAATTGTGATAACACCTTATCCCAACCTCTTATTCTACTAGTCCACTTAGCTGAAGCATCTGCCATAGCTA
>NZ_AUHK01000021.1 GCF_000423145.1 Helcococcus sueciensis DSM 17243 | reverse complement strand
TTCATTTGCAAGGTTGAAGTGTTTAGCTGTCTCTCTAAGCGTAGTGTTATTGATTTGCCTATATTGTATTACAGATAGCTTAAATTCACTAGTAAATCTATTATTTTTTGATTTTTTAGATAATTTATCAAAACCTCCTGTTTTATATTTATCTATCCAGTTTCTCATAGTTGAATATGGAATATCATATTTTTTAGCTACATTTTCATAACCTCCAGACTCACCTGTCAAGTACTCCATAACTAATTTTATTTTAAATTCTTTTGTGTATTTTGGCATACAAAAACCCCTCCATCCATATTCCGGATTTTGGGGTTCAGGTCACAATCTCCTCTTTTTTTTTGTATTAATTTATATAATAAGATACATTACATTACTGTTGCTGCCCCTTCATATACAATTCCTGAGAATGCATCAAGTGTAATAATATCACCATCTTTGATTCCTTTACCTTTAACTTCAGAACCTATTATAGCTGGTAATTTATAATGTAGAGCTGTAATAGCTGCATGTGATGTCAATCCACCTTGCTCAATTACTAATCCTGATGATTTTTCTATATATTTAATCATTTGAGCATCTGTATATTTAGCTATAATTATATCTCCATCTTCAAACTTACTTTCAAGTTCTTCAGCTGTATTTACAACGCAAGCCTTGCCCACTACTGCAGCTTTTCCTATTGCTTGACCTTGAGCCAATACATTAGCAACAGTATGAACCTTAATCATATTTGTAGTTCCTTTAGTTGCAACTGGAATACCTGCTGTTAAAACTATCAAATCACCTTCATTGATATATTCATTTTTTAAAGATTCTGAAATTGAATTATCTATTAATTGGTCTGTTTGTTCTACTTTTCTTGTATGAATTGGCTGAACACCCCAAACTAATTCTAGTTTTCTTGCAACTCTTTCTATATGTGTAGTAGCTATTAATGGATTATCTGGTCTAAATTTTGAAATTGCTCTAGCTGTAGTTCCAGATGTTGTAGCTGCAATAATAGCATTTGCTTTTAATTGTCCAGCAATTCTTGAAACAGAGTTTGAGATTGCATTTGTAGGATCATTTTCAATCCATTCACTTCTTGAAGCGACAGCTTTTTTGTAATCAATTGAATTTTCAATATATTTAGCAATTCTATTCATAGTAGCAACTGCTTCTGATGGGAATTTACCTGCTGCTGTTTCTCCAGATAACATAATTGCATCTGATCCATCTAGAATAGCATTTGCAACGTCATTAACTTCAGCTCTTGTAGGTCTTGGATTTCTAATCATAGAATCTAGCATTTGTGTAGCTGTAATTACTGGTTTTGAAGCTATATTACATTTTCTTATAACTTCCTTTTGAACTAGTGGTACTTGTTCATTTTGAATTTCAACACCTAAGTCCCCTCTAGCAACCATAATTCCATCAGAAACTTCGATAATTTCATCTAAATTATCAACACCTTCTTCTGATTCAATCTTAGAAATAATGTGTACATCTTCTCCGCCACATTCTTCTAATACTTTTCTAATAGCTAATACGTCATCTGCTTTTCTAATAAATGAAGCTGCTATAAAATCTATTTTATTTTCAACACCAAATTTAATATCTGCTATATCTTTTTCTGTTAAAGCTGGTAAATTAATCTTTATACTTGGAGCATTAAGTCCTTTTCTATCTTTTAATTCTCCGTAGTTAACTACTCTTGTATAAATTTCTGTATCTTCAATCCCTTCAACAATAAATTCAACAAGACCATCATCTATAAGTATTCTTGAACCTACAGATAAATCACTTGGAAGATCTTTGTATGATACGGATACAATTGATTCATCACCAACTATATCTCTTGTAGTAAGAGTAAACTTATCTCCAGCTTTTAAGTTAACAGTCATTTTATCTTTAAATGTTCCAATTCTAATTTCTGGCCCTTTAGTATCAAGCATAATAGGTGTATGAGTACCTAATTTTTTTCTTGTCTTTTTAATATTATTAATCCTTACTAAATGTTCTTCATGATCCCCATGAGAAAAGTTCAAACGAGCAACATTCATACCTGATTTAATAAGTTGTTCTAACATTTCTACAGATTCACTTGCTGGTCCTATTGTACATACGATTTTAGTTTTTTTCATTTTCACTCCTAATTTGCTAACATATTTGCTATTGTATAAAGTTCTCTATTAAATTCTGATTTAGTATTTACAGCTTCTGTTATTGGAAGATTGTAAATTTTTCCATCTTTAATTCCTACCGCTTGTGAACTTTGGCCTTCCATCAATAATTCAATTGATTTCACTCCCATTTCACTTGCAATCATTGCATCATACGCAGATGGGCTTCCACCCCTTTGTACATGACCAAGAATTGTAAGTTTAGTTTCAACTCCTGTTTCAGATTCTATTTTTTCCACTATTTCTTTAGAGTTTCCTACACCTTCAGCAACAACTATTATATGGTGTAACTTGCCTCTTTTCTTTCCTCTACGCACTCTTTCTATTACTTGTTCCATATCAACAGGGACTTCAGGAACTAATATAGATTCTGCACCACCCGCAACACCGGCATAAAGAGCAATGTCACCGCAATGTCTTCCCATTACTTCAACAACATTACCTCTACCATGTGATGATGATGTGTCTCTTAATTTCCAAATAGCTTCTTTTACAGTTTCTACAGCTGTTGTGTAACCTATCGTAAATTCTGTATATCCCATGTCATTATCGATAGTACCAGGTATTCCGATTGTCTTAATTCCTCTTTCATGAAGAATATTTGCACCATGGAATGACCCATCTCCACCGATTACTACAATTCCTTCTATACCATAACTTTCAATTACTTTTACAGCTTTATCTTGACCTTCTTTTGTTCTAAACTCTGATGATCTAGCAGAACCTAAAATTGTTCCACCTTTATGTATTATATCAGCCACGGAAGATACATTCATTTCATAAATGTCGCCTTTTATTAATCCATCATATCCATTTCTGATACCTTTAACTCTTAATCCATTAGCAAATGCCGCTCTTGCAGCAGCTCTTATTGCAGCATTCATTCCTGGTGCATCGCCACCAGAAGTTAAAATACCAATAGTTTTCATCATGCCTCCTACTTTATTACAATATTATCATCGCCTAAAATAGCTTTTAACTCCAACAATAAATTCTCATTATTCAAATCTACTGTAATATCTTTTAATACTCCGTATTTGTTAGTATCATAAAAATATATAGTCACCTTGGAATTTCCTCTATATTTGTTTAGTAACGATTTAACTTCATTATATATTTTATTATTTTTATAACACATTTTCAAATATAGCTCGCAATTATCTTTAATTATACCATTTTTTTCATTAGATTTCATAAAATTTTCTTCATTTATTTCTCTAACTGATCTCATTATTACGCTTGGATTCTCTACATCAGATATTTGTAAATTACCCTCAATTAATATTGCATTATCTTCTAATAAAATACTTTTATACTTTTCATAAACTTGCGGAAATACAACTATATCTATAGTTCCATAATTATCCTCTACCTGTAAAAATGCCATAGGATCATTTTTTCTAGTTAATATTCTATTTATATTCGTAATTATTCCACCCATTGTAACATTTTTATTATTTAGATTTTCCTTTTCTATTAAATCAAGTGTTGTAAAGTTAATATGTCTTTCCACCATTTTTCCATATTCTGCATATGGATGATCTGAAATATAAACACCCAAATATTCTTTCTCATATCTTAAAAAATCCATCTTCTTGAACTCATCCATTTTAGGTATATTTATATGATTTTCAGTTTCTTGAAACATGCTAAACATATCTTCTTGACCTTGAATATTATTTTTATCACGGTTGTTATATGAAGCTAACAAATCAATATATATATTTTGCATTTGTGATCTTTTTAGTCCAAAATCATCTAATGCGCCTGATAAAATCATAGCTTCTAAACTTGATTTATTAATATTTACATCATCTCTATTTGACATTCTGTCTATAAAGTTTTCAAATGATGTAAATCTTCCTTGCTTTCTTTCTTTTACTATTGTTTTAGAAAGAGAATTTCCTACTCCTTTAATAGTTGAAAGTCCAATCCTTATCTTTTTATTTTCTACGGAGAATTTTTGATAGGAATAATTTACAGATGGAAGAAGTATCTCTATATCGAGTTTTTTAGCCTCTTTTATATATAAATGAACCTTATCTGTTGAGCCCATTATCGAAGAAAGTAATGAAGCCATAAACTCATGTGGATAGTTCTTTTTCAGATACGCTGTTTGCATCGCTACATATGAATATGCCGCTGAGTGAGATTTATTAAATGCATATTTCGCAAAATCAATCATTAAATCATATATCTTATTCGCAACCTTTTCATCAACACCGTTTCTAACAGCTCCTGCAACTTGAATTTCTCCATCTTCAATCCTACCATGAATAAAGTATTCTCTATTTTCTTCCATGATTGACATTTTCTTCTTACCCATAGCTCTTCTTAGATTATCAGCTTCACCTAAACTAAAACCCGCTAATTTTTGCACTATTTGCATTACTTGCTCTTGAAATACAATTACTCCGTATGTAGATTCAAGTATAGGTTTGAGTAATGGGTGTAAATATTCAACAAATTCTGGATTGTGTCTATTTTTAATATAATTAGGAATTTCATTCATTGGACCTGGTCTGAAGAGTGAATTAGCCGCAATTAAATCATCAAACCTAGTTGGTTTCAACTCTTTTAAAAAGGCTCTCATACCTTCCGATTCAAATTGAAAAATTCCTATAGTATCACCTTTATTAAATATCTCCATTACTTTTTGATCATTTACATCAATTTCATTTATATCAATTTCAATTCCGTAATTATATTTAACAAGATCTACAGCGTCTTTAATTACTGTTAAAGTTCGTAATCCTAAGAAGTCCATCTTCAAAAGACCTAGCTCTTCTAGTTCAATCATATTATATTGTGTAGATATCTGATCACCCGTTCTTAAAAGCGGTACAAATTCGTCTACAGGCTTTGATGCTATTACTATACCTGCAGCATGAGTTGAGGTATGTCTTGGCATCCCTTCTACTGCTCTTGCCATATCTATTAGTTCTTGATTTATTTTGTCTTGTTTATATGAATCTTGAAAATCTTTGGAAACTTTTAACGCCTTATCGATTGTCATATTGATTTCTTGAGGAATTTGTTTAGCAATCTTGTCAACTCTTGAAAGTTCAATATCTAAAACCCTACCTACATCCCTTATAGAGTTTCTTGCAGCCATAGTTCCAAAAGTTACTATTTGAGCAACTTTTTCCTCTCCATACTTTTTCTTTACATATTCAATTACTTCATCTCTTCTCTCATAATCAAAGTCAATATCTATATCTGGCATAGAAACTCTTTGAGGATTTAAAAATCTTTCAAATAGTAAGTCGTATTCTAAAGGGTCAATCCCTGTAATGTCCAATGCATATGAAACTATGGAACCGGCAGCAGAACCTCTTCCCGGCCCTACCGGTATATCATTTTTCTTTGCATAGTCTATAAAATCCCAGACAATTAAAAAATAGTCTGTAAATCCCATTTTATTTATCATTTCAAGTTCAAAATCTACTCTAGTCTTGATTTCATCAGTAAATTCAGAATATTTTTTTTCAATTCCCTTATATACAAGTTCTTTTAAATATTCAAAATGATCTTTATCTACTTCAAAAAAAGGAAGATGCATTTTGTGAAATTCAAAATCCACATTACACATTTCAGCTATTTTATTTGTATTTTCAATAGCTTCAATATCATCAGGAAATAACTCAATCATTTCCTCTGATGATTTTAGATAAAATTGATCATTTGGAAACCTCATTCTTTTAGGCTGATTTACTGTTGAACCAGTTCCTATACATAGAAGTATATCTTGAGCTTTAGAATCGTCTTGATCTGTATAGTGGACATCATTTGTGATTACTAAAGGTATTCCTGTTTCCTTACTTAGTCTTCTTTGCAAAATATTTACCCGCTTTTGTTCTATTAGTCCATGATCTTGCATTTCAAGATAAAAATTACCATCACCAAATATTTCATTATATTCAAGAGCAGCATTTTTAGCTCCCTCAAAGTCTTCCATTTTTAGATAATCTTGAACTTCTCCAGCTAAACAAGCAGATAAACAAATTATTCCTTGGCTATGCTTTCTTAAATACTCTTTATCAATTCTTGGTTTGTAATAAAAACCATTCACATATGCTTCAGAAACAATTTTTATAAGATTTTGATATCCTGTCCAATTTTTTGCTAGCAGGACTAAATGATATCTCTTTTTATCTTTTGGTGTTTTTGAAAGATAAGAATTTTGACTTATATATACTTCACATCCTATAATGGGTTTAATTCCAGCTTTTTTAGCTTGTTTGTAAAATTCAACAGCACCAAACATTACTCCATGATCAGTGATTGCTACAGCATCCATATTGTAATCTTTTGCTCTTTGAATAACTTTTTCAATCTTACCAAATCCATCAAGTAAACTATATTGTGTATGTAAATGTAAATGTGTAAATTTAGTCATTTTAATCTTCTCTCTTTAAAAAAATTAACTATTATGTTTTTGCATTCCTCTTCTTTTATACCACTAATCACTTCAACTTGATGATTAAATACATTATTACCTACTATATTAAGTACAGATCCTGCAAATCCCCCTTTATTGTCTTTAGCTCCATATACTAAAGTTTTAATTCTACTTTGGATTATTGCTCCAGCACACATAATACACGGTTCTAATGTTGAAAACAGATAACAATCAGTAAGTCTCCAATCTCCGATATGATCTTGAGCCATTTTTATAGCATTTATTTCTGCATGCTCAAACGAGTGGTTTGATAATTCAACGCTATTATGTCCATATCCTATAATTTCATTATTTAAAACCACAACAGCACCAATCGGAACTTCTCCAATATCCTTGGCAATATTCGCTTCTTTTAAAGCTTCATTCATATAAAATTCTAAGTCCATATTTACCTCTTTATAGATTATAACATATAGATATTTTATATTGGCGTATTATAATTTTATATGTATTAATGTTTACAGATTTTTATCATAGTATGTTTTAATTATTTTAAATATATTTTTTTAAATCTTCTACTTTATCTAATTTTTCCCAAGTAAACACTTCTTTATTTCTTCCAAAATGTCCATAAAAAGCTGTTTGCTTAAATATAGGTTTTTGTAATTCCAATTTATCTATAATTGCTTTAGGTCTTAAATCAAATTCTTTTAAAACTATTTCAGTCAATTCATCATCATCAAGTATTCCGGTATTAAAACTATCTACATATACTGAAACTGGTCTTGCAACACCTATTGCATAAGCAACTCCTACCTCTACTTCTTTAGCTAATCCTGCTGCTACAATATTTTTCGCAATATATCTTGTCATATATGAAGCCGATCTATCTACTTTCGAAGCATCTTTTCCTGAAAATGCACCACCACCATGTTTAGCAAATCCACCATAAGTGTCTACTATAATTTTTCTTCCTGTAAGACCAACATCTGAAACAGGACCACCTATCACAAATCTGCCAGTTGGATTCACTAAATATTTAGTATTTTCGTCAATTAAATCATCTCCTATAACTGGTTTTATTACCATTTCAGTTATATCTTTTCTAATCTGTTCTAAATCAACATTAGGATTATGTTGTGTTGACACCAAAACTGTATCAATTCTATTTGGTTTTCCATCTTTATATTCAATAGTTACCTGACTTTTCCCATCTGGTCTTAAATAATTTATTTTATTTGTAACCCTTACTTCATTAAGTTTTTCTATTATTTTACGAGCCATTACAGTTGGCAGAGGCATATATTCCTCTGTTTCATCAGTTGCATAACCAAATATAATCCCTTGATCCCCTGCTCCAATCTTATCATAAGGATCTATACTCTTATCTTTTGATTCCATTGAATTATCAACTCCCAAAGCAATGTCTGAAGATTGTTCATTTATTTGTATAGATATTTCACAAGTATTTGCATTAAATCCATATTCTTCATTGTTGTATCCTATATCATAAATAGTTTCTCTAGCAATTTTCTCTATATCAACTGTAGCATTTGAAGTAATCTCCCCTGCTATATTTACACTATTTCCTGCTACCATAACTTCACATGCCACTCTTGAATTATTATCTTGTTCTAAATATGCATCAAGTATTGAATCAGATATTTGATCACATATTTTATCAGGATGCCCTTTTGCAACCGATTCGGATGTAAGTAACTTTCTCATAAATACCTCTTTTCATTTAAAATAAAAATTCCTCACCAAAAGGTAAGGATTGTTTTTCTTATCTTTCAGCTTCGCTGCAGAATTTAGCACCTAATTTAATAGGTTGCTGGACTTCATAGGGTCTGTTCCCTCCATCTCTCTTGATAAATATTATTTTTTTATAATTTTACATTAGTACTATAAATATGTCAAATATACGAATATTATTGAGCATTAACGCCTTTTAAATCTTCTTTTAATTCAGCTTCAAGCTTTTCTTGTTCTAATAATTCTTTCTGTTTTTGTCTGTCCCTTGCTTCCTTTAGAGAAAATACACATCCACAATAGTTTTGTCTATATATATCGAATTTCTCACAAAGTTCCAATGATCTCTTAAAACCATTTTTCTTTTTAAAATCTGCATATAAATATTTTACATCATATTTATCTTCCAAATTTTCTCCTATTTGATTAATTATTTGTGCATCTTTATGAGGGCTTATTGAAAGTGTAGTTGTAAAATAATCATAACCATGCTTTTTAGCGTATTGAGCTGCCATTCCAAGTCTAAGCTCAAAGCAAATGGAACATCTAGGTCCTCCCTCTTTATCAAGTTCATGCCCTTTTACAACAGAAAAATATTCTTTTGGATTATAATCAGTCTTAATCAAATTAATTTCATTTACTTTATTCACAAGATTTATAAATCTCTCTTGTTCTTTTTCTCTTTTATAAAATTCTTCAGTAGGATGAATATTTGGATTGTAATATAGAACATCAATATCAAAATATTGCGTTAAATACTCTAGTACATATGTGCTACAAGGTGCACAACAACTATGTAAAAGTAACTTAGGAGTTCTATTATTTTTAGACTCTTCCTTTAAAATTTCTTCAAGTTTTAATTGATAATTAATTTTGTTTTTTTGTTTTTCCATATAATCTCTCCCAAACAATATTTATATTCTATCAAATTGCAAGAGCAAAACCAAATTTTACGCTATATTTTATAGCGTATTTATTTATCAAATAAGATTTATTTCTTTATTATGTTAATTCCAACAAATATTGTTTTCATATCAATAAAAAAAAACATGGCAGAATCCTGCCATGTAATTTTGTAAATTAAAACTATTTTAATTCAACTGTTGCTCCAGCTTCTTCTAATTTAGCTTTTAATTCATCAGCTTCTTCTTGAGAAACTTTTTCTTTAATTGCTTTTGGAGCTGAGTCTACTAATTCTTTAGCGTCTTTTAAGCCTAATCCTGTAACTTCTTTAACTACTTTGATTACGCCTAATTTAGCTGAACCAGCTGAAGTTAATACTACATCAAATTCTGATTGAGCTGCATCTGCTGCTGGTGCTGCTCCACCTGCTGCTGGTGCTGCTGCTACTGCTGCTACTGGAGCTGCTGCTGATACACCAAATTCTTCTTCTAAAGCTTTTACTAAATCAGCTAATTCTAATACTGTTAAACCTTTTACATCTTCAATTAATTGTGTTACTTTTTCTGACATTTTGTCCTCCTAAATTATGCTTCTTGTTCTTTTTTTTCTTTTACTGCGTTTAATGCATAAACGACATTTCTAATAGTTCCTTGCAATACATTTGCAAATCCTGATATAGGTGCATTTAAGCCACCTAATACTTGAGCTATCAATACTTCTCTTGTTGGTAATTTAGCTATAGCTTTTACGCCTTCAACATCAACTACCTTGCCATCAATAAATCCAGCTTTTACTACTAATTTTTCATTATCTTTAGCAAAATCTACTGAGATTCTTGGTCCAGCAGCCATATCATCGTTACTGAATACAAAACCATTTGGTCCTTTTAAGTACTCTTCATAGCCTTCATATCCTAATTCTTTAAGAGCGATATTAACCATTGTGTTTTTATAAACTTTATAGTTAACACCTTCAGCTCTATACTTTGATCTTAATTCGGATACTTGTTCTACAGTAAGACCACGGTATTCTACGATTGATATAGATTTAGAGTTTTGAATAGCTTCTTTAATTTCGCTTACCACTTCTTGTTTCAATGATAATGCTGAATTACTCACTTTCCACCTCCATAGTTTCGGCTACTATGAACAATATTTTTTTATAAATAAAAAACTCCTTGGACATAAAGACGCAAGGAGATCAATAATCATGTATCGCTCCTATATAGGAAATTAAGATTTCTCACCTATAGTCTATGGTAGCCTATTTAATTTACTAGAACATAATAGCATATTATATAAAAATATGCAAATTATTATTTTATAATTCCATCAATTTAGCTGTATTTAACTTAATTCCAGGTCCCATTGTTGATGTTATTGTTACTGATCTTAAGTATTTACCTTTAGCTGATGCTGGTTTATCTTTAATTACAGATGCAATTAAAGCTTTTACGTTTTCTGCTAATTGCTCTTCATTGAAGCTTGCTTTACCAACAGCTACGTGAACAATATTTTGTTTATCTGTTCTATATTCAACTTTACCTGATTTAGCTTCTTCAACTGCTTTAGCTACATCAAAAGTAACTGTACCAGCTTTTGGATTTGGCATAAGTCCTCTTGGTCCTAATGTTCTACCAATTTTACCAACTTGACCCATCATATCTGGTGTTGCAATTGCCACATCAAAATCTGTCCAAGACTCATTTTGAACTCTATCTATTAAATCTTCACCTGCAAAATCAGCACCAGCATCTAAAGCTTCTTTAGCTTTTTCACCTTTAGCAAATACTGCAACTCTAACTTCTTTACCTGTACCATTTGGTAATACTACAGTATTTCTAACTTGTTGATCTGCATGTCTTGAGTCAACACCTAATTTTAAGTGTAATTCTATAGTTTCATCAAACTTTGCTGTAGCTGCTTTTTTTACTAATTCAACAGCTTCATCAATTTCATAAAATTTTTCTTTATCTACTAAATTTAATACTTCTTTATATCTCTTTCCTACTTTTGGCATTTTTTCCTCCTTGTGGTATATACGGAATATCCTCCCACTAATCTTCTACTGTAATCCCCATTGATCTTGCTGTACCAGCTATTATTCTTTCAGCTGCTTCAATTGATGCTGCATTTAAGTCAGGCATCTTTGTTTCTGCAATTTCTCTTACTTGCGCTTTTGTTAATTGTCCAACTTTTTGCTTGTTTGGAACACCTGAAGCTGTTTCTAAACCTAAAGCTTTTTTAATTAAAACTGCTGCTGGTGGTGTCTTCAAGATAAATGTAAATGATCTATCTGCATAAATTGTAATTACAACAGGAATAATTAATCCTGCTTTATCTTGAGTTTGTGCGTTAAATGCCTTTGTAAATTCCATTATATTTATACCTGTTGGCCCTAAAGCTGTACCAACTGGTGGTGCAGGTGTTGCCTTTGCTGCAGGTATTTGTAATTTAACAATTGATTGTACTTTTTTAGCCATTATTTCCTCCTAAATCGCTAATGTGGTTATGGCGGTTTCCCTCCCACTAAAAAAATGATTATTTAATATCTTCAAATGCAATTTCTGCTGTTGTATCTCGTCCCATAAAGTCAATAACAACTTTTGCAAATTGCTTTTCATAATTGATGTCTTCAACTATTGCTGTAAATCCTTCAAATGCTCCCTTAACAATTTCGATATCTTGACCGATTTTTATATCAATATCTTCAGGTTTTATCTTAACTTGAATTGCTTCTTCATTTTCAATACCAAAATCTCTTATCTCTTTTGCACTTAAAGGCACAGGATCCCCATCTGGTCCTATAAATCCTGTAACACCTCTAGTGTTTCTTACTAAGTACCAGTTTCTAGAATCCACTATCATTTTTATTAGTACATATCCTGGGAAAATTTTTCTTTCTTTTTGAACCTTTTTCCCGCCTTTTTCTTCTGTATACTGTTCCATAGGTACTCTCACATCAAAAATATTGTGTGATTTACCATTTTCAATCATATTCTCAATTTTACTTTTTACTTTATTTTCGTGTCCAGAATAAGTATGAACAACATACCAATTCACATTTTCAATATTTTCGTTGTCCATTGCTTCTCCTTATTAAAGTGTAAATGATAAAACAAATCGGAATACTAAGTCTATTAGTTTAACTACTATAGAAACTCCTACAATAGCTGCTAAAACAACTAAAGTCATATTAATTACATCTTGTTTTTTTGGCCATGAAATCTTTTTATATTCTGATTTCATTCCTTTAACAAGACCTTTTTTTCTTGTCTCAGTCATTGTTAACTCCTATTTAGTTTCTCTATGAATTGTGTGTTTACCACAGAATGGGCAATATTTCTTTAGCTCAATTCTGTCTGTAGTATTTCTTTTATTTTTCATAGTGTCGTAGTTTCTTTGTTTGCATTCTGTACATGCTAATTTTACCTTGTCTCTCATGACTACCTCCTACGTTATATATTATCGGACGGTAACTCCGATACATCGTTAGATTTTATATCATTATCCTTTAAAAGTCAAGTAAATATCATGATTTTAAATACTTTTTTTATTTTAGTAATTGTTTATCACAAATTTACTATTTATTGTCATTATCCTGCTGTGTAATTATTGATTTATCAGTGTCCTTTAATATACAAATTTATTAATTCAAAATTAATCCGTTTAATCGTGATTTTATGAATCAATATAAGCTAAAATCAACGTAATTTAAATCTCTTTGGAGCTAAATATTTTAAGCCTAAGAAACCTAATATTATATATATAATTGAAAATACTATCAATGAAACAAATATATATTGAATTATACTGCTTGACATCATAAGATATGCAGACATATATATAATATATGTTAAACCATTATATAATGGATTTTTAATTTCTAAATCCTTTGTAAATGGTTGAATAATATAATAGGCAAATAAATAATGAAGTGAGAAAAATAGCACTCCAAGTATACCTGAAGCAAGTGATATCAACAAATGCTCTGTGCCGAGTTGATAACTTTGATTAATACATATTATCATAATCATCATTAGTATAAATGGTATACTTTGATTTTTTAATAATTTCACAAATCTAATTTTCATCGCTTCCATTATATATTCTGGTTTTCTATAGAAATTTGATTTCATCAATGGATAGTCCATATTGTAGAAACAATATTTTATAAAGTAGTTTCCACTAAAAGTAAAATAGCAAGATACAAATAAAATCACAAAATATCCCTTATTAAAAAATTCTACATCGTTCTCTCCTAAAGGTATAAAAAATACACCGATAGAAATAGCAATAAATATTAAACATTTTGTTAAAAATGCAATTCTCGTTTTCTTTTTATAAACTCTATCATGTCTTTTGAAAAATATTTCATTTATAAATTTTCCTAAAATTGGTAGTTTTTTTAACCAGAAAAATATTCCATTAAGCGACTTAATTAAATCATATTCTTGAATAATCAAAACATTTCTAATCATCACTATCCCTCAACGCTTCAACAATTATATTATCATAGTTTTCATCTTTTTCTAGTTTTTCGATTGAATGTAATTGTCCTTTGTTTAATAAAACTATTTCATCACATAAATCTTTTGCAAGTTCTAACATATGTGTAGATACAATCACAATATGATCCCTTTTAAGTGATTTGAAGAATTTTTTTATTTCCTGAGCACTTATAATATCGACTGCTGTTAAAGGCTCATCTAGAAGAATTATTTTTGGTTTTTGTATGTACATTGCAAGTAATGCAACTTTTGATTTCATACCAGATGAATATTCTTTTAATAATTTATGTCTATCTGTTTCGTCAATATTCATTTCATCAAATAATAAATCAACACTTGCTCTTTCATGTGGAGAACTGATATCTGTTATGAATTTTGCGTATTCATAACCTGTTAGAAAATCTGGAAGATATGTTTCTGCAAATATCATTCCAATATCATCAATTGAAGGTGTTATTTCTTCTCCATCAATTTCAAGAATTATTTCTCCACTTTCTTTTTGTAATTCCTTGTAAATTATATTAAAAAGTGTGGTTTTACCAGCACCATTTCTACCAAGCAAACCATAAATTTTTCCATTTTCAAATTCATAACTTGCACCTTTTAATACATCTTTTTTATCAAATTTTTTTTCAATATTTTTTAATATTAATTTCATAATACACCTTATTACTAATACTCCCCTTTTATATCAAAACTATTATCAATAGGACCACGACCTTGACCAATTTGTATATTTGATTTAAGTGCCGCTGTTACATATCTTTTAGCAGCTTCACAAGCCTCAATCAAACTATATCCTTTAGCTAAATTTGATGCTATTGCACTTGATAAAGCATCACCTGTTCCTCTAATGTTTTTTGTTTCTATCTTTTCTCCATATAGCCAATGTCCACCCTCTTTTGTATATAGAAAATCATTAGCATTATCGCCTTCAACACCACTTTTTGTCAAAACATTGCATCCATATTTTTCATATATTTTTTTAGCTGCAATCTCCATATCTTTTTCATTGTAAATTTTCATATCAGCTATAATCTCTGTTTCTTCCTTGTTTGGTGTAATTAAATCAGCAAGTGGAATCAATTCTGTAAGCAAAGTTTCAATAGCATCATCATTTATCAATTGAATCTTCTTTTGTGCCACTATAACTGGATCTATAATTAAATTTTTTGGCTTATATTCTTTTATCTTCTTTGCTGTCATTTCTATTAATTCTTTAGAAAGCAACATACCTGTCTTTGTTGCATCAGGATTTATATCTTGAAATAAATAATCTATTTGCTTTTCAAGAAACTCTGGCTTTGTTTCTTGAACTCCATAAAATCCCATTGAATTTTGTGCACTTATAAGAGTGACTGCTGACATCGCATATACTCCATGAGATGTCATTGTCTTGATATCTGCTTGCATTCCAGCACCACCAAATGGATCACTACCTGCAATAGTAAGTACAATTTTCATAATTCCTCCAATTTAAATATAATTATATATAGTATAATATATTATAGTATATAATAATATTTTTTTATTAATGATAAATTTAATAATTTTAGGAGCTATTTATGAGAGTAATGACTATAAACGCTAGATATATCAATGATTTCGATGAATATCCATGGTCATCTAGAAAGACTGTAATTAAAGAAATGATTGAAGAGTATAATCCAGACTTGATTGGATTTCAAGAAATTATGGATGAACATTTTAATTATTTAACATCTGTATTTAAGGATAAATATCACTTTTATGGTGAGTATAGAGATTTTATCTTTCCTTCAGAAATGAATTTAATATTTATAAAAAAGGATAGATTTGAAGTTTTATCTTCCAATACAATTTGGCTTAGTGAAACTCCAAACAAAAAGTTTTCTATTGGTTGGGATAGTAGTTTAGCAAGAGTTTTATCTTATGTTAAATTAAAAGATTTAAGTAATGGATCGACACTTTATCATCTAAATACTCATTTTGATTATGCTGGAGAAAAAGCAAGAATAAATTCTGCGAAAATGACACTGGATTTAATCAAAGATTTAAATGAAACAGTAGTGTTAACTGGAGATTTTAATTCTACACCTACACATGGTTTTATTAATTTACTGCTTGAATCTGATATACTCGATAATTCATATAATCATTTTAAAGATAAGAAAAACTCTCTTACAATCCATAATTTTACGGATGAAATCAAAGGAGAACCTATAGATTATATATTTTCAAGTAAAGATTTAAAAATAGTTAATAGTGAAATTATTAGATATAAAAAAGATGGAATATTTTCTTCGGATCATTATCATATTTTGGTAGATTTTGAATAATAAAATAGTGGGTTTGGATTTTATCCATTCCCACTATTAAAATATTTCTAAACTATTAAATTTCTCTTCAACAAGATAAGCTGCTCTATCAAAATTACCTCTATTTTCTACAGTATAATCTGTAAAGTATTTATAACCCTTTTCTCTTTCTTCTTTCATCTTAATTAGTGTTTCTATTCCTCCTTCAGAAAGTGGACGATTTTTAGTTGAGAGATAATTTATATTTCTTTCAATCATAAATATTACAGAATTCTTTTTAAGATGATAATAATTTTCCATTTTTGATACTACACCACCACTGGTCGAAATTATTACATTTTGTAAATTTCCAAGTCTCCTAACAATTTTTTTCTCCATTTCTCTAAATGTAGATTCATCTTCATTTCTTAGAAAATCTGCAGGACTAATTCCATACTCATTTTGAAATTCTCTATCCAAGTCATAATGTTTACGATTCATAATCTTTCCAAGTTTACGACCAATTGTTGTTTTCCCTGCACCTGGCATTCCTACCAAAACTATATTCATATTTTCTTTTATATAATCATCAAAAATATTTTCAAAAATATATTCACTGTATTTTTTTCTTGTTAAAATCTCTAAACTTTTTTTAGTTTGATAAAGTTCTTTGATAAATCCACGATAAATATCGATATTATTGTTTTTTGCATCAATATATAATTTTGAAAATAACACATCTTTTGAAAAATCTATTATATATTCTAAATTCGGGAAATTTGATAAATAAATTATATTTTCATAATTTTCAATATCACTATCCAACATATTTATAAAAACTTCACTAGAATATTCTTTTTGATAAATTTCATCTTTGTTATATATTTCTATTGAATTTGCACCTAATCTTGTGAGAGCATATTTTAATGAATTTACGGAATCTTCACCCCTTAAAATTAATATATTCTTATCTTGAATTTGGAGTCTATATTTGTTAAAAAATTGCATATATCCATAATATTCAGTATTGAACCCAAAGTTTTTGCCTTTAACTTTTTGAATTAAATTTAAATCACCAATTTCTTTAGCCTGAAAAGTAGAATCTTCTATTGATTTCATAAATTTATTTGAACTTTTAGTATTTATAAAATATCCTTTAAAACTATTTCTTTTTAATAAATTTTGTATTTCCTCTTCATTTAGATTAAAAGAACCAATTTCATTTCCTATAAATCTATTAAGTATATATTCTGTAAATTTATTCTCATTATAATTTACAAGTGCATACTCTAAATTGTATTCTTTTTTTATTCTATTGAATTGTTTTTTGTTTGATTTTATTAAAACTTTATATATTTCATTTAATTCTGGTATTTTAGATATTCCATTGAAGTTAACAAACTGAATATTCTTAGTAAGCTTATCATTTTCTATATTATTATTGAAAATATACTCATATATTTCTTCACTTAGGGAAACTCTCTCTAAAAACAAATCATTCAGCTGTGAATCTATATTCTTAATATCTCTTAAATAATATTTAATTTTCTTGATTTTATTACTTTCATTATTCATTCTATATTTTATTCCTAAATAATTTTTGTTTATAAAAAAGGGAATCTTTCGATTCCCATTAAATTAATGATCATATTTTACTAGTGAGAAAGTCTTGTAACCTTCAAATAAATCCATTCCTTTTAAATCTTCAAGTTCAATTAAAAATCCTACGCAAACTATTTCAGCTCCTGCTTCTTCTACTAAATCAAGCGCTGCTTTTGCTGTACCACCTGTTGCTAACAAGTCGTCAATTAATAAAACTTTATCTCCTTTTTTAAATACATCTGCATCTATTTCGACTACATTTGTACCATATTCAAGAGAATATTCTTTCTTGATAATATTTCCAGGTAATTTTCCAGGTTTTCTAACTGGTACAAATCCCTTTCCAAGTTTTAAAGCTAAAGGAGCTCCTATAATAAATCCTCTTGCTTCAATACCTACAATATAATCAAATTCCAAGTCTTTAACTTGATCTTCTATTTGTTTTATAGCCTCTGCAAATGCTTCACCATCTTGAGTTAATGTAGTTATATCCTTAAAACTTATTCCTTCTTTTGGAAAATTTTCTATAACTCTTATTTTTGATTTTATATCCATTTCTCCCTCTTCTCCATGTTAGAAATTCATACGCTTTATTATTTTACAATATATATGAAATTATCTCAAATTTTAGTGTTTTTAATCTTTATTTCTACAATTTCCGGTGTATTAAATATCCTTTTAGCCCATACAAAATTATTTCCTAAACCTTTTGAATTTATCATAATAGTATTTCCTGATTTGAATACACCTCCTGCATATCTCGGAAATAATCCTTGATCGGGTGCTAAGACTGGAATATTAAATATTCTAGCATGTCCTCCATGAGCATGTCCTGAGAATACTACATCATAATTATACTTCTCATACAATTTGAAAAATTCAGGTCTATGAGAAAGAAGTAATTGAAAATTATTCGGATTTTCAAACCTTTTAAGATTTTCTATAATCTCTTTTTTTTCATCTTTATCAACTCTTTCTCTCGGGCTTATATATTCATTGGGATCTTTTATACCAACTATTTCAAAATGTTCAAATTCAACTTTCGAATTATTTAATACAACAACTCCATTTTCTTTTAATTTTTTTTCTAATTCATTATATTTATCAGCTCCCTTTTCATGATTCCCCTGTATAAAATATATATCCCCTTTAAGAGCATTAACCAACTCCATTGCGATATCAATATTTGTACTTTTGCGATCAATTAAGTCTCCTGTTATAAATATAAAATCATAGTCTTTCTTTATTAATTTTATAATTCTAGATTGATTTTTCCCAAATCTTGTATTATGTAAATCTGATATCTGTAGAATATTTATTTCATCAATATCTGGATGTATATTTTTTTCAATTATATATTTTGTTAATTTAACACGACTATTATCATAAATTATATAAATAATAAAAATAAAGGCTACAATCCCTAATATTATGTAATATATCATATCATTTATTCAGCAAGATATTTATATAAATTTCTTGCTCTTTCATCTTTCATAAATTCTATTATTCATCTGAAAACTTAGCTATTTTACAATAATTAAATTTTGTATAATATGTAGTTTTATTGATACATCTATATTTGTAGTATTATTTTTTCTTTAGCTATTAATTTTCTTTATCCAAAGCCAAAGATATGTACAATGCATTATCAATATTTCTTACTACTTTTTTGTCTAACTCTCCTACTTTATCTCTCAAACGTCTTTTATCAATAGTCCGAATTTGTTCTAATAATACTACTGAATTTTTGGGTAATTTGATATCTCCAGTAATTACAACATGTGTGGGTAAATTAGATTTATTTGTTTGAGAAGTTATAGCAGCTACAATTATCGTAGGAGAATATTTGTTACCTGTGTCATTTTGTATAATAACAACTGGTCTTACTCCTCCTTGTTCCGACCCTACAACAGGACTTAAGTCTGCGTAGAATACATCTCCTCTTTTAATCTTCAAAACTTTTCTCCTCGATATAAATTCTGGATACTCTCGGAGATATGGAAGTCATCACTTCATACGAAATTGTATTCGCCCATTTAGCAACCATATCTGGTGTAATTTCTTTATCACCTGATTTTCCAATAAGTATAACATCATCATGTAGTTTTACATCTATATCAGATACATCAACCATTAGCTGATCCATCGTTATATTTCCTAAAATTTTTGCTTTTTTACCATTTATAAGAACATAACCAACATTCGAAATGTTTCGCATATACCCATCTGCATAACCAATAGATACCGTTGCTACCTTACTTTCTTTATCAGCTATAAAAGTTCTTCCATAAGAAATAGATTCCCCTTTTTTAATAATCTTAATATTTGAAACTTTTGACAATAATTCAAACGAATTTTTAATACCTAAATCAAAATTTTCTTCCATATATTCTGATGGATACATTCCATACATTGATATACCTGATCTTATAGCATCTGACTTAGTATCGTAAGCTATTGCTGCAGCATCATTTGCACTATGTTTCATCCAATTTTGAGAGATATCTTTTAATGTTGTAATTATTTTATTAAATTTGTCTAATTGATAATTAGTATATGATCTATCTTTTTCGTCTGCTGATGAGAAATGAGTAAATATTCCCTCTATATTTATATTTTCCATAGCATTAATTTTTCTTATATCTTGAACACTTTTTTCATTAACTTGAAACCCTAGTCTATTGTGTCCTGTTTCTATTTTTATATGTGCTCTTACAGCATTTCCAGATTCATTAACCGATTTCGCTATTTCTAAATTATAAATATTCATTATTAAATTATATTTGCTAAGTAAACTATAGTTATCTGGTAATATATATCCAAATATTAATATATCTTTTTTTATTCCACTTTCTCTAAGCTCAATAGCTTCATTGATAGTCGCTACACAAAACATATCTATCTTATCTTCAATATGCTGGGATATTTTAACTGCTCCAAGTCCATAAGCATTCGCTTTAACTACGGCAAGAAATTTATTTTTTGTTATATTTTTTAATATATCTATATTATCTTCTATAGTTTTCAAATTAACTATCATTCTATTCGCATCAAGCTTCATTTGTTTCTCCAAAAGCAATAGGTAGTTGTTCTATTATATCTCTTGCTATCATACTAGTTTTTCCATATTTTTTAGCTGCATAGTCACCTGCAAGCCCATGCACATAGCATGCAATTTTAAACATTTCAAAACTATTTTCTTTTGCAAGAAGCGCCGCAACGATACCCGTAAGCACATCACCTGAACCCGCAGTTGCCATACCACTATTTCCTGTAGGATTTATAAATGTTTCAAATCGATTTGCAACTATACTATCTTTCCCTTTTAATATCAAATTGATATCAAATCTATCTATATAATTTTTTACACTACCAATTCTATCATATTCAATTTCATTTAATGTATAATTTGATAATCTTGAAAATTCCATTACATGTGGAGTTAAGTATAAATTTTCTCTCATTAATTCTGGATATAGAGCTAGTATATTTATAGCATCCGCATCAAGTACAACAGGACCTTCAAAATTATTTAATACAATTTCAACTATCTCTTTTGTATGTTCACTAACTCCAAGTCCTGGACCAATCGCCACTACAGTCTTATTTTGTATAACATTTAATAATTCTTCTCTATTAAATCGTCCAAACTCCCCATATCCTTCATCATGTATTGAAAGAACTATTTGCTCGGTTGTCTTTATTTCAACTATTTCAGTTAATGAATCAGGAACCAATAAATAAACAAGTCCAGCTCCAGATCTAAGAGCAGCTTCAGAACTTAACACTACTGATCCTGTCATTCCTTTACTTCCACCAATAATTAACACTTTTCCAAAATCATATTTATTAGAATTTTCATCTCTTTTAGGAAGCAATTTCTCTGTAAATCCAAAATCATCAATCTTATTTAAATTGCATACTGCTGTTGCATAATCACCGTCATGACTAATATTGACATTAACTTTTGTAATAGATTTTTCTTTCATAATTTTATATACCTTACTAGATTCAGCATTTACATATGGTGCATTATTCTCATCATGTAATATTTCAATATCAGTAAAAGATAATTCTTTTCCTATACCAACTTGAAAAGCCTTTGCTACAGATTCTTTTGCCGCAATTAAACCAGCAATACTTTCATGCCTAAAATGTCTAGACTCTAAATATTCTTGTTCATTTTCTGTAAAGAATCTGTCTAAAAAATTCTTTTTTTCTAAAAGATTTTCAATTCTTTTTATATTAACAATGTCAATTCCTATCATAATAAGCTCCAAAACTATAGAAATTTATCTAAATATAATATATCATAATGTTAACAAATTTTCTAAAAAATAAAGCCTAAAATATTGACTAAACTCACAAAAACAAAACCTAAATCTATGAATTCTTAATTTATTAATTAATCAATATAAATTATCTTTGTAGAAATATATAAAATGCGAGCAGTAAAATGAAGATTTCAAAATTTTTTAGTAATAATTCCAGCTATGGTTTTATGAATAATATAGACAATTATACAATTAAATCATCTAAAAATTTATCATTTGAATTATCTGATTGGGATATAACATCCTTGCATTCTGAAGCAAAAAATCATTGTGCAGCAGTTAGCTCTACAAATATAGATAAATATTTTTCTGAGATTTCTGAAATTTATGATAATTTTGATATAATCTCTAGATTTAATCAAAATTATAATTTAATTGGTAATGGGCCTATTTTTTCTTTTGCAAATAAAACAAAAAAAATTCTAGATAAAAAAAATATAAATATCGATTATAAAAGAAAATGGATAGATAAATTATCATTTATTAAAGATTCCATAGATAATGACAATATATTAGCACTACTTCTATCTTCAAACTTTAAAGATTATCATTGGATATTATGTACAGGATATTTAATTACTAGTGATGATAAAATCATACTTAAAATCATAGATAATTGGAATAAATCTTTTAGATATTATATTCCTGGTGAACAATCTTTTATAATAAAAGCTACTAAGTTTTGGGGAGTTTAAAATTTCTATTTAGATTTAAATTATATAAAATTAAAGCCTTCGGTAATAAGTAACCAAAGGCTTTTTTATATTTCATATATTTTATTCAAACTTAAATAATATAAGAATATATTTTATCTCTATTTTATTACACTCTTAGCTTTGTATCCCCATTATAAACTTCGTCAATAATAGCGGAACCAATGCAGACTTCACCATCATAAAATACTGCAGCTTGACCAGGAGTTACAGATTTTATATGGTCATATTCTACTTCTACATGAGTATCATCGATGAATTTCACTTTAACAGGGATATCCTTTTGTCTATATCTAAATTTTGCAACACCTTCAAAATCTTCTCTATTAAAATCCTTTAATGAAGTTTGAAACTCTGATGCAAGTAATCTATTTGAGAAAAGATGTTCATTCGTTGATCCTTGACAAACTAAAAGTTCATTTCTTTTTAAGTCTTTTCCACAAACAAACCAAGCTTCTCCATCTCCACCAATTCCAAGCCCTTTTCTTTGACCAATTGTATGATACATTAGACCATTATGCTTCCCCATAACTTTTCCAGTATCAACATCTACCATATTTCCAGGTTGAGCCGGTAAATAATTTGAAAGGAACTCATTAAAATCTCTTTCTCCTATAAAACAAATTCCTGTAGAATCCTTTTTATTTGCTGTCGATAGATTGTATTTTTTAGCTAGTTCTCTAACTTCTGATTTCTGAAGATCTCCTACAGGAAACATTACATCTTTAATTTGATCTTGTGTTAATTGTGATAAAAAATAAGTTTGATCTTTGTTATTATCAAGACCTCTAAGCATTTCTACACTTCCGTCGTCATTTCTTCGAATTCTGGCATAATGTCCTGTTGCTAAATAATCACATCCTAAATTTTTTGCAAAATCTAAAAATGCCTTAAACTTAATTTCTTTATTACACATAATGTCCGGATTTGGAGTTCTGCCTTTTTTATATTCATCTAAAAAGTATGTGAATACACGATTATAATATTCTTTTTCAAAATTTATAGAATATATAGGAATACCTATTGCATTTGCTACAGATTCCGCATCTTTATAATCTTCTTCCGCAGTACAAAAACCATTTTCATCAGTGTCATCCCAATTTTTCATAAATACACCAACTACATCATATCCTTGTTCCTTTAGAAGAAGTGCAGCAACAGATGAATCTACTCCACCACTCAAACCTACTATTACTTTAATGTCTTTGTTATCTTTCATATTATCTCTTTCTAATATACATTTCTTTTAACTTTTCAATTAATGTATCTATTTCATCTTTAGTATTTGTAAATCCAAAACTAAATCTAATCGATCTTTCTGCTCTTTCAGAATCATACATATTTTCTATTACATATGATGGTTCTAAAGTATTTGCATTACACGCTGATCCTGCTGAAACATAAATCCCATTTAAATCTAAATATGTTAGAAGTAAATCACTTTTAACCCATGGAAAATAAACATTTACAATATGATTTGTAGTTTTTTCAATATCTCCATTTATTTCGAATGGTATTTCTTCAAGTTTTTCCAGAAAATATTTCTTGATATTTGATACATGATCCCAATCTTCATCAAGCTCATCTAAGGAATTTGCCATAGATACAGCTGATATTGTATTTGAAGTTCCAGCTCTTCGTCCCGACTCCTGACTTCCGCCATAAATTAAATTCTTTAATTTATTCTTTGTATATAAAACTCCAAAACCATTCAATCCACCTATTTTATGCCCAGAAAAACTCATTGAATCTACTCCAAGCTTCTCTACATCAATATTAATATGTCCAAGTGCTTGAACTGAATCAACATGGAACCATATCTCTGTATCTTTAAGAAGTTCAGATATCTCTTCTATCGGTTGTATAATCCCAGTTTCATTGTTTACATACATTATAGATACCAATTTCGTTTGTGGATTAATCATCTTTTTTAAATCATCGATATTAATTTCTCCATCTTCATCTGCTTTCAAATAAATAACCTTAGAATTCGAATGTTTCAACGATTCTAAAATTGATTTATGTTCAATATTAGTAGTTATAATTTCCAAATCTTTATCATCAAAATTATTTAAAATCATATTATTTGATTCTGTTGCACCAGATGTAAAAATCACATTTTTTGGATTGGCTCCAATATATGAAGCTATTTTCTCCCTAGCTTCTTCTAAATGAATTTTAGTCTTTTTCCCTAATGCATGAATAGAAGATGGATTTCCTTGATATTCATCTAAATTCTCTATTAAATTTGATATTGTATTTTTCCTTTTTATTGATGTTGAAGCATAATCAAAATACATAAAACCTCTTTTCTAATTGTATTATATCATTAAACCTCATTATACCTAATTTTATTGATAATAAGTTTGTTTATATTTTATATAAATTATATTAATATTTAAAAATTCAAAAACGGCTTGAAATTAACAATTTCAGCCGTCTATAAATATAATGGTGCTCTTTGCCGGAATTGAACCAGCGGCCCCTTCCTTACCATGGAAGTGCTCTACCTACTGAGCTAAAAGAGCATGATATTGGTATTATAAATATTAATTCTATATTTGTCAATCTCTACACTTACTAATAAATATTGACTATAGAAGAAGCTTCCACAATATATTATGGAAGCTATCAAATCCTTTTTATATTATAATTAAAATTTTGTATATCAATTTCCTTAGATGTAAATATAAAAATCTGGCTGAATTTTTCAATTTTATTAATTAATAAATCTAAAGCCTTTCTCATTCGGTCTTCATCAAATCTGATAAATAAATCATCAATTAATAATATTTTACTTTCATCATTCTCTATTAATAAATCGATGAGTGCTAGTCTTAAAGAAAGATAGAACTGATCTATTGTACCACTACTCAAATACTTCCAATCTATTAAATCTTTAGTCTTACTATCTTCAACTTTTATTGAGAAATCATTTGAAATATATAATTTTGAATATTTTCCATTTGTAATATCATTAATAATATTTGAAGAAATTTCATTCAATTTTACTGAATAATTATTTTCAAGTCTTTCAAATGATTTTTCCATAAGTTTTCTTGTAGTTTTATATAGCTGAAATTCTTTTTCAATTTTTTCTTTTTCTTTTTCTGCCATTGCCATTTCATATTCAATAGTAGAAAAGTTTTTCTTACCAGAAAATCTTTCTTTTGCAGAAGTTTCTATAGCTACTATTTCATTATCTATTATCAATATTTCATCTCTTAAATCTTCGATATTTTCATATTTAACATCAGATATATTCATTTTTTGTGATGAAAAGTAATTATCAATTTCATCAATTGCTTTATTCATATAATATATCTCATTTTCATTTTCTTTACTTTGATAATCAAGTTTTTCAATCTTTTTTTGAAGTTCTTCTTTTCTTATAATTAATTTATCAATTTTTTCTTTTTTTAATTTTTCTTTATTTGAATAATTCAAAAAATAAATGAAAATGGAAACTAATGCAACTATGATAGCCAAATACTTATTTACCCTAAATAAAGTAAAAGAAATTATAAAACTTATAATAGAAATATCAAATACATTAATTTTAGTAAGAGAATTCTCACTATTCAATGAATCAATTTTTTCATCTATAAATTCTATTTCTCTATTTTCATTTACCGTGCTATAAATACTTCTCTTATTTTCATATTCTTTTTTTGTATAAAGAATATCTTTCATTTCATTCTTTTTAAAAATCAAACTTTGCATATTTTCTATACGAGTAACTAAATCTTTTTTGCGTTTATTAAGACTTGAAATTTTATTTGAAAGTATACTCTTCTCTTTTTCATCACTTAAAGCTTCTTCCATCTCTAATTTAAGATTATCAATTTTATTATTGATATCTATAAGTCTTCCTTGTTTTCCAGACCTTGATTTAATTTTATATATTTTATCGTCTAATTTAGAAACAACACTATTAAAAGATGTGTCTTCTTCCCCTGTAGTAACTAAATTTACAAGTTTTCGTGTAATTTCATCTTTAGTATTGTCATTATTTATAACTATTGATTCAGAAAAAATAAATAAAGTCTTTTTAAAAGTTTCATATCCTATGCCAAAGAAATACTCACCAGGTTGTTTAGGATTAGGTATATTTATCAAAGACCCTGTATTCAAATTATAAATATCAACTATATCTGTTGAATTAGAATTTAAAAATGTTCTTTCGATTTTGTAATCTATACCTTCTTTTTCAATTACAATAAAACCTTTCATAATTTCTTGATTCCAAGGCTTATAACGTCTTCTTTTATTTTGAAGTAAATCTTTTGATTTTGATTGACTTCCATAAAGTACCATTAAAATGAAATTTAAAATAGTAGATTTACCCGATTCATTTTTTCCATATATTACATTTAGACCTTTATCAAATTCGAGTTCATAATTATTAAATTTTCCAAAATTATTTATATAAATCTTTTTTATCATAATTATTCCTCAAACAAATCTAATGCTAAATTTATTATATCTTCCTTATTTTCATTGGATACATCTAGTTTTAATAATTCTTTAGCAAATATTCCTTTTAATGTATTTTCTCTTGCAAGCTTATCTAAATCAACTCTAAATCTTGTAAAATCATAAATTTCAATATATTTAATATCATCTAAAAATTGTAATAAAATGTCGATATTTACAAATTCATTTTCATTTCTATATCCATATAAATTAATTCTGTAATAATGCTTTTTATATAGCTTTCCAAATTTTTTTTCAAGTTTATTTCTTATTTGATCTGCAATATCAGATTGAGTTTCAAAATTTCCAATTTCTATATCTTCTATTTGAAATTGACTGTCTGAAACTTTGTAAAAATTCATATTATTAGTATTTTTAGTTACATCTCCAATATATATTCCTTTTTCTCCAATTTCATCAAATCCTCTACCTAATGGATTCCCACTATATGAAAAATAAGTTTTCCCTAATTTTTCGATAGGACTTCTCTTATGGACATGACCTAAAGCAATATATTCCAGTCTTGAATTTTCAATATCTTCCTTAAATATTGGATGATATGCATTTATTTCATTTCCAATTTGACCATGAAAAACACCTAAATTAATAAATTCATCATTAATTTTAATATCTTTAATTTTTCTATCATAGATATGTGAATGATTGAATCCAAATCCATAAACTCTAGTATTTAGTTCTTTTATTTCTACAAATTCTATTTCTTCATCAAGAAAAATATGTATATTGTCAGACCATTCTTCCCTATATACAGATTCTAAGCTAACATAATCATGATTTCCTGGCGATATAAATATATTTCCGGAAAAGTTTCCAAGTATTTCTTTAATTTGCTTCAATAATCTAGAATCTACTGATGATGTTTCGTAAAAATCTCCAGCAATTAAAACAATGTCTACTTTCGCTTGTTCAAGCATTCTAAAAATTTCAAATAAAGTTTTGATTAAGTTGTTATTTATTTCTTCTCTAAGGCTGTTTTTAACATTTAATTCACCACCAAGGTGAAAATCAGCCATATGACATACTCTAATCTTTTGCATAAATACCTCAGGAATATTATAGCATAGATAGAACAAATGTTCCGAAGATATTTAATAATATTAATATTCTTCACTTCATATTTTCTGCTATTTAATTTGCATTTATCTAATTATTTTTATATAATAAAAATTACATTAAAAATATTTGACTTTTATTTTTTTTTGTACTATACTTAATAAGTCGTCGGAGTGTGGCTCAGCTTGGTAGAGCACTCGGTTTGGGACCGAGGGGTCGGAGGTTCGAATCCTCTCACTCCGACCATTACTATTTTAAACGTTTCTTATGAATATTGAAAAACAGACGTTATCGTTGATATATCAACATTTCATCAATTTTCACTAAACCCAATAGAGCATAATAAAACATAATAAAAAATAAAAAAAGGTAGTCAATATAATCTGTGATACTAAAAAAAGGGAATGTATAAACATTCTCTTTTTATTTTATTTAAACAATGAATAAATATCCCTATCAATCTTTATAGCAAGATTGTAAATATAAAAACTGCCAACATTGTTACATTTATTTAAAATAAAAAAAGAGCGTATACTCGCCCTTTTATATAAAACTTTAAGCTACTTCTAACAATCTATCCATCATCGCTTTTTTTATAACAAGCTTTATATTATTTGTAGCATTTTCAATTTTAACTTTTTTAATAAATTCTTCAAATCCTATCTCTTTTACATTTTTACCTATTAATTCATCGGCGAATGAACTAGTAATTACAGTAACATTTTCAAAATCTAGTATAATATTTTCTAGACGTAAAAAATCTATGTATTTAGAAATAGTAATTCCTAATTCTCTTGTACCAAGATTTTGCCCGAATTCTATTAATTTTATCCTGTTCATTTTCACCTCCTAAAAATTTAAATACTCATCAATTTCATTACTTAAATCAATCCTACCATCTAGATAAGTAGAATATGGTATATAATCTCCTCCCATTATTGATCTAATATCAACTTTTTGACTGTATTTATACTTAAATTGTACTATAGTGCCACCCCATTTGCAACCTAAATTGAAAGTCGTTTCTTGATTATGGTTTAATACATATGCTCCATTACCTGATATTATTCTAAGTTCTCCAGACATGGATTTTATTAATTTTTTTAAAATATATAATCCATTACCTTGTCCTTCATTTTCCAATCCTTCTGTTTTAATATTTTTATCCGTCGCATACATTACACATTCTTTATCAGTTAAATGTCTATATTTTTCTGTTTTTCTTAATGCATTAGGGATTCCTATTCCTGTATCTACGACACATACATCAATTTCTTCATTATTTTTATAAGGTTGAACAATAATTAATCCATCTGTCTTAGCTTCTGAATGTCTATCTATGTTTTCAATGACTTCAGTTAAACAATATTCTATCATATACATAATATTATAATTTTCGTCTTCAGATTCTTTAGATTCTAAGTTGCATAAATTAATAAATATTTTTGTAATTTCAGTAGGGATTATCATTAAATTGTTGCTGTTTATTTTATTTAAAGGTATAAATTTCCCTTTACTTTTATGTCTAATAAAATTTTCTTTATATTTGTATCCTATTAAATCAAAAAAATTTATTCTAGAAGCATAATCAACTACATTTTTATTATCTATATTTTCTAACTTAAAATTAAAATTTAATCCATTACTTTTATTTTTTATAATCCAACTTGAGAGTATGAGGTAAACCCAAGGATTTATAAAATTAGAATTTCCAAAATCTAAAGCTATAATGTTGTCATCTTTTAATTCATCTTGCAACTTTTCTAAATCTAAAACTAATTCATAAATTTTTTTATAATTCATTTTTATTTTCATGGTAACTCCTAATAACTAGTATTATTATACTATCAAATAATAAATTTGTTTTAAAATTAATTATAGAATTAATATGTAGTGTAAATTTAAATCATAACCACCAGCTTAGCTGGTGGTTTGCACTGCCCCTATAAGGGGCTTTTTCCTGCTGTGCACCTTGTGCACATTGAATGTCTGCCAACTGCACTACTTTCTCAACTGGTGCTAAAGCACCTTGTTTTTATATTTTTATTTTGTTTTCTTTCCAGAAAACGGATCTACATATTCTTTTATACTTATTTGATCAGCTGTATAATCTTCTTTTAACTGATTTCTTATATATTCTTGTATCTTCTTTGCATTTTTCCCTGCTGTATCTACAAAGTATCCTCTACACCAAAAGTTTCTATTTCCATACTTATATTTTAAATCTGCATGTCTATCAAATATTA
>NZ_AUHK01000020.1 GCF_000423145.1 Helcococcus sueciensis DSM 17243 | reverse complement strand
TAAACGTGGCTCTCCATATCTTAGATGGGCTTTCCTCAATGCTGCTAGGTTAGTAGCTATGAGAGATCCTTGCTTTAAAGAATATTATCAGAGAAAGAGAAAGGAAGGTAAACACCACTTCGTTGCTCTTACACACGTTGCTAAAAAGCTAATTAGAGTTATTTTTAAATTACTTAAAACAAACACTCAATTTGTTCCTCAGACTTAACTTCATCTTTTAAACTAGCCTTTTATTAAGGCTTATTTGTCATGCAAATTTTTATTAAATTGTCTTTTGGTATATCTTTCATAAAGTTATTTATTTTATACTTGACTTCATATAGTTAGTCTTTATTGTTTATTTGATACATCTTAATTATACCATTTTACAATAAAAAACCTTATTTATTAGAAAGAAACTTTATTTAATGGGTAAAGAACTCATGATATGGTTTTCATAAATTAGGAAAAATAGAGATTTGTCGCTATATTACAATATGTTAATAGTTATTTCATAGACGATGGTTTGTATTTTAACATTACAAAACTTCATATATATTTTTTATTGTAATATTTATGCACATAGGTTCTACATATATAGATGATATATTTTTGGGGTATAATCATACTATATTTGTAGATCAGAATAATAAAATTTAAGAGTTTAAAAAGTGTTTAATTAAAGGAAAGAAGGTGTATTATGTTAGGTGCAATAATTGGAGATATTGTTGGATCAAGATTTGAGTTCAATAATCATAGAAGTAAAGAATTTGAATTTTTCACATATGAATGCTTTCCAACAGATGACAGTATTATGACTTTAGCAATTGCTAAAGCTATTTTAGAAAGTAAAGAAAACTATAGTGAATTATCAGAAAATACAGTTAAATTTATGCAGGAGATTGGTAGAGAATATCCTGATTGTGGATATGGTGGGAGATTTTATCAGTGGATGTTTTCAGATAATCCTAAACCATATAATAGCTTCGGTAATGGTGCAGCTATGAGGGTTAGTGCAGCTGGATTTGCTGCTGAAAGTTTAGAAGAAGCGAAAGTTTTATCCAAACTTGTTACTGAAGTAACTCATAATCATCCAGAAGGAATAAAAGGAGCAGAAGCTACTGCTGTTGCTATATTTCTTGCTAAAACAGGAAAGAGTATTTCAGAAATAAAAGATTATATAAAAGATAATTATTATTCATTAGATTTTAAATTGGATGATATTAGAGAAACCTATAAGTTTAATGAAACATCACAAGACACCGTGCCTCAAGCTTTACAATCATTTTTTGAATCTGTTGACTTTGAAGATTCTATTAGAAATGCTATATCAATCGGAGGAGATAGTGATACAGTAGCAGCTATATGTGGAGCTGTTGCGGAAGCATATTATGGGGTTCCAACAGATATACGTAAACAAGCATTAAAATTTTTAAACAAACAATTACTTGATATTTTACTAGAATTTGAAAATAAATATGGTATGGAAATATAAGAATAAAATTTAAGGTGGTCTCATGATACAAAATGAATTATTAATAAGTTCAGTATTTATAGCTGGATTTTTATCATTTTTTGCACCATGTACATTTCCTTTGATACCAGCATATATTGGATTCATGACGGATGAATCAGGGGAATATAAAAAAATTAAAATTGGAAGATTTGAAATTAATAAAGGAGCCATTATAAAGACGATGGCATTTGTTCTAGGCCTTTCAACTAGTTTTGTTATTTTAGGTTTTGGAGCAGGAATAATAGGAAAGATATTGAATAACAAATGGGTAATTATAATTTCCGGATTTTTAGTATTTTTACTTGGTATTCATCAAATGGACTTAATTCACTTTGAAAAAATAAATAAAATCAAAGGAATTAGATTTAAGAATGATAAGAAAAAAGCTTTAGGGACATATTTAATGGGGATATCATTCAGTTTAGGATGGACACCATGTGTTGGGCCTGTTTTAGCCGCTGTCTTGTTGACGTCTGCGAGTAGTGGACAGCAATTTTATGGAGCATTTTTAATGCTGATTTATTCAATAGGCTTGATGATACCATTTTTAATAATGGCAATCGCATCAAGTGTATTGATGAATAAATTTAAATTTTTTGAAAAACATTTAATTACGATTAAGCGAATTGGTGGTATTTTAATAGCCTTAATGGGAATAGTGTTAATGAGTAACCAATTACCAAAAGTAACAGCGTTTTTCAACAATTTATTTAATTAGATGGGAAATAGAAAAATATGAAAAAGAGATTTTTATTAATCGTATTTGCAGTTATTTTTTCAATTACAGCATGTACAAGCAAAAGAGATGTAACAAACAGTGATGAGAAAAAGAAAGATGAAATAAGAAAACAAATAGATGAAATTATTAGTCAACATCAAAATGAAAATAATGATGAAAATCCAAATGATTCAATAGATTATTCTAAAACAAAATTAAAAACAATATATTTAGCCGGTGGATGTTTCTGGGGTGTTGAAGCATATATGGAAAAAGTTTATGGAGTAGCAGATGTTGTAAGTGGATATGCAAATGGAAACACTGAAAATCCAACTTATGAAGATGTTTTGTACAAAAATACAGAACATGCTGAGACTGTAAAAGTTGACTATGATCCAGAAAAAATTTCATTGGAGAAAATACTAGATTATTATCTTTTAGTTGTAGATCCGACAAGTTTGAATAAACAAGGAAATGACAGAGGTACGCAATATAGATCTGGTGTTTATTTTACAGATGAAAATGAAAGAAAAATAATCGAAGAAAGACTGAAAAAAGAGCAAGAAAAATATAAAGATAAAATAGTTGTAGAAGTTCAAAAATTAGAAAATTTCTATGAAGCCGAAGAATATCATCAAGACTATTTAAAGAAAAATCCAAATGGATATTGTCATATTGATATTTCAAAAGCGAATGAAATTATTATTGACCAATCAAAATATCCAAAACCTTCAGATGAGGAATTAAAAAAGAAATTGACAGAAGCTCAATACAGGGTTACACAAGAAAATGATACAGAACATGCATTTTCAAATGAGTATTGGGATAACAAAGAGAAGGGGATATATGTGGATGTTGCAACAGGAGAACCATTATTTGGTTCAACGGATAAATATGATTCTGGTTGTGGTTGGCCGTCATTTACAAAACCAATTTCTAAAGAAGTAGTCACTTATCATAAAGATTTTAGTTTTAATATGGAGAGAACAGAAGTTAGAAGTAGATCTGGAGATTCACATTTAGGACATGTATTTGATGATGGACCAAAGGAATCTGGCGGATTAAGATTTTGTATAAATAGCGCATCTATAAGATTCATTCCTTTGGAGGATATGGAAAAAGAAGGATATGGGTATTTGACACATATTATAAAATAAATGGAAAATAATTTTTTTCAATTAAATATATATAAGAGTTGTAAATGCATAAAAATGTATTTGCAACTTTTTGTTTTGCTATTGTTATTTATTTACTTATTTATATTTTTAATGTATAATAATAAAAATTTATTTGTTAAAAGGAGAAAACTTAATATGTTTTGGGATGATGAAGTTGGTAAATCAAGTAGCGTAGGAATGGATAAATATGTTGTTTTACAAGTAGTACTTACAGAAAAGCTTTTAGGAACAGGATCAGGAATTAATAGTTTAACAAATTTACAAAGAACAATAAATAAACAGGCAGCTTTAGGGTATAGATTACACACTATAACTACATCATCATCTGGATCAAAAGGTTTTCTAGGTGGAGATAAAATACAAGCAACAATGGTATTTGAAAGAATTGATTAAATGAATTAAATAAGAGATTTAAAACAAGAGCATCTATAAACTATTAGATGCTTTTTTTATCGCAAAATAACGGGATATTGAATAGATATAATTGAAAATATAGATGAAAATAAAAATACTAAGATGTATTCATTTAAATATGCATTATATATTGAATAAAAAATAAAAATAACATATAATTAAACTGTTAAAGTTAATTATATATCAAATATGAAAATTGAATAATTTTCAAAGAAAGTTATTTAAAAACAAGAAGGTAATTGCTTGAATTATATATTTGAAAATATCATATAGGAATTTTAGGGGGGATATTTTATGAAAAATTCAAAAAGCTTTAAGAAAATTAGTTTTAAAGCGGCTATTGCTACCACTTTAGTTGGTACACTAGTTAGTAATGTATCTGTACAAGCATATGTAGAAGCAAAAACTTTTTCAAATACAGAAAACAATAAATTTGAAAAATATAGTAGATTAGCTCCTTCAAATATATTAGAAGCTGAAGAAAATATAGAAAAAAGTGAACAAGAGATTAAAAATAAAAAAGAAGATCTTGACAATACTAAAGAAGAATTAAAACTTGATGAAAAACAAAAGAGTTTAGAGGGAGCTTCTGAAAATACACAAAAAGCTTCTAATAATTTAAACATTAGTCAAGAAAAACTAAACACAGCAAAAGATGAATTAGAAAAAGCAAAATCAAATCAAATAGAAGCTAAAGAAAATCTTGAAAAAGTAACTAAAGAAACAGAAGAAGCTAAGGCTAAATATAATAAGATAGCAAAAGAAAATCCAAATGCTTCTATGGAGCTGGAAGAAGCGAAAAAATCATTAGAAAAATCTGAAATGGATTTAACAAGTAAAAAGGAAGCACTTGCAGAGGCAAAAAATAAAGAAGAACTTGCTAAATCTGAACTAGAAGAAAAGCAAAAAGAATCAGAAACAGCTAAAGCTGAAATGGAAAAAGTTGAAAAAGATTTAGAAAATAAAATAACAGAAAAATATAATGCTGAAAAATCTTTAGAAGAAGCTAAGGCAAACCTTGAAAAGCTTACAAAAGATAATCAAGAATATGACGATGCTAAAGAAGAAGTAAATCAAGCGCAAAATAAGCTTGATAAAATAAATGAAGATTTGAAAGATTTCAAATCAAAACTGGATCAAGCTAAAGAAAATGAAACTAAAAAAGAATCTCAATTAGAAGAAAAACAAAAAGCTTTAGAAGAAATTAAACATGAAAAAAATGAATACGAAAAAGAACATAAACGTCTTTCAGAAAATGTAGAATCTGCTAAAGCCAAGGTCGATACTTTAAGTAAAGAATTAGATAATAAAAAAGAATTAGAAAACCAATCTCAAGAAAGCTTAAATAATGCTAAAGAAGATATAAGAAAATCTGATTTTGAATTGAATAAAGCTAAAGAAGAGCTTTCAAACGCAAAAGAAAATACAGCAAAAGCGACAGAAGAAAAAAATAAAGCTGACGAATTAGTTGAGGCTGCAAAAGTAGCTGTAGAAACAGCTAAAAAGAATATGACTCTTAGCGATGCAGAAATACAAAAAGCTAAAGAATTATGGAATGAGGGTTCTAAAGGTTTTTATGAAACTATGGGCTCACAAAGAGCCTTGGAACAAATGGAAACAAACTTTGTAGTTCAAGGAGATACAAAGCCAATAAAAGACTATACTAAAACAGGAGATGAAAAGGACGCAACTTCATTAGAAAATATGAAGATCGCCATTGAAACTTTAAAAGAAGGTAATGATCTCAGAGTAAAAGGTGACAATAATTTTGATCCTATGTCAGCATTGAAAATAACAGATGAATTAATGGCCGCAGCTCAAATAAATGCTAATTATTCATCTAATGCAGATAATGGACATTCAGGAAACTGGGGTGTAAATCACGCAATAAATGGTGAAAACCTATCATGGGGTGGCGGTAGCCCGTATACTAGATCAAGTGCATCTTGGTATACATCTGAGAAAGCTATATATGATGTAGATCCTTCAGGTAAATCAGGAGTTGTTGGGCATTATACTAACTTAATGAAAAAAGAATTTTTATATACTGGTTTTGCTACAACTACTAATGCTCCTAGATATTACATATCTCATGCTCAAGTATTTGGCAGAGGTACATCAGATCAAGACTACACTTATGAAGAATACAAAGATCGTTTTATGAAATATTATAATGACCTAAAACAAAGAAAAGAAGGTGTAAATCCTGAAGGTCAAGAATCTTACGACAAAGCATTAGCTGAATTGAAAGAAGCTGAGAAGAAACAATCAGAAGAAAATGAAAAATTAAAATTAGCTCAAGATGCTGAAAATAGCAAAAAGGAAGCAGTAGATAATGCTGAAAAAGAAAAAGATGATAATATTGCTAAATCAAATGAAGTAGAAAAACAATTAGAAGATGCTAAAAAAGCTACACAAGAAGCTCAAGAGAATTTAAATACTGCAAAATCTAATCAAAATATTGCAGAAGAAGCTCTAGATAAACATATTGAAGCTAATTTAGACCTAAATAATAAGATTCTAAATATTGAAAAAGAAGTGAAAAAAGCGGAAGATGAACTAAATGTTGCAAAAGAATCTACGACAAAAGCTCAAAAATCTTTAGAAGAAAAAAATAAAGAAAAGACTATTGCAGAGGAAGGATTAGAAAAAGCAAAAGAAGATTTATCTAAAATCAATGAAGATATTTCAAAAGCTACAGAAGATCTTGAAAATGCAAAACAAAAACTTGAAAAATCTAAAACCGATTTAACAAAATCTCAAGAAGCTAAAGATAAAGCAAATAAAGATTTTCAAAATAAAGAAAAATCCAAAGAAGAAGCTGTAAATAAATATCAAGAAGCTCAAAAAGAAGTAAAAACAAAAGCTGAAGAAGAGAAAGAATCTCAAAATGCTTTAGATGAAGCAAAGAAAAAATATGAGCAAGTTAAATCTGCTAACGAAGAATTGACTGAAGCGTTAAAAAATTATGAAGATAAACTTGATCAGAAAAATAAAGCTGAAACTACTAAAGTCGAAGCAGATGCCTTAGTATCTAAAAAAGAAAAAGAAGTTGATGATGCTAAAAAATCTTTAAAAGAAGCTAAAGAAAATCTTGAATCAGCAAAATTAGTTAAAAAGCAAGCAGAAGAAACATTTAAAGAAGCTGAAGCTATATTAGCTGATAAAGAAAAAGAATACAAAAAAGCAGTTGCAAATGAAATTAATGCTAGAGTAGAAGCAATGCAACTTCTTAAGATAATTAAAGGTGATAAGTCTGAAATTACAAAAGAGTCTGTTGAAGATTTAATATTGGGAGCTAATGGAAGTCTAAAATATTTCACAGGAATTTCAATAGATGGTAAGTTTATTCCTGCAGATGAGTTTATTTCTAACGAAGGGTCAACAATTGTAAATGTACTTTCTAAATATTGGAACACTCTTGGACTAGGAAAACATACATTCCAATTTAACTATACTTATGGTAAGTCACCAGTTGGTAGCTTTACTATAGTTAAAAATACAGAAACTGAAAAACCAACAAAACCAAGTAAAAGTAAAAAACCAACAAAACAAAGAATAGGTCATAAAACTATGAAACCATCTAAATCAATCAAAGGTAAGAACGCTAAATCAAGAAAGAACCCAAAAACAGGAGATTCATTTGGACTTCTTTCATATGGAATAATCCTTGCAAGTAGTTTATTAGCTTATACCAGAATAAGTAAAAAGAGAGATGAAGAATAATTTTAATGATTTCTAAAAAGTCTCAAATATAATTTAATAATATTTCAAACGGAATGTAATCTGTATTCTACAGAGTTACATTCCGTTTAATTTTTTTTAATAGATATTAGTGATTTGAAATTAACTTTGTAAATCTATATATAAATGGTGAATATGCAGCCTTGACTTCTGGGCAATTTATAGAAGTGGAAAAACCAGCAACTAATGAAATTACTGAAATAAAAGATAAAAACACTTATCTTATTTCAAATAATGTTGATTTTATGAAATAAGATTGATATAATTCTATTAGTATTTCAAAAGAAGGGAAGAAGCAATATGCAAAAAGAGAGAGCTGGTAATTTTAGAAAACAATTATCAGGAGAACTATCGTATTTTTCATTTATGCCGACAAAATTGCCTCCTAATCCACCAATAGAAATTAATGATGATATTATTGAAATTTTAGTAAAAGCTCATAATGTGTTAGCGATACTTGATGACAGAGCGAAAAACATTTCAAATATGGATTTATTTGTTTCTATGTATGTTCAAAAGGAAGCACTCTTGTCTTCTCAAATTGAGGGAACACAGGCGACACTAGAGGATATTTTTAATCCGGAAATATCTTCTAATATAAATGCTGACGTTGAGGAAGTTGTGAATTATGTAAAAGCAACGAATTATGCAATTGAAAGATTGAATACATTGCCAATTTGTAGCAAACTTTTATTAGAGACACATGAAATTTTGCTATCTGGGGTGCGAGGCAAAGAAAAGAATCCTGGAGAATTTAGAAAAAGTCAAAATTGGATAGGGGGTCTTGGATCTACACTTAAAAATGCAAGATATATTCCTCCTGCTGTCGATGATATGAAAGTAGCCTTATCGGATTTAGAAAAGTATATAAATGAAGAAAATGGTTTAGATCATTTAATTCGAATTGCATTAATCCACTATCAATTTGAATCGATACATCCATTTTTAGATGGAAACGGACGTATAGGAAGACTATTAATTATACTTTATTTACTTGAAAAGAAAGTTATAAAAACCCCTGCACTATATATTTCGTACTACTTGAAACAAAATAGAATTGAATATTATGACAGAATGACTGCTGTAAGAGATACAGGAAATTATGAACAATGGATAAAATTTTTCCTTGAAGCTATTTACAAAAGTGGCAAATCAGCTATAGAAACTGCCGATAAACTAATCAGTTTAAAAGAAAAAAATATTAAACTTATTGAAAATGAACAATTTACAAAAAGTACTCAAGAAACTGTAAAAAAAGTATTTCAATATTTAGAATCACATCCAATTATCGACATTTCAAAGACTGCAAAAGATCTATCTATGTCATATAATACAATTTCTAAAGCTGTACAAAGATTAGAGAAAATAGGAATTTTGAAACTGGCAAATAATCAGGAAAGAAATAGAGTTTTTATTTATCAAGATTATGTTGATATTCTAAGTTTGGGGACAGAGTTGGAAAATTAGCAGAATTATGTTTACTTTCCACCAGTTTTAAATGGTAGTATAAATAGATTTAAAATTAAAATCAATCATAAAATGAATGATTATAATTAGTAATGATTTTTAGATAAAAACAATATTCAACAATTTGAAGAATATAAAAATATACTCCAAATAATATTTGTAAGCATAGGAGAAAAGATATTTCATTGTTAAATTTTGAAGGGTATTATGTAAGTGCAGTTTATAACTCGTATTATGACGATAATGCTATAATTGTAAGGTTAAATAATCCTACGTCACAATCAATGAAGTTAGAAAATTTAAACTTAGACGATAATTATAAATTTGTAAATGCTATTGAAGAAGTTATAGCTATGCAGGATGAAATTAAACCTTATGATTTTGTATCGATAAAGATATATGAAAATTAAACTTGATTTTCTTATTGGAGAATATTTAAAATGTAAAAAAATCCATGGACATTCAGAATTGTTCATGGATTTTTTTGATTGATTATTATTCGAAATTTTAAAAGAAGGGTTATTTTTAATGTAAAAATATTGTTAATATCAAATTTTATTCTTATAGAATATAATCATTAAAATTAATCATATTAACTTTTTCAATTTGTTTAATCATTTCTAAAGGAATAGTTTGAGGTTTGTAAATACCACAAATTCCAGTTGCTATAGCTCCTATAGTATCAGTATCTCCTCCTATCATAGAAGATAGTTTTGCACATTTTAATGCATTTCCATTACTCAAATCAAATAAAGCGATCGCTACAGGTATAGTATCTATTGTTTCCATACTACATCCAATTTCTGAATATAATTTGTCTAGAATTTCCTCTTCAGAAATACCTTTTTTAGATAATTCTACAATTATTCTAGCTTGTTTTATCCTGTAACTTAAGCTTGCACTCGGCCATTGAAAACCTAAATATTTTGTTTTTTCATAAACATCATATACAATACTATACATTTCATCAATATTATTCCCGCCTTGATAGAAGTAAGATGCTATGGCTGCTATAATTGAAGCTCCACTTAAAGCTATATTAGTATTGTGTGTTGCTTTACATATATTTACTACATTTTCTATTAATTTATGTGGAGTTATATAATCGGAGATTAAACCGATAGGTAATATTTTCATAGCTGCACCATTAGTAGTTCCAAATTTTCCAGATTCTTCAATACTTTTCCCTTCTTCTATTTCTTTTAGTGCTTTAGAAGTTGATGGACCAGTAACAAAACTGGCGATTGGAGAATTAGTGCTCCAATATTTTAATTTTCTTAAATAATTCGTAGAATTAACTTTACCATTATTTTCTTTAAGCATTTCCATAATCATTAAAGTATTCATAGTATCATCAGTTATAGAATAAGCCTGTCTATTTTTTGAAATGATGCTATAATCAAGACTCTCAAAAGGTTCGCTAAAATCTAAATTGTTTTTTTTGATCGTTTCCCGGCTAAGCATTTCAGTAGGCATACCAAAAGCGTCGCCAAGAGCAACTCCATAAAGCATTCCTTTAATTTTATCTGTTTTTTTCATTTTCCCTCCAATTAATATAAAAGTATTAATAAAACAGTTTATCTATAAAGCTTATTTTATCTTTGTACGTTTTATTTACATGTTTGAAGCTTTCAGAATTTTCTAATATTATTATTACAGTAGGATCATAGCCTTCTTCTCTAATTTTTTCTATTTCGTATTTTATTAAAATATCTCCTTTTTTAACTTTAGAATTTTCATTTACAATTTTTGAAAAATGTTTACCTTTCAAGTTTACGGTATCTAGTCCAACGTGGATAAGAACTGATTCTCCATTATACCCCTTAAGACCGACAGCGTGTCCTGTTGAGAACATAGATATAACTTCTCCGTCAAAAGGAGCAACTATAACTCCTATTTCTGGTTCAATTGCAACAGTCTTTCCTAGTAATTCATTTCTAAATGTACTATCTTCTACACTTTCCAAATCAACAATATTACCTTCTACAGGTGAGTATATTTCTATTTTATTTAAGTTTTCATTATCGTTATTTTCTTTATCTGATTGAATAGGATCATCATCTACTTCCTTAAAAGTGATAACTGTTAAAACAAAGGCTACAATCATAGTTATTAAAGTTGCTATTAAGGCTATGATTAGATTTCTAGTTTCACCGTTAGGGTTGATAAATCCACTAAAACCTAACAACCCAATACCTAAAGAATATTGTACGGCATTAAATAATGTTATAATTACACCACCTATTGCGGCGCTTATACAACTTATACCAAATCGCTTTTTATCTTTTAATGTAAACCCATATATTGCTGGTTCAATAATACACATAAAACCTGAAATTATTGCAGGTATTGAAGTTGCTTTAAGCTTCTTATTTTTTGTTTTAAAACCTACAGCCATTGTAACAGCTGTTTGAGCGAATGATGCGGTAAACATCATTGGCCATAAAAAATCATATCCTAAAGTACCGAAGTTTGTTATTGCTAGAGTTATTAAAGGCCAATGTAAACCAAAAATAACTAATGGTTGATATATTAATGCAACTATAATAGCTGTAAGTATAGGACTTAATTTATATAAAGAAACAGTTATCCATCCAATAAAAGATTGAAGAATATTGGCAACTGGACCAATAATTAAAAAACTAAGCGGAGCTGATATTACTAATGTTAGAAATGGAACAAAAGCAAAGCCTACTATATCATGAATATAATTTTTTAATAACTTTTCAACCTTTGAAGCAAATAGTGTAACCAAAATTATAGGGATAACTGTAGTAGAATATCCTGCTCCTGGGAAAAATATTGGGAGTCCTAAGAAAGATTTAAATGCTACCATTTCAAAAGGACTTTCACTGAATATTTTTAATAGAGAATCTCCCCCTAACATAGCCTCATTTATTCCAGGATAAATTAGAGTAGCTCCTAATATCATTCCTATAAACTTATTTAGTCCAAAAGTTTCAGCACTTGTATATCCTAATATTATTGGGAAAAAGTAGAATAGAGCATCTCCTAAAGCGTTTAGAATAATATATGTTCCAGAACTATCTTTTATTAAATTTGTAGCAATTAATATTGAGATTAAACCCTTTAATAACCCGGTTGATACAAGAACTCCTAGTGTAGGTGTGATAATTCTAGTTATAACATTTATAAATTTATTGACTAAGCCTTCTTCTTTTTCTGGGGAGTCATCAACTATATTAATTCCTATTATTGAAACTATATCATCGTAAACATCACCAACTATATTTCCAACAATTACTTGATATTTACCGGCAGACTTATTTGTAGATATTATATTTGGATTTTCTTTTAATTTTTTATCGTTAATTTCATTAAAGTTTTTTACTTCAAATCTTAATCTTGTCATACAATGGGTAACATTTTTAATGTTCTCTTTACCACCTAAATTTTCAATTATTTCTTTAGCTAAGTCTATATATTTTCCCATATTAATCTCCTTTATTATTTTTTTTAGATTCTTCTATAACTCGTTGTATATGAATGGTTAAATATAACAATTCTTCTTTTGTTACTTGCTTATTATAAATTTTTTCGATATAAGATTTTATTAAGTTTGCGCATTGAAAACAATTTTTATATTTTTCTTTTATCATTTCCAATAAATCATCATAATTATTATTTTCATAAGACTGATATACAAACATTCTTTGACCAAAAAATCTTAAATGTGTAATAAAACGATAATAATATAAACTGTTTTCATCAAATTCAATTATAAAATATCTCTTAACAATATTAAGAACATCTTTCATCATTTCTGTAATTTTATAAGAGAATAAGTCTTGGGATTCTGTAATTGTTGCGTTTACAATGTGAAGAGCAATAAAACCAACTTCATCAAAACTTAGATTAACATTAAAACTCTCGTTAATAGTTTTAACAGCATCCTTAGCTAAATTAAATTCTTTAGAATAAAATCTTTCTATTTCTGGAAGTAAATTATTAGTAATGACAATACCTTCTTTGTATCTTTTTAGTGAAGAGTTTATGTGATCAATTATATTTATGTATATAATGTCATTAATTTTTTCTCCCATTTCCAACTTTATATTAGAAATTATTTTTTCTGAAACTTCAATAACATCGATTGGTATATCGTTTATAAGTTCCATAAAGTTTTTATTTATTGCTGGATTAGATAAATCAAATATCTTCATAATTTTTGATTCATCTACATTATCACCTGGCTTTTTCCCGAAGCCTAATCCTACTCCCATAAGAATTTTTTCCTCGTTATTACCAACGATAACAAAATTATTGTTTAGAACTTTTTTATTTGCATCGATACCTCCTTTCTTTTATAAATAAAAAAAGCTAGATCGAAGAGCGTAGCATTCCTACGTTCATCGGTCTAGCTTATTCAATGTTTCAGAATAATTACTACCCTTTATATAATTATATTATACCACTTTAATATATTTTTTCCAGTGAATTAGTATTATATTTATATACGGAAAAGATTAGATTTAAGATGATAATAATATAATCTAAAGAACAATAAAAAAGATTAGTAAGAGATAAAAATTTTGAATTTTAAATAGTATAAATTTAGTAATATTTGCCTCTATATTTTTAAAAGAAACTAAGATGTACTCATAGACTGTTGACTAATACCCTATAAAAAATATAGTATATTATTAAAATAAGTGTAAAAAGGTGATGATTTATTTGTTATAGGAATTTGGGAAAAGATTAAAAGATTTAAGAAAAAACATAGGTTTAAGTCAAGGTAAATATGCACATTTATCAGATATAGAGGAAATAGAAGGAAATGACTACAATCTAATATACCTATATATGTAAATACATTTGAATAAGAACCAATAATCTTACCAGAAGTAGCAATTGAAATAAAAAAAACTATAATAAATACCAAAAATTTAGGAGAGTAGAGATGATAACAAGATTAACTAAAGATCATATATTATCTATAAATAAAAATTTTATTGAACAAGGATGGGAGTCTAGAGAAAAAGTATTGAATGATTATTTTTACGAACAACAAGTTGGAAAAAGGATTGTTTTGGTTTATGAAGAAAACAATGAAGTAATGGGATATATTACTCTTATAAAAAATCCTATAAGTGGTCCATTTAGTCTGATTAATATTCCTGAAATTGTTGATTTTAATGTTTTTGAAAAATATCAAAATAAAGGTATTGGGCAGAAATTGTTAGATGAGATTATATGTTTAGCTAAGAAAACAAGCGAGTTTGTTGGAATAGGCGTAGGATTACATTCTGGTTATGGTAAAGCTCAGAGAATGTATATAAAAAATGGATTTATACCGGATGGAAAAGGTGTGTATTATGAAGGTGAAATACTAACTCCTTATACAATTTGTAAAAATGATGACAATTTAGCACTTTATTTTATAAAAAAAATAGGTACGAATTCTTAGATTATAAGTGATTAAAAAAACTTAAACTTTATACAGAGATATTTAGAAATATTTGTCTCTGTTTTTTTGTCCTATTTTCTATACAAACTTAGGCTTAAATGTCCAAGTTTTGGATCTATTCTTTCTTAGTTATAATATTTTACATATTATTTATTATCTATCCATACTGATGACCTAAATAAGAGAATTTTATGATGTTTTTATTTTCCTTGATATGAGTTCTTTCAAAGAAGAAGTAATGTTCTTTATTATCTTTAGAGTTTTTCTTATTTAACATGAAGTAATTTCTATTAGATGAACTTAAGTAATAAAGAATATCATCGACTAAAAAAGTAAGAGGTATGTTTATGTCTGCAAACTTATAAAAGTCTTTTTCAAAATTCTTATAATTTTTCGAGAAATAATCAAATTGAATACTGTTTTTTTGTAATTCGTTCATGATTTATCCTCCAAAAGATTTAATCTAATAATGTCTTTATAATAAATGTTTTTAACTGCATTATCTGTTCTAAAGTAAATAGTTAGGTTTTCTATATCTACTATTTGTCCAATAAAAGGCTTATGGGTATCTTTTACATATAAAAGAATATCGAGTTTATTAAGATAAACTTGTCCTAATAGCATAAGAATTTCTTCTTCATTCATTTGCTTTGAAAGATCTATTTCATTTCCCATTTGTAATAGAGCACTAGTATGCTCAGAAATAAAAAAGCCCATCCATTTTGCCATACCTCTATCTACATAATATCTTGCCGATTCATAGGGTAAATAATCTCTTATAATCATATAATACCGTCCAATCCACCAGCATGACCTCCGATTAATTTACTTCTTTCAATTACTCTAGATCCTTCAATTAAAGATGTTCCTGAAAGGATAGAAGTGTAACCAAATTTATCTCTTATTTCATCAATAGTTTTATCTAAACTATCTTGTTTTTGTAATTTTTCAATATCATCAAAAAGAGTATAAGTTATAAAATTATCTTCAACTAATTTTCCATAACTAACACCAATATTTCTAACGGAACCACCTTCATATTTTTCTCTGAAAAGATTGATTACTTCATTTGATAAAGTCTTAGTAGAATATGTTGGATTAATAGTTTTTTGAGCTTTAATAGATTTTTTGTTTTCTTTATAAGAGAAACCAATATAGATTGAAATCTGACTTGTCTTTTTATTTTTTCTTCTAATTCTTGTAGCTACTTGCTCTGCCATCTCTCTTAAAACTATCTCAATTTCATTTTGATTATGATAATCTCTTGGTAACACTTGAGAATTACCATATCCTTTTGATTTAGCTTTGTAGGGAATAGTTACTTTTGATTCATCGACACCATTAGCATGAAACCATAATTGAAGTCCTATTACCCCAAATTCTCTTCTCAAAATATCAGGATTAGAAGTAGCTAAATCTTTTACTGTATGTATCCCAAGTTTATTTAATCTTTTAGCAGTTCTATTTCCAATCCCCCAAAAATCTGTGAGATTTTTTATATTCCAGACTTTAGTTTCAACATCTTCATAAGACCAATTAGCTCTCATTGTTTTTGTTGTTTTCGCTTCATTATCAAGAGCCAATTTAGCAAGTAATGGATTAGAATTACTCATACCAACGGTGGAATATATTCCTGTTTCTTTCCATATTTCATTTTGAATCTTTGCTGAAACATAATCTAATTTATCTCTTATACTTATATTTTTATTAGGAACAAAATAATTTAAGGAACCGCTTAAATCAATAAATGCCTCATCAATAGAATAGGGATGTATTTCATTATTTGCAGTATAATTTTGAAAAATTTTTTGAATTTTTAAGTTTTCTTCAATGTATAAACTCATTCTTGGTGGGACAATTAAAGTTTTTTTTGCCCACTTTTCTACATGTTCTATATATTCTTTAGTAATATCTATATTTTGTTTTCTTGCATTTTCATAAGAAAATTTTCTTGTTTCTATATCAAAAGGAAGATCTCTAGCTCTACCTACATTTTCTTTTCCGAAAACTTTTTTAAATGTAGGACTGCTGGCTAAAGTAAGGCCATAAGAGTTATCTGAATTACTCATTACACAAAGAGATGTAGTAAGAGGATTTAGATTTCTTTTTATGCATTCAACACTTGCATAAAAACTTTTCATATCTATAAAAGCAATATCAGACTTGGGCTCTAAAGAATAATTGATTAACCCCATACTATACCTCCTTTTAATTTATGTAATATTATTTATTAAATTAATCTTAAAAAAGCTCATGGTTTCCTTTATCAGTTCCATCAATTTTTGTAAAAAACTTATTGTTATGCGGTAAATTTAGTCTATTAATTGGAAAACCCATTCTATACATTTCATTTAATTTAAATATCATTAGATTAATATTTACTTTAAATATGCTAGCTAGAGATTCATAATTTTCACCAAGTAAAATATGTTCCATAAGTTCATCTTCATCTATTAGAAGATGGGCTGCAAATATATTTGCTTCGAGCTCGGTAGTGTTAGTTATATTGAAGAGTTCATATTCGATTATTTCTTTATTTTGAGCTAGATTACTATGATATAAATCATGGCCAAGTTCATGAGCAAATACCATATTCAATATTCGTTCATCAACATAGGGATTGTAAAATACAAATTTATTTCTAAGAATGACTTTATACATTCCTAACAACTTTGTTTTTTCCTTAAAAGGTACAAGTACTACATTTCTTTCTTTCAAAATAATTTGAGGGTCTCTAGTACCATGTAATTTTATTAAATTTTGAACGTCATCATATATAGTAGAATTTTGATGAGTCATGAAACCCTCCTTTCAATAATGATATATAGATATTATTCTTCTTCAATCTTATATTTCTTTGGTGTATATTTCTTATTTTCAATTTTTGCCATGTAAAAAGCTTCTTGCATTGCGTTTAGTATTGTTGCTTTATCTTCTTCTGGCAATTCTCCACCAGCCATTAGTCCAATCATGCCGTTAACTATTTCTTCAGCGTCTTTTGCTCCCTTATAACCAAATTCTTTTCTAGCATTTAGTAAAAAATTAGTTTCTTGTGAGAAAAGATAGTCAATATCAACATCTAGAGCGTTTGCGAGTTTCTCATAATATTTTCTAGAACGTGGGATTGTTTCACCTAGCTCATATCTTGAAATAGATTTTATGGAGATACCAGACTTTTTAGCTAGATCTTCTTGGGTTAAGTTATTTTTTGTTCTTAATTTTTTTAATTTTGTGGCGAAGTTCATATTCATACTCCTTTACAGTCAATAAAAATGAAATTTAATATTGATATAAGTCGTTAAGTTACTTAATACAATACCGAATAAGACTTTTAATGACTATATTATACTTTTAAAGTCCTGATAAGTCAATTGAAATTTTTGAAAGTCGTATTTATAAAACAAAGACATAATAAAATATATTATCTGATGTTTATTGTTTTCTATTATTGAAAAAAAGTTGTGCTTTATAACCATATCACTGTTAACAACATCATGTGTAGAGAAATAATAAAAAACGCAAATACACTATTTAAAATAGAATTATACAAAAATATAGACTTAAACTAAAGACAAATATTTGCCTCTGGTTTAAGTCTATATTTTTATAGTAAATTTCTTTTTTAGATTTTGAATAAAATCTTCAAAGTAAAATTATCTTAAAGAAAAATCTTATTTTTCCAAATACTTCAATATATCCGCATAAACTACATCATTATCTTTTTCATTTAATATTTCATGCTTCATATTTGGATAGGTCTTTGATGATATATTCTTATATCCAATATCTGATAGAAAATCTAGACTGGATTTCACACCATCTTTACCTTTTGTTATGATATCATCTTCTCCAACCATATTGTAGATTTCAAGATTTGGATTATTTATCAAATACTTAGATTTTTTTCCTAACATCATATTTAATTCAATTAAAGCTCTTGAATAAGCGATTTTAAAATTGGATATTCTCATAGGATCATTATCTTTGTAGTCAATATTTTCTTGATTGTAACTTATAAAATTAGAGTCCTCAGCTCCTATAATCTTGTATATTAAGCTACTCTTAGTTTGTTCTCCTAAATAGAAGCAGAAAATATTTTCGAAAAACACACCTAACCATGCAAATTTATTTACAGGAACAGTACCTGTTACAATCAATTTGTTTAATAAGATGTCATTTTCTCTTAAAAATAATCTAGCTATCATAGATCCCATTGAATGACCAATCATATAGTATTTTAATTCAGGATATTTTTCTTGCATATAACGAGCAAGCATGACTTCATCATCTACTAGCTCTTGACCACGAGCCATATAACCATTAGGATAGGCAGTTGATATAGATCTACCATGACCTCTGTGATCATCCATTACAACAATATAATTATTATCATTTAAAAATTTAGCAAAATCCATATAGTTTTCAGAGTGTTCAGCCACTCCATGAACTATATGTACTATGCCTTTAGGATTATCGCAAGTTAGTATTCTTACAAAAAGGTCAAAGCCATCAGTATTTGTTAAATACAATTCTTCATAATTATCTTCTTTATACACTGTATTACGTTTGAAAAATTTTTTAGACATTCCTAAAGATTCATACTTTCTTTCTTTTATAAAATAATAAACTTGGGGAATAAGTAAAATTAATAAAATAATAGATATTAAATACATTGAAAACTCCTTAAAATTATTCATTTATAATAATACAATCATACCCTGAAAATTTATAGGTAAGCAAATGAACGATATTACTTTTTTTAGTCATTATTATAAAACATATCTTTAATATTGATATTCACTTTATCTTTCATTGAAGTATAAGACGCAAAGTGATATAATTTTAACCAAAGATTACACATTATGTGATATGTACATATAAATATATTATTAGTATTTTTAAGGAGAGGTTAATATGAATACAATGCAAAACCGAAAAAGTGGTTTTAGATTTGGAAAGTATAAGAAAAATTTTATACTTTTTATACTAATAGCGGCTATGATATTAAATTTTCCAATTGTATCAAGAGCTGAATCGCTAAATGATTCGGAAATCGAGTTGTTAGAAGAGTTGAAAAACAATTCTGTAGAAGATTCTTCAGATCTTATAGAAAATGATCCTGAAAAAGAAACGAAAGAAAAGTTAGAAAATAACTCTACAGAGGAAATTTTAGAGCCTACAGAGTCTCAAGAGAAAGCAACTGCAGGAGAAGCTGCAGAAAATGATATTAAAGAAGAGGATGTAGATAAAGAAGAGGATGTAGATAAAGTAAAAGATGAATCTAAAAAGGAAGTTGAAGAAGAAAATAGTTCTGAACAAGAATCTGTTGATAAATTAGAAGTAAGTGCTGAAGAAAAACCTGCACAACAACTAGCAATCAACAATGTAAATGGAGTTTTAGAAGTATCTTCTTTTGATGAACTAAAAGAAGCAATTGCACAAGCTGGAAATAAACAAACTACGATTAAAATCATGAAGAGTTTTGATTTTACTGAAAGTTTGACTATAGCTAAAGACCAAGATATTATCTTGACTGCAGATAATGACAGAAGAGAAGATATTTGGAATCCTATTAAAAGACCTGCTGACTACGCTAATCAAGGAGAAGCTAAGCAAAGAGAGATAATTGAAGAAGGTAGAGCTAGAGGGCAGGAAGCTTTAGAAAAATCTGATTTAGAAAAAAATCCACTTCCATCAGCAGATCGTGGAGATAAAATCATAAAAAGATCTAGCAGTTTTGCTAATAATAGTTTATTTAGAGTTAATGGTAAATTAACCCTAGGTACAGAAGACTCAGCAATTTACATAGATGGTAATAAAGATGAAGTTCAAACTGAATTTGACAGTTATGGTTCTGTGATAAATGTAGATGGCCAAGTAACTATGAAAAATGCTGTAATCATGAATTCATATAATAAGCATGGATATACTGCCCCTGTTAAAGTAAACTCAGGTGCTAAGTTCATCATGGAAGGAGGTAGAATTTCTAAGAATACTTCCTTTGAACAAATAGACGAAGATTATACTCGTCCAACAGCTGCTGGTGCAGTCTATATAAGACCAGGTGGAACATTCACAATGAACAATGGTCTTATTGATAACAACCATGGAGGTTTAACAGGGGGAGTTTTCGCAGGTGACCTTTGGGGTTCAAGTGGAAATCCTGCTGAAGTCACTATAAATGGTGGTATTATTGCTAATAATCTATCAGCAACAAGATTCCAAATGGGTGGAGGATTAAACGGTTTTCCAAAATCAAAGATTACCATGACTGATGGTATTATAGTTGGAAACAAGTCATTTGGAACTGGTGGAGGTATAGGTGTATCTTCTCAATACATAGGTAGTCCAAGTAATATCTTAGGTGCTGAAAAGGCATCAGTAAATACAAATTATAAAAAATTTATTAAAGAAAGTAAGGCAGAAGCTCATATAGATGGTGGATTAATCTATAAAAATAGAGCGATGAGCTCTGGTGGTGGAATCTATGTAGATAGTAATGATGTGAAACTTGATAGAACAATGATTTTAGATAATCAAGCTTCACAATTTGGAGGAGGGGTTTATGCTTCTTTCCCACCAATTACACAAAAATTAGAAGACATACTTATTACTGAAAATAAAGCATTTGGACAAGTAACTTCTAGCATAATTGGTGGAAGCAACGGTGGTGGACTATGGAATTGTCCAACAGGTTTTGTCCATATTGGTGATGGCCATAGTGTTTATGTCTATAACAATGAAGCTACTAGTTATGGTAAAGATATTACATTTTCTGAAAAAACTTGGTTTTTCAATTTAAATGGTATCAATATTAAAGATGAATTCTATTCACATATTTCACCAGTTACTAAAGAAAAAAATATAATCAAATTTATAGAAGATGGAAAGGTAAAAGAAGAAGGAGTCGAAATTCCAGAACGTCTTTCTTATCATTCTTTATATACACATTTAAAAACTCATTATAGTGATGAACTTATTAAAGAGGCGTGGTCAAATTCTAAAACTTTTGTTTTAGGCAATCAAGCTAACAATGGTGGTGGAGTAGGATCTAACGCTAATATAACAACGCCAAAAGATAATGGTGACTATGCTATTGAATTAAATAAAAAATGGGATGAAAAAATTGATAAAAATAAAATTCCAGAAGAAATTAAGGTTAATTTATTTATTGTCCCTCTAGATAAAGATTATGATTATGTAAAAGCTAATTATGGAAAAGATAATAATCTATTTAAATATGGAGAAATTACTTTAGGGGAAGAAAATAATTGGCATAGCAAATTTGACACCAACTATTTCAATGGTGCAAATAAGAAAGAACTTTTAGAAAAATTAAAAATAAACGACTTTTCTGATATAGGTCTACCAGATGGAGCCTACAGCATGGATAGAGGTCTGCCTTTTACTGCTGAAGAATTAGAGGAAAAAGGATATAAATATTTAGCTGTAGAACAAGGTGAAGACTTTGTAGTAGACATGGTTGAAACTAAAGGCGAAGATAAAAATACGGTTAAGGCTGGCGGATTAGAAATTGAAAGAAAATATCATGAAGATCATGATGATGAAGTCGCTCGTAGAGAAAAAGACTTGTATTTATATCTATATAATTCATCAACTAAATCTCTTAATAGAATAGCTCAGACAAAAATAGGAGAGGCTACTGGTGGAAAAGCTGAAATTTACCATCCAATTTTACTAAAAGAAATTTCAGAAATAAAATACTATGGAGAAGATCGTAAATTTACCGAGTATGAAGGATGGGGTAGTGTAAAAGGATATCATAATAAAAATCAAGGATATGCATTTATACTTACAGAAAACGAAGATGGAACACTTACTTTAGAAATTCCTTATTTATGGATTTCAGGATATGCTGAAAATGTTGGATTTACTGCTCATAAGCTCGATGAAACCAAAGATATAACTAAAGAAGAAAAATCTCATAACTTCACACTTACAAACTCCGAATATGGAAGATTAAAAGTGAAAAAAGACTGGGAAAATATCAAAAAAGAAGATATTCCAGAATCTATTGATTTATATCTACTTTTAGATGGAAATAGAATTGTTGAAGAATTTGATAAAGAAGGCAATCCTATTTATAAAAAACTTAATCTAAATGAGGGTAATAATTGGGAAGGTCAGTTTAATAATTTATATAATATGTTTTTAAATGCTGGTAGATATACTATAGAAGAAAGCTCAGGTATCTTTGCTCCGGAATTCATAAAAAAATCTAGCGAATTTAAAATACGTGTAGGTTATGCGGATACATTCCAAGAAGAAGGTCAAGAGGAAAATTATGTAACATCTACTAGTGGACATTTCAGCTCACATATTTACAAAAATGAAGATGGTACTTACAGAGATATAAAAATGAATCTATATCTTGAAGATAAATTAATTGATCAAAAAGGGTTTGAATTTAGTTCCCATGAATATGATGGATTAACATATACAGATTTAAAAAAATATGTAGAATTTGAAACTGTTAAAATAAATAATTATGGTCAATCAATACCAGTAAGATATTATGATTTAATTAGAAATGAGCCTGGACTTGATGAATATAATTTCTATTTAAAGAAAGATGAAAATGGGGAATATGCTCTTTATCTTCCACGTCTTGTGATTGACGGGGTGCCTTATTCAGATTTGTTTATAGCTGAAAAGTTAGAAGCAAACCCACCTTATGATAATCATGAAAGAACCAATTTAATAAATCCAATCAAAGATGATGAAGATTATCAAATAAAAGTAGTAAACCATTATAAACCAAGCCGTGAAATTGAAATTTCTAAAAAATGGATTGGAGGAAAAAACAATATTCCTGAAGAAATAACAGTAGTATTGACAGACAATGAAGGTAATAGAGAAGAAGTTAAACTTACAAAAGAAAATGGTTGGAAAAAAGTTTTAACCAATGTAGATGGAAAACTTAAAAATAAGGTGCATTCTGTAGAAGAAGAGAAAATAGATAATTTCGAAAATGATATTAAAGTGAGCGATGTTATTTTAAGAGCTACAGGTAAGGATGCTAAAGGTCAAGATATAACCCTTGATTACTCTAATGATGAATTGATAAAAGTTCTAAAAGAAGGAAACTATCGTTATGAAGTTTTTGAATTAGATGATAAAGATGTAGAATTTAATTCAGATAATTTAGATTCATTTATTAAACTAGAAAAAGAAAATTATGATAGTTACATTATTAAATATGCCAAAGAGATTCATTTAAGAGAAGCATTGCTTGTGGAAGTTACAAACACATATGTTCCACCACAAACTCCACCAGAAAAAGTAAGTGTATCTGTGGAAAAAGTCTGGGAAGATAAGGACAATGCATCAGGCAAAAGACCAGAAGAAATCACAATAAACTTATATAAAAATGGTAAAATTTTCCAAACAAGAAAAGTAACAGCAAAAGATGGTTGGAAAGTTGTATTTGAAGATCTTGATAAATATGAAGATGGTAAGGAAATAAAATATACAATAGGTGAAGAAAAAGTTGCTGGATATACAAGCAAGATAAGTGGAAATGCAAAAGAAGGTTTTGTATTAACAAATACAATTAAACCAGAAACTCCACCAGAAAAACCAAGAAATCCAAAGACTGGTGATGATTTTTCACGTATATATCCTTATATATTAGTTTTATCTATTATAAGTCTTGCTTATATTTTTAGAATGAAAACTAAAGATAATAACTACGATAAATAAATCTAAAAAACACACTCTGATGAAAAAACAGAGTGTGTTTTGTTTTAAATTACATAGTTTTTATTATAGTTCATAACAAGATTTATTAGAAAAAATATTATTGTATCCATTAAGTTTAAAATTTTGAGCAATTCAATGACAAATAGAGTTAAAACCTTAGTTATGCTATAATTAAAACAGGATAAATTCTGATAATAGCTATTCTAAGATAAGTTTAGAATAGTTTTATTAAAATATTTTTTAAATATTTATGGAGGTTTGTATGATAAAATGCCCTAAATGTGGAAGTGAATATGGATATAGTGACGGTACAGCATATAATTGTCCAGAATGTTTTCATATTTGGACTGAAGCAGATCTTGAAAAAGAGTTAGAAGCTAAGAAGAAATTTGATAGTGTAGGAAATGAATTAAATGAAGGTGATGATGTGACCATAGTTTTAGATTTAAAACTTGGTGGAGACACTATAAAAAGAGGGACTAAAGCTAAGAATATTCAATTCCTTGATAAAGAAGTTGATGGTCACGATATTCAAGGTAGAGTAGATGGTTTTGGAAATTTATATCTAAAGACCTCAGTTGTTAAAAAACTTTAATTGTTAAATATTTTAGATTTAGTATATATTAAATAAAATTGAAAGGTCTTAAATAGCTATGAAGAAGGGAGTTTCAATGATGAATAAAAATAAGTATGGCGCAATATATGATATTATTTTAAGCTCTAACAATATTGTTTTCTTTGGTGGAGCAGGTGTGTCTACAGCGAGTGGAATTCCTGATTTTAGATCAGCTACGGGATTATATAATAGGAAAAATGATACAGGATATAGCCCTGAATATATGTTAAGCCATGAGTTTTTAATTGATAATCCAGAGGGGTTTAGCAAATACTATAAAGAAAATTTAATCTATGAAGATGCAAAACCAAGTATTACCCATAAGGTGCTTGCAAGATTAGAAAAAATGGGTAAGTTAAAGGCTGTTGTTACACAAAATATAGACAGTCTTCATCAGATGGCTGGAAGTAAAAATGTATTAGAAATTCATGGTAATTTAAGAGATTATTACTGTATGAATTGCGGAAAAGAATATGAAGCAGAAGAAATTCTATCTACTAAAGATGCAAATTACTGTGATTGTGGTGGTTATATTAGACCTGATGTTACACTTTATGGAGAGGGTTTGAATCAAGAGATTGTAAATCAAGCGGTAATGGCTATTGCAAATGCTGATGTTTTAATCATAGGTGGAACATCCTTAGTTGTATATCCTGCAGCAAGCTTTATTAATTTTTATAGAGGAAATAAATGTATATTAATCAATAAAGAACAAGGTGGTAATGATGGAATAGCAGATTATCTAATCCACGATGATTTGGAAAAGTTCTTTAGGGGCTTGGAAGAAAGGATGGATAGAATATGAGCACTTATATAGAATTGTTTATAACATTTTTTCAAATAGGTCTTTTCACTTTTGGTGGCGGTTATGCCATGTTACCCTTATTGGAGAGAGAATTAGTAGAAAAAAAAGGATGGGTAAGCAAGGAAGAGATACTTGACTATTATGCTATAGGTCAAGCAACACCAGGAATCATAGCCATAAACACATCAACATTTTGTGGTGCAAAAAAAGCAGGTAATCTTGGTGGTATCCTTGCGTCCTTAGGATTTATAAGTCCATCTATAATCATAATTACGATAATAGCAAATTTTTTAAAGACGTTTTCTCACCTAAGCTACATACAGAATGCCTTTGCAGGTATAAGGGTTGCGGTATGCGCTTTGGTTTTAAATACTGTAATCAATCTAGTAAAGAAAAATGCAGACATAAGTGTGAAATTTATTGTTTTTGCTTTGACTTTTATAGCTATAGCATTCTTAAATATTTCTCCAGTTATAATGGTGATAGCTGTGGGAATGTTTGGAATATTATTTGGAAGAAGGTAGATTATGTTAATATTAATGTGGGAATTTTTTAAGACAGGTCTTTTCTCAGTTGGAGGAGGCCTTGCAACAATACCATTTTTACAAGAAATGGCTCAAAAATATGATTGGTTTACATCAGAAGAACTTTTGGACATGATAGCAGTTTCAGAATCCACACCTGGAGCGATCGGTATAAACTGTGCAAGTTATGCTGGCTACAAGGCTTATGGGATTCCTGGTGCTATACTTGCAAGTCTTTCTTTGATCACCCCTGCAATCATTATAGTCCTCATTATTTCCAAAATAATATCTAAATTCAAAGAAAATAAGACAATAGGGGATATGTTTGAAATGCTAAGACCAGCAACAGCAGGCTTGATTTTTGGAGCTATGTTTTCAGTTATGGTCTTAACTTTATTTAATGTTGAAGCATATAAGCAAACAGGAAATTTCATTGATATATTCAAATATGTTGAGATTGCAATTTTTGCTGCCTTTCTACTTATTTTAAGAAAATATAAAAAGATTCATCCTGTAGCTATAATAGCTTGCGGTGCTGCTTTGGGGATTATTTTTAAGTTGTAATATTCTTGATGGATTAAACAAGGGTTTAAGAAAAAGTTAAAAGAAGATTTTTTCAATTTTATTATATGAGGTATTTTATATGAAAATAGCTTTAGCTGCTGTAGGTTTCATAACTAACGATATAGAATATAATTTAGGAAAAATAAAAGATATTGTAAAAAAATATCATAAAGAAGTAGATTTAATCTTGTTTGGTGAAAGTTTTCTACAAGGTTTTGACTGTCTAACTTGGGAATATTTAAAAGATACAGAAATAGCTTTAAATGTAGAATCATATTATATAAAAGAAATTAAAGATTTAGCTAAAGGATATCAAGTAGCTATTTCGTTTGGATATATAGAGAAAAGTGGTTATGAAATATACAGTAGTCAGCTAACAATAGATAAATATGGACAAATTTTAGATAATTATAGACGAGTATCTGTAGGTTGGAAAGAACCAATTGCAGATTTCCATTATTGCGAAGGTGAAGGTTTTAGACAATTTAATTATTTAAACAAATCTATTTCAGTAGCCTTGTGTGGTGATTTATGGTATGAAGAAAATTGTATTCAAATGAAGGCCTTGAATACTGACATAGTTTTGTGGTCTGTGTATACAGACTTTAACTTTCAAGAATGGAATGACACTATAAAATATGAATATGCAGAACAAGCTAAAAAATGTGGAAATAAAGTTTTATATGTTAATTCACATTGCTTGGATAAAGAAAGTTACAATATTGCAAGAGGTGGCGCTACTTTATTTAGTAATGGAAAGATAGAAAATGAAATTTCAGCTGGAGAAGAGGAAGTCCTTATTGTTGAGGTGTAAAATGAAAAGGTTAAACTGACTTTTTATTAGATTGTCTTGTTATTTTAAACTGAAAAAATTCATTAAATCTATGATATTTTTGATAAAATAAATAATTAATTAAGAATTTATAGAAAAAATCGGGTGACGCATAAATGCATCACCCGCAAAACTTTCGTTTTCAATTCGTAACTTAATTATATAATTAAAAATTGTAACTGTCAATAATATCCTTGCAAAATTTATACATCTGATTTAGAGCTGGAGAAGATTTATATATTTCTGAACATCTAGGGATTCTATCATTAAAAAGTATCTTTAATCGATTGAACAAATCAATCTTTAATTCTTCGCTATTTATTACAGTTTCGATAGATGATATTACCGCAACAAAATCTTGTATAGAATTATTCTTTAATCTATTTTGGATAGTCTTTTTCTTTGTGTTAGTTAATTTCTTACTAATAAGATTCACGATATCAATATTATAATAACCTTCCTTATTCACTAAATCATGTATTATACAATTATTATGCGCAGCTGAATTTCTTATATTTCTTATGCAGTACAAAATTGAAGGATCTAAACCATTATAATCATAATTTTCACAATAAAATTTATAAAAGTTTACAAATTCTCCAAAAGGAATTACTTCAAAATACACGTAAACAGGATATCTAGGATGATTATATTTTTTTAATAAGTTTTTAGTATAAGGAGTATTTCTTCTATGCTCTATTTCATTAAGAATATTTGGATAAGAAGTAAAATATTGTTCTAATATAACATATTCATCTATTCCGTTTTCTTGCATATCTTTAAGGATGTTTACCTTTAAGGAATGCTCTATACTAAGACACGCAAATAAAACCCATTGTTTAAGATGCATATCAATCGTAGAGAGATCTTTTAGGGCTAAAAAATCTAACCCAATATATTTGTTATTATGTTTATGGAAATTGGTTTTATAGGCAGTGATTTTAACATAATAATTATGTTTTTCTAAAAATTTAATAGCTTTTTCTTCGCTATAATAATCGAAAGTAATTCCTTTTTCTTTTAATTTATCAATTAATAGTCTAGTTTCTAAAATAACAAACCTCCATATTTAGTTGGTTGTATCTGCGTAGATACATAATATAACCATATATTAACATATATAATGTAATAATTATATATGTTACAAAAAGTAAGATTAATAAAATAATGATATAATTGTTGTAATAGAAAACAATAAGGGGGGGATATTTTGAAGAGAATAAACAAGTCTATTTTAATTCCAACAATTATATTAATTTTTTCATTTATCATCATTAGATATATTTTATTTGACATTCATGGTATGAAACAATTGCCTTTGATTTTGTTCTTGTGTGTATTTATTGCAATCATAGTTAGTGATTTAACTAAAGCAAAGATAATACCTTATATTATTTCTATTTCATATCCAATAGGATTTATAATAGGTCTTATATTCCAGAAAAATGGGACTGATCTAGGTGGGGGACTAACAAATAATTTATGGTTAATATGGGCGAGTTCCATAATAGTAATTATGATAATTTCAATTATAATAGAATTTATAATTAAGAAAAATTCTGCTAATTAAGGAGAAACAATGAATTGGATAAATAGTTTTGAAATAATTTGCTATTTCATCGTAGCTATCTTACTAATAGATATTTTAAAAAATAAAAAATATAGAGAATTAGGTCTATTTATTTCAGGAGCCTTAGCAGGATTTTCTCTGGAACTTTTAGCAGTTAGACTTACAGATATTTATCATTATAGCAATGATTTTTTCATAAGTATTGGATTTGTTCCATATCAATTTCCATTTTTTGGTGGCCTTATGTGGGGTGGTATAACTGTTTGTGCACTAAGAATTGCTAAAAAGTTTTCTTTAAGTACCATCATGACAGCACTATTAACCGGTTGGCTTATAGTAAGCATGGACTTACTTTTAGATGTTGTAGCCATTAGACTTGATGGTGGATTTTGGGTTTGGGATGGAAGACCAATCAATTTAGATATCAATCACAATATGTTTATGAGTGTAATCTGGGTAAACTTTTTAGGTTATATGTTTGAAGTGCCAGCCATAGTTTATATGACTTTAAAATCTTGGGAAAAAGATGAAAGCAATAGAGTCAATGTCATAAAATCTTTATTGATAGGGCTTGGTGGAGTAGCTTTTGTAGGTATTTGTAGTTACATTTCGTTGTATTTAAATAAAATTACTGATGAATGGTTCTCATTTATAGCATTTTTAATGATATGGTTATTTGTATTAATAAATTTACTATATAAAATTATTTCTCAAAGAAAAAATATATTTATCAGCCCTAAAAAAGATTGGACTATTATTATATTTTGGTTTGCTATATATGCCTATTGTATAGCTGGACTTGTAAAACTTGGGATAATTCAAGAGCTTCCTTTATATGGAGTATTTGCGGTTATTTTATTTGTAATGACTATGGCTTTGGTTGTAGTAGATGTGAGTAATGATATCAAAAGAGGATAACTTTAAGATTATTCTCTTTTTTCATTTTAAATTATATAATTAATACATATTAAACTTGGAGACAGATATGGGACAGATAATTGAATTACAAGAGTACAAAGAATCGAAGGATAAAATTCAGGAATTGAAAAAAACTTTAGAAGAATTAATTTTTGAAAGAGACCATCTTAAATTTGTAATCTGTAAAAATTTAAAAACTGAATATGTACTTAAATTTGGCAGTCTTGAATATAGAATATATAGAAAAAGGTTTTAAGAATAGATTATTTGATGGAAAAAATTTATTTGAAATTTGGATCGAATTTTATAAAGAATAAAGATTAAAATATATAAAATGATTTTTAAGTGGGGTTTACTAACTATATTTGCATTAATACAAGCCCTCTGCTATCATTGATAGGTATTAATTAAAAAGAAGTAGGGAGACATGACTGAACAATTAAGAACAAATATTAGAAAAGATAGAATTAAAAGAGCTATTATTATGGCTTTTGCTTATGTAGGAGTTTTGACTGGAGCTGGACTTGCTTCAGGACAAGAACTTATACAATACTTTGTAGGATTTGGAGTTCCTGGACTTATAGCAGTAGTAGTTACGGGACTTCTTCATGTAGCTTTTGGTTATATTCTACTATCAATGGGGTCATATTTTTTAGCTAGTGAACATAGTGAAGTTTTAGAACAAATGACTCACCCTATAATTGTAAAAATATTGGATATAGCACTTATGATTACCTGTTTTGTTATAGGTTTTGTAATGATAGCAGGAGCAGGATCAAATTTAAATCAACAATTTGGTGTATCTAGTTGGATAGGAGCTTTAATATGTGTATCTCTGATATTAATAGTAAGTCAATTCGATTTTGATAAAGTATCGGCTGTTATAGGATCATTTACACCGTTTATAGTATTTTTTATTGTTTTGGCTACGATTTATACAATATTTTGGGGTGATGTAGATTTAGAGTCATCTACTGAAATAGCTAAAACTTTAGACAGAGCTATAGATAATGTGGCATTATCAAGTTTGAACTATTTTGCTATGTGTATGATGACTGGTGTGTCTATGGCATTTGTACTTGGTGGGGAAGAATTTAATAACAAAGTTTCAAAGACAGCAGGTATATTAGGAGGATTTATAGTAGGTCTTATAACTGCCGTTGCAACATTCACCTTGTATGCGAATCTTCCATATATTATAAATTCAGATTTACCAATGCAAGCTATTATAACAAATATACATCCTATACTTGGAAGTTTTATGTCAATAATAATTTATGGAATGATTTTTAATACTGGAATTTCCTTATACTATGCTTTAGCAAGAAGAATAGCAGGAGATGACAAAAAGAAATTTAATTTAACATTAATTGCACTAACACTTATAGGATATGGACTTTCATTTGTAGGATTTAAGAAACTTGTAGCTATTATGTATCCGATAATTGGTTATATGGGGATATTATTAATACTTGTTATAGCGATAGGTTGGATTAAAAATAAGTCAGAGATTAAAAAAGAAGGCGAAATAAGAAACAGAATTTATGATCTCATCTTTGCTAAAAAAGATCCCGGACAAGATTTTTCAAAAAAAGATTCTAAAGAATTAGAAAAGCTTAAAGATGAATCTATTGCAGAAGACGCCGACTTTAAAGAAAATGTTGGACAAGCTATAGATGACCACATAGATAATATAAATGAGTAAAATAATATAAATAAAAATCCCTTTCATATTATGGAAGGGATTTTGTTATGTCTAAATTTTAAAATTACATATTTTCCTCAACAAAGGAAAGTGCAAAAATATTAGTGTTTCTAGGAAGATAGAGAACCTCTACTTTTCCTAATTTAATTTCATGTAATTCGGTTAAAGGAATAACTTTTTTAAAGCTTTTATTTACAGTGTTACCCATATCATCTATAAATTTCATATTGAATCTTAATTGGGGCTGCTCATTGACATAAAGTCCTGTTTGAGCATAACTTAGGATTTCACCTTCAGTAGTTTTACCATATAATAAAAGTTCTCCAAAATCTTTTTTCGAATTAGAAGATGAAATTTCATGGTATTCACTTATTATATCTTGTTCAACATTAGGTTTAAGAAAATCTTTTAACATAAAAATCCCTGAAATAGAAGCCCATAACCAGGAGGTGAATGGATTTAGAAATCTCCATCCATATCCGTCATTTTGGAAATAATAAGTGACTAGGAAAAATACTATCATATATATGATATTAAAAATCAGCCATGCCCAAGCCCAAGGTCTAGATTTTGTAATATATTCTCCTTCTCCAAATGTGAATGCAGGATCAGAACCTCTCTGATTTAATTTCAATTCTACAGTTTTACCTGATTCAAATCTTTTTTCATATTCTTTAGAATCTACAAGCTGAATATTTGCTTTTACAGGATTATTAGCCAGATTTGTAAATCTAATTAATAAATTTTTTAGAGGATATCCATCTTCACTACCAATATTTTTACTATCCAATATTTCAGCTTGAGTAATCTTTCCAGTATCTCGAACTCTTTGGTGTTTTTTTGCCATTTTATTAGGATTTGTTATAAATTTTGAAATCAAATAAGATTGGATTGACCAGAGGATTATTCCTACTACTAAGAGAACTGTCGCAAAAAATGGTGTTGTTCTAAAGCTTGGAATTGCAATAAAGAATATTGGAAAGACGTACATAAAAAATAGTATTAGTAGCAACATAATATTAATCCCTCTCTTTCTCGATTAAATTTCCATTTCTATCAAAAGTTAAATTATAATCTTCTCTAACACCTTCTACTTTTGCCTTAAATATTAAATCTTCTCCATCTAAATGTGCACTTATAGTGTTAATTCCAAGGTCTTTATTCATTATATTATATTCTCTATAATCACCTATTTCTTTTAGAACTTCTTTTCCCGTCTCTATAATTTTTTCAAAAGCATCAAAATTTATATTTGAAAATAAAATTGAATCTTTCATAGGATCAGTATTAGCAGAAAGTTTTTCAGGCTGTATAATCCATTTTCCTACACTTAAATTATAATAGTATAAATCAACCTGTTCAGGATTATTAGGATTTACAATATAAATATATATACTATTATCTAGAATTCTAAATCTAGTTTGATAAATATAAAAATCTCTAGTGTCAACCAATTCAAATAATTCTTCCATTACTTCATCTCTTTTTTTAGTGTTCAATAAAAAATTATTTCGGTCGTATTCTTTGGCAATTTCAATTACTTCTTCTTTAGATAAATAACGATGAATATCATTTTCTGAAATATAACGGCTAAAATGGCTATATAAAGAAGTAGGAAATTCATATCCGATTTTTTCCTCAGCATCTTTAATGATATCTGTGACAAATACTCTCTCATTACTCTTATCTATAAATATATTTTTTAAATTCTCTAAAAAACCTTTATCATTGTTTTCTTTACCTGCATTTGCTTTTTGTGGTTGTGTAGAAAAAGTGTCTTCTACAGCTTTTTCTATATGCTGACAAGAAGTCAGGAAAATAGTCATTCCAACAAGTAGAACTATTAAAAAACGCCTTTTCATTTTTGCTCCTTAAATTTATTTATTTGGATATTATATCTATTTTTATTTAAGTTTAATAATTGTTGAAACTTATTATAAATTTAAATACCCTTTTAAAAAAATATATCCATATTTTACGTATATTTAACAAAGTTATATAAATAGCAAAATACTTATTTTAATATCATATAAAAGTATTAAAAAAAATTAATAAAATACAATTTAATATATTAAAAACAAATTAATAAATATACTAATTTATTGTATTTTTATGTTAGTAAAAATAGGTATATACATTATAAGATTTGTAATTTACTTATAAAATAGATAATTATATTAATTTTTTACAGGTGAAAACTGTTCGATATTTTCTAAACTCAATACATTGTTAAAAAATATAAAATAAAAAATATAAAATGTAAAATGTAAATATAGTTAATTTCAATGTTTACAAAACAGAGTAAATCATTGTTTTATTAGATTTATTCTTTATAAGATAGTATAATAATATACAGGTAAAAAGGTTTTATTATACAAGGGGATATAAAATCTTTGACAATAAAAATACAATATGTAAGGAGAAAAAAATGATTAAAGATAGTATTAAAACAAGAAAAATCTTAAGCTTTCTTTTAGCATTTGCTTTACTTGTAGGCTTTATACCAATGAACTTGGTACAAGCCCAAGCAACCACATATACAAACTATGCTGAAGATGAAGCTACGATAAAAGACTATAACGGCAAAGAGCGCTATAGACAAACTGATTTGCAACCGGGAGACACTAATCAAAACTTAGTTAATACTGATGAAAAGGTAGAAAAAGATGGTTTTAAATTTCAAACTAGTAACCCAGCAGCTGATACACCTAGTAAAACCCAGTATGGTTACCAAATCACCATCGACAAGAAAACAGGCCAAAGAACCTATACCAAGGTTGCTGTAACTGATTCTGGTCTTATTCTTGTAAATCCTGGAAATAAGCCGATGATGGGTCAGGGAGATAAATTAACTCCTGAATCTCCTGCTGTAACCTACAAGCCACAAGAAAATACAGAGTTAACATCTAGTGGGAGACAAAGAAACTTAAACTACGAAGCAAGTAATGAAACTTTAGAGCACATCAATAATAAGGACAATAACTCTACTTCCTTTGGTTTTAAGGATAATTACACTCAAAATAATCCTAGTATCAAGTTTTTCGGAGGTAGCTTCGGTATAAGCTACAAGGTCAACCCATGGCCAAATGAAAATGATACACTTCAACTTATAAAGTTAAATGGAAGTCATAATAAAACGGAATTTGTTCAAGGACAAACTATAACTACTAACATATCAGTAGAAAATCTTGATGACAACGCTAGAGAAAGACTTGTAGGTCAAGTCTACCACCCTGTAACAGGTGAAATTGTACCTGGAGCTAAGGCATTTATTAATGAAATGGATAAAGTAGTTATTACAATGCCTGAAGGCGTGATAGATGAAAATGGAAATCTTAATAAGGATTCTATTTTTTATAAAGACCCTAACTTTAAAGGAATTCAAAGTCTAGAAGTTAAATTCTTTACTCGTCCAAGAACAGCTGATGAGTTTACAGATGTAGCTCAAGCGCCTGAAGAGGAATGGGATAAAGGAACCTATGTAGAAACAGGTGCAGGCACTGCTACAATCAACCACAAGGGACAAGATGTAGTAATCGACAAGCAAGGCATCGACCGCTACGACCACTACAACTTAATTGGTTCATTCAAGTTAAACCTTGACGATACCAGATATTATGACCAAGGATTTATCGATGGTAATAAAGCTGATACATCAAAACATACTTCATCTGCTGTAAAACCTGGTGAAGAGTTTAAAGTAGAACTTTATGTGCCAGAAGATAGAAATAATAAAGATTTATTCCCTAATCAAAAAACACCAGATCAAATGGAAGCTGCTAAGGATGCAAACCAAGCAATCGGATCTATTGATAGAAAATTTATAGATAAAATTAACGAAGGTAAAGCTGAAGAAGATAAATGGATATTGAAGTATGATGAAGATACACTTCCAACAACTTTTACAGTAACTCCACCATTATCTGCAAAAGCAGGTGACTTTGTTGCAGTACCATTAGTTTACACATATACAAATGGATCAACAGATACACACTGGTTCCACTTCGTTGTTCAAGAATCAAGCAACAACAGACCAGAATATTCTGCACAAGTTGCCTTCCCTTCAGAAGAACAAGTTTCACCAGCAAAACTTGTTGATGATGAAAATAAACTTAAACCAACTGGATATTATATACCAGAAGGAACAGAGTTTAAGGATGACCATGGCAATGAATGGAATGTTTCTATTGATGAAAAAACAGGTACAGTGACTGCTAAACCAGTAGATCCATCTAAATTTAATGGTGGTGAAAAACTAAATGTACCAGTAATTGCAAAATACTCTGATCCAAATGAACCTGACAAAGAAATTATAGAAAAGACTAAGGCTGAATTTGTCATCAAAGAGAGAGCAAACATGACTCCTCGATACAACGCCAAGGCAGGTAGGTCAGGAGACGAACTTTCTTCAGAAGTTATCCTAAATGCTGAAGATAAGTACAACAGAAAACCTACTAAATTCACTTTATCTTCTGACACTTATAAAGATGATAAAGGAAATACTTGGAATGTATCAATTGATGAAAAAACAGGTACAGTAACTGCTACAGTTCCGAATGCTGAAGATGGAAAATCTATAAATGGAGCCTTATTAAATGTTCCTGTAACAGCACACTATTTTGATGGTGAAGACGAAGTTTCTACAAAAGAAGTAGAAGTTCAATTTGTATCTTATGGAACTAATGGAACCTTTGAAACTAAGGAAACTAAAGCTATAGAATTTGAAACAGAATACAAAGTAGATAATTCATTAGCACCAGGTACAGTTGAAGTTGAACAAGAGGGTTCACTTGGTGAAGAAGAAGTTACTGTAACTCATACAATTGTAGATGGTGAAGTAACTAAGTCAGAAAGAAGTGAGCCAACACGTACAAAAGAACCAGTAAAAAGAATTGTAAAAGTTGGACCTGCTAAGACTGATGGTACACATACCTACACAAGCAAGAAACCATTTGAAGTAGAAGTAAGAGTAAACCCAGAACTTAAGAAGGGTGAACACAAAGTTGTTCAAAAAGGTGTAGAAGGTGAAGAAGAATACACAATTACTATTGAAAACTCAAAAGTAACAAATACTTCAGAACCAAAAGAAACAAAAGCACCAGTTAATGAAATTATAGAAGTGGGGAATGCTGACTTCATAGGTACTCTTGAAACTAAGAAAACCAAAGCTGTTGAATTTGAAACAGAATATGTTGTAGATAATTCAATGGAACCAGGTACAACAAAGGTTGAACAAGAAGGTGAACTTGGTGAAGAAGAAACCACAGTAACACACACAATTGTAAATGGCCAAGTAACTAAGTCAGAAGAAGGCGAAACAAAACAAACAAAAGCTCCAGTCAAGAGAATTGTAAAAGTTGGACCTGCTAAGACTGAAGGTACACATGTATACACAAGTAAAAAGCCATTTGAAGTAGAAGTAAGAGTAAATAAAGAACTTCAAAAGGGAGAATACAAAGTTGTACAAAAAGGTGTAGAAGGTGAAGAAAAATATACAATTACTATAGAAAACTCCGTAGTAACAAAGACTTCAGCTCCTGTAGAAACAATAGCACCAGTAAAAGAAATTATCGAAGTAGGTGATGGAAACTTCACTGGAACAGTTGAATATATAGACAAAGACCCAATTCCATTTGAAACAGAAGTGTTAATTGATCCAACATTAGCACCGAACCAAATTGTAGAAGACCAAAAAGGTGAACTTGGTGAACAAGAAGTAAAAACTACAATCAAGATAGAAAATGGACAAGCGGTTGATGAAACTCGTGGTGAAGTAACTAAGACAAAAGAACCAGTTACTAGAAAGATTAGAGTAGGATCTAAGACTGATGGTCAATACAAAGAAACTGAAACAATTCCATTTGAAATTGAAGTAAGAAAAGATCCAACACTTAAAAAAGGTGAATGGAAATATGCTGAAATCGATGGAGTACAACAAATAGGTGAATCTGGTCTAAAAGAAAGAACTCTTACAATTGTTAACTCAAAAGTAACTGAAGAGTCTGAATTTAAGACAACTAGAGAACCTAAAAATGCTATAATATTAGTTGGTGAAGATAGTTCAACAGGTGAAGTAACACATGTAGAAGAATTACCATTTGAATACAAAGTTGAAGAAGTTGACGACCTTAAGAAGGGTGAATACAGAATAGTTAAACCTGGTAAGGTTGGAACAAAGACTACAACATGGACTATAAAAGATTCACAAATTGATGGAGAACCAAAAGAAGTAATTGTTCCAGCAGAAGATGCACTTATCCAAGTAGGTAAGGGAACAAACGACGGTACTCACGAAATAGTTGAAAAGAAAGTACTACCATTTGAAACAATCATTGAATATGATGATTCATTAGAACCAGGTGAAGAAAAAGTTGTTCAAGAAGGTACACCAGGTGAACAAGAAAGAACTAATACACTTGTTATCCAAGATGGCAAGGTTCTAGAAACCAAAGAAGGTGAATTCAAGACAACTAAAGAACCTGTTAACAAGATTGTTAAAGTTGGTAGAAAATCAACCGAGGGTGAAGTAACTAAGACTATTGAGAGAGAAATACCTTATGAAACTAAGGTTATCTACGATGAAAACCTTGAAGCTGGATTCCAAGAAATTGAAAATGAAGGAAAACCAGGTAAGGAAGAAGTAACTATCACACAAAAAGTAAAAGATAGTAAACCAGTTGGTGAAGCAACTGAAACAGTTAAGACAATTACAGAAAAAGAAGATAGAGTAGTAAGAATTGGTGTTAAACCAGTTGTTAAGGAAGTTGAATTAGGTAATGATACAGAATACAGACACAATCCAGAACTTAAAGCAGGTGAAGAAAAAGTCATCGAAGAAGGTTCCAAAGGATCTGTAAAATATACAACTACATTCAACAAGGAAACAGGTAAGCTTGAAGTAACTGAAGAAAGAGTTGAACCTAAGAACAAGATCGTAGAATACGGTACAAAGACTGAAGGTGAATTCAAATATGAAAGTGAACAAGCATACGATGTAATTATAAGAGAAAATCCTGATTTAGATGCTGGTACACATAAGGTTGTTCAAGAAGGAATAGTAGGAAAGACTGAAACAACTGTTAAAGTTGTAAATAGTGAGGAAGTGTCTAGAGAAACTAAGACAATCACAGAAAAACAAGATATGATTATTGAAATTGGTACTAAGAATGTCTGTGAAATACCTCCAATAGATCCAGAAAATCCTGATACACCAGAAACACCAGGTGAAGAAGAACCGAAAGATCCTGAAACACCAGGAGAAGAAACTCCAAGGGAAGAAGAACCAAAAGACCCTGAAACACCAGGAGGAGAAACTCCAAGGGAAGAAGAACCAAAAGATCCTGAAATACCAGGTGAAGAAACTCCAAGGGAAGAAGAACCAAAAAATCCTGAAACACCAGGGAAAGAAACTCCAAGAGAAGAAGAATCAGGTAAACCAGGAAAAGAAAATCCAAATAAACCAGGCAATAAGAAACCTGAATCAAACAATACATCAAATCCTAGAACAGGAGATGATGGAGTTATGTATATAGGTGCAGTTGCACTTATTGCAGTAGTTGTTTTATTATATGTTTCAAAAAAGAAAAATAAAAATGAACAATAATTTTGGACAAAAAAAGACCACAACTTAAGTTGTGGTCTTTTTCTTGTTTACAAAGTAGGGTCTGTAAATAATTTTGTGTATCAACCTATTTCCTGATATTAAAGGGTATGGGTTGATACATTTTTTGTATCAATAGATATTCATTTCTTAAGAAATGAAGCTTAACTTAATTTTACACATTATTAATACACTGTCAAATTTTGTTAAAAATTTGCAGATATTTTCTACTATTACTTTCTATTTTTTTTATTATATCCTCCCTTCAAAATATATTGATAATTGTGATAACACCTTATCCCAACCTCTTATTCTACTAGTCCACTTAGCTGAAGCATCTGCCATAGCTAGATAAAGACTTTTTTGTAATGCATAATCATTTGGAAATATTGCT
>NZ_AUHK01000019.1 GCF_000423145.1 Helcococcus sueciensis DSM 17243 | reverse complement strand
ACCAAGGATTTCATTACCAGCATAGTACTTGGACTAAAAAACTAGAAAAAATGAACATTAAACAAAGTATGTCAAGAAAAGGAAATTGTCTAGACAATTCACCTATGGAAAACTTCTTTGGAATATTAAAACAAGAAATGTACTATGGAGAAGATTTTAAAAATTATGATGAGTTAAAAATGAAAATAGAAAAATATATTAAATGGTACAATGAAGATAGGATTAAGACGAAATTAAACGGAATGTCTCCTGTTATGTACAGATTACATTCCGCTTAAAATATTATTAAATTATTCCGTGTTTACGGGTTCAGGTCAAAAAAGCCATCTTTCTTATTTATTATATTAAAATATATACTATTCTAATTAGTATATTTATTTTTTAAAATATTCTTTTAAATTATAAGGTGAATACATACCTTTATTTGTTACAACACCTGAAACTAAATGCGGAGGTGTTATATCAAAGGCTGGATAATATGCTTTTACTCCATCCATTGTTACTTTCTTACCTAAGTGTGATAGTACATCATTTTCATCTCTCTCTTCAATAATTATTTCATCTATTGAGTCATGAACTTCACTTGGATTTCCAGTTACAAAATATGGTATACCATGATAGTGACATAATACAGCTATTTGGAATGTTCCTACTTTATTTATTACATGTCCATCTTTTGTAATCATATCTGATGCAGATGTAAATAAATCCACCTTTTTATTTTTTAGTATATAACCTGGCATATTATCAGTAATTACATGAACATCAAATCCCATATCTTTTATTACACTAGCTGTAAGTCTCGCACCTTGAAGATACGGACGTGTTTCTGGTGTAATAAATTTTACATTACCTTTACCTTTTTCTTTAAGTTTACGGCATATCATTCCAACTACCGTTTCTGCAAAACATTGGGTCATAATTGTACCATTTTCAGGAACTTGCTCAGCTATTATATCTCCCATTATTTCTATGTTTTTATATCTATTAGAAACTTCATTAATAGAAAATTCTCTAAATTTTTCAATTAAATTATCTTTATCTTCCCAATCAGATTCTTCAATGAAACTCAAACCATCATCAACTAATTTTCTCATTCTAGATGAAGTTGTTGGTCTAGCATTAGCTATTCTATCTGCTGCATCTTTCATAAACTTTTTAGTTTCATTTACATCTAATTTATTAACTTTAGTTTCATGAGCAGCTAATACCATACCCATAGTAGCAGCTAAATATGGACCTCCGCTTTGAGTAACCATATCTTTAATAGCTTGAACTACATCCTTATGAGTTTTACATTCTACATATTTTACTTCCATTGGATAAATTCTACGATCTAAAATTTTAACCATTCCATCTTCAAACCATGCTACATTTTCGAATCTGAGCATAAATGCAAGGTCATGATCTATTCTATTCATTAATTACTCCTATTAGTTTTCTAATTGCTTTTTATATCCTTTAGAACAAGTATAGTCTTCAGAATTAATTATTAGATCAATTCCTGTATCTAAAAGTTTCTTTTCAACTTCACTATATCCTTCTTGATTTTTTACTCTATCAATATCTAATACTTTAGCTACACCTACAGTTCTTCTTATAATTTCCGCACCTGCATAACCTGCAGTTTCTTTTAAGATTTCATTTAGATAGTAATCTAGAAATTCTTCATTCTTAAACATATAAGTGTTAACATCACCTAAAGCATTCTTCATATATATAGATTTAAATTCATCTACAATTTCTAATATTGATTCTTTTAGCCAATCTGTAAAATCATTTCCATTATAACCATTTTCAAATAGTGCTACATTATATGAAATTATTAAACTAGCTAAAATATTTCCAATATCATATCCCATTGGTCCATAAAAAGCGAACTCTGGATCAAAAACTTTTATTCCTCGTTCATTTATGAATATTGAACCTGAATGTAAATCACCATGTATCATGGATTCAGATTTTGTCATAAATTTTTGTTTTAATTTGGCTACTTCTAATAAAAGTTCTTTATTATTTGTAATATTTTTTTCTATAAAGTTTTTATTTTCTTCAGTAAAGGAGTTTAATCCTTGGTTATTCATATACGGTTCTGTAAAAACTAATCTTTCTGAAATTTCACACATATCATAATTAACAAATCTAGCAACAGTTTCTTTCTTTTCTTTTATATCCATTACTAAATCTGTAGTTTTAAACAAAGTATTATATAAGAATTTAGCAACTTCCTTACCAAAACCAGGATAAATTTCTTTTAATTTAACTGCTTCTCTTAAAACTTTATGGTCTGATAAATCTTCCATCACAATAAAATTTTCTTTTTCAGAATATGAATATATTTCAGGTGCTAGTCCATCAGATAATTTGAATTGATAATTTAAAATTTCTGTTTCAATTCTACTTCTTACTGAAGATAATTTTCTCGTACTAGAACCTCTTATATAATCATCACTAAACTTTACAATCACAGAATTTTTATCATCATTAACTCTAAATATATAGTTTACATTTCCATCGCCGACTTCATTAATTTCTACATTTTCTCTACTAGTAAATATATCTAGGTTATCAAATAAATAATCTAGTATTTTTTCTTTAATATTTGTATTTTCCATTAATTCCTCCAATATTAAATTCATACATCTAAATAATTAAGTAATACTATTCTTGTAGTAACTATTATAGTAAAAGACCCATTATATAAGCATTTTTTAATTCTCCATCTACAATCGTATCGTTTAATAATAGACCTTCTATATTAAAACCATGTTTTTTATATAAATTTATTGCTGCAGAGTTACTTTCCAAAACAGTCAATGATAATTTTTTTAAACATAATTGATTCTTTGCGATAGATATAATATTTCTTAACAAAATATTTCCGCAACCCTTATTATGATAATTAGCATCTATCGCTATTGAAATTGTTGCTGTGTGATTTTTTCTTTTCTCTTTATTACGTCTCAATTGACAGTAACCTATAACTTCATTTTGATTTTTTAAAACAATACTCTCTTTATAATTACTATCATTGAAAAAATATTTTTCTGTTTCCAAAATCGTTTCTGACGTAAGAGATAAAATTTGTTTGTAATTATTATCATCAGTTCTAATTTTATTTAGTTTAATAATGTCTTCTTTTTTTGGAGACTCTATAATATATTCCACTTTACCATACCTTCTTTAATATACTTTTAACATCTTCACTCGTAGGTTGATAAGGATTTCTAGGTAAATTACCATCTTTAAACGTCATTGATACTAATTTATCTATATCTTCTTCTTTAGCATTTAAATCAGATAATTTTATTTTTGTACCTACTTTATTAGAAAGTTCTTCTACTAATTGAATAAACTTATCAGCGCAGATATCATCATTTTCTGAAGAATCAGTAAATATAGTTCTGTAAATTTCAGCAAACTCTCTACTTGATGTTTTTTTATTTAACCTCATAACTTCAGGAAGTAATATTGCATTCGAAAGACCATGCGGTAAATTATATAAAGCACTTAATTGATGTGACATTGCATGCACTAAACCTAAACCAGCATTACAAAAAGCCATACCAGCTAGAAACTGTGCATATATCATATTATTTCTAAGCTCTTCATTTTTCGGTTCTTCTATTACTTTTTCCAAAGAATTAAAAATCAGTTTTATTGAAGATAGTGAAAATTCTTTTGTAAGTGTATATGCTCCAGTAGATATATAACTTTCTATAGCATGTGTTAATGCATCCATACCTGTTTGAGCAGTAATTTTACCTGGTAATCCGAACATTATTTCTGGATTATTGATGCTTAGATATGGTAAAGCATTTATATCTTTGAAGATTAGTTTTTCTTTATTTTCCTCATCATTTATTAAAAATGCTCTGGAAATTTCGCTAGCTGTACCTGCGGTAGTGTTCACACATATTAACAAAGGGGATTTATTTTTACTTTGATTAAATCCAACATAATCTTTTATATTTCCACCATTACTTGCTAATATCCCAACCGCTTTAGCACAATCATTAGCAGATCCACCACCTATACCCATAATGAAATCACATTCATTTTCTTTAAACATTTTTGTAGCATCTTCAACATTTTGTATAGTGGGATTAGGTACTACCCCAGTATATATTTCGTACTTTATATTATTTTCATTTAAAACATCTAATATATTATTTAGTAAACCTAATTCAAATATATCTAAAGTTGTTAATATTAATCCTTTTGTTTTATTCTCACTTACTAATACATTTGATATCTCTTTATAAGAGTCTTTACCAAATTTATTTAGAGATGGTAATACGAACTCCATTTTTACCTACCTTCTTTTAATATTATATTTATCATAAAGAATATTATTGGTTTCTTCTGATAACAAAACTGGTTCCCCAACTTGTAGTGCGTTAAAATAAATAACAGCTGCATCTTCTGCATACACCGCACGTATATAAGCTTGTTCTAAGTTATTTCCAACCGCTACAACACCATGATTTTCTAATAGACAAACATTTCTGTCTTTTAAAGCTTCAGCTGCTGTAATACCTAGTTCAGCTGTACCTGGTAATGAAAACTTAGCTCTCTTTATATCACCACCAATAAATGGAATCATCTCAACTAAAATAATTGGAATATCTTTATGAACAACAGCAAAACCCGTTGCTTTAGGAGAATGTGTGTGAATTATTGAATTTATATCCTTTTTATTTTTATAAATCTCAGCATGCATTCTCCATTCTGAAGAAGGTTTAAAATTTGATTCTGACTCTATAATAGTCCCTTCTAAATTCAATACAACTATATCTTTCGGAGTCATTAATTCATAATCAACATTACTTGGTGTTATAAACATATATTCTTTTTCTTTATCATAAAAACTAACATTTCCACTAGTACCTGCTACTAACTTATTAGCATATGATTTTTTTGCTATTCTACATACATTTTCTTTAATTTCTTTAATCATCATAAATCCTTAAAATTTCTAATAACCTATCATTACTGCTACTGCTAATAATGCCCAAGCCATTACAAACATAGCAATAGTCAATTTTATACCAATCTTTAACCATTTTCCAAATGGTACACGCGCAATACCTAGCATAGCCATTGTAGCTCCAACAGTTGGAAATATGAAATTAGGTATTGTAGCTCCAAATTGAAAAGCTAAAACAACAGTTTGTTGGGAAATATTTAATATCGTACCTAGAGGTGATAAAACAGGCATTAATGCCACTGCTAAACCACTACCTGAAGGAATAAAGAAGTGTACTATTGCAGTAATTATAGACATCAATATAGCTCCTATAGTTGGAGTTGTATTTTTCAATGGTGAAGATAAAGCATTAATTATTGTATCCATTATCATTCCACTTTCAAGAACAACTTGTATCCCTCTTGCTATACCTAAAATTAAAGCTATACTTGCTGCCGCACTTACTCCTTTGATAAATAAATCTATAATTTCATCTACATTGTATCCATAAACAAAACCAGCAACTAAACCACCAATTAAGAATACAGTTGACATTTCATCTAAATACCATCCTAATTGACTTGAACCATAGACTATAGCTGTAAATATACCTACTAATACTAATAAAACAAGTTTGTGCTTACCATGTAATTTATATTCACTTAGATCTTTTGACATACCTAATCCATCTGTTGATATACCATAAACTAAAGATTTTTTAGGATCCTTTTCTATTCTCTTAGCATATAATGAAACTATTGTTGCTACTATTGCTGTTGCTACGAATACAGTTAAAAATCTGTATCCCATTCCTGAAAATACTGGTAATCCAGTTATTGAGTGAGCGGTCCCTACTATAGATGCATTAATCGGACTAAAATTCCAACCTGCGTAACCACCACCCATTATCATTCCTAAACCTACAATTGGATCAAATCCTAAACCTAAAGCTATATTAATACCAATAATAGTAAATGGAATTTGTATTTCTGGACCTACAATTATTCCTAATGCTGAAAACAGGAATGTTACTACCCATATAACAGCTGTTTTAGATATCCCTGCTTTATCTACCTTATGCAGTAGAACACCCATACCAGCCTCTAATGCACCTGTGCTATTAATAATTCCAAATGCTGCACTTGATATCATAATTAAAAATATAATTGAACTAGCTGCAACCATACCTACAGGAATTGATTTGAAAATTCCCCAAAAACCTACTCCATTTTGTGGTAGAGTTTCATATGTCCCAGGAACAACAACTGGTCTTGATAACCCTTCTACAGTTTCTCTTGCAAACTGTCCAGCAGGCAATATCCAAGTTAATATTGCAGATAAAACAATCATTACAAACAATATCACATATGTATGTGGTAATTTTTTCCACCATTTTTGCTTAGAATTTTTTTCTTTCATTTTCTTCCTCCTAAAAATTTTACAATTTCCAATAAATTGTTATAATTAATATATCAACATTTGATTTCGTTTTCAATTTTGATATTTATCAAGTAATAATAAATTCAGTTATAATTTTTGTTGATAAAATAATAATTTTATATGATATATGTAGTTTATAGTTAATTTATAACGAATTATCTGTATGTTATTTATTTGATAATCAACATTTAAAATGTTGATTTATATTTAAATGTTTTTGATTATAGAGTATTTTAGTTTGTATTTTATTAAATAAAATTAATAAAGGAGTAAATATGAAGCCCTCATATAGACAAGAAAAAATAATGGAAATGCTATCTACTAATTTAGAAGTAAACGTTTTAGAATTAAGTCAATTATTTAAAGTTACTGACGAAACAATTCGACGCGACTTAAATAATCTTGAAAAAGAAAATAAAGTTATTAGAACCCATGGCGGAGCAAAATTAATTTCAAATAGAAAAAATGAAGTTCCTATAGAAATAAGAAAAGATATCTTCAAAGAAAACAAAGATACTATGGCTAAAATTTGTGTTAACTATATAAATAACGGTGATGTAATATTTTTAGATGCTAGTACTACCGTGTATCATATACTTGATTTCCTTCCTCCTGAAGCTAATGTGACAATAGTATCTAATTCTTTAGCTATACTTAGTCATGCTTCTAAATTAAAAATAAAAAAATTAATAATGTTAGGAGGTGAATATGATGCTTTGACCAATTCATTTATTGGAGTTGAAACAATAGAACAAGCTGATAAAATTTATTTTGATAAAGCGTTTATATCATGCAGGGGAATAAATTTCGACTCCATTACAGATGCTAATATAGAACAAGCTAATTTAAGAAGTAAAGTTTTTAATCACGCATCAAGATTATTTCTAGTTGCTGATCATACAAAATTTAATATAACTTCTATGTATAAAATTAAAGATTTAAAGTGTATTAATCATATTATTACTGATAAAACACCTATCTTAAAATGGAAAAATCATCTAAATAATTTAAATATTAAAGTAGAATATTAAAAGGAGAAATATTATGAAAACTATTAAAAATAAAGAATTACTTGTTGCTGCAGATTTTTCAGGATTTGATTTAAAAGAAGCGATTGTAAAACATCTGGAAAATAAAGGTTGGAAAATAACAGATGTTGGAATAATTGATAAAAATGAAGAACCTAGAGAAATGTTCCATAGAATCGGATTTAAAGCAGGTTCTTTAATTAGTGAAGGTGAGTTTGAAAGAGCTCTTATATTCTGTGGTACAGGTGTTGGAATTCAATTAGCGGCAAGCAAATGTCCAGGAGTAAGAGCAGCAAATGTGAATAACATTTCTGAAACTATTAGGGCCATTGAAGGTAATGATGTAAATATGCTATCTATGGGAGGTTTCTATACAGCTCCTCAATTAGGAATAGAAATAGCAGAGGCATATTTAAATACTGAATTTTGTGGCGGAAACTATGAATGGAAATATTTTAATGCATTTCATAAATTAGCTGTTGATGAAATAAATGAATTTGAATATGAAAAATACAAAGCTGCAGGATTTAAAATAGAAAATCCAAAAACATTAGAAGATTATGACTATTTATATTTAGAAAACTAAGTAAATATATAAAACTAAGATGACCCCAAAAAGTTGGATGTAAAAACCAACTTTTTGGGGTCAATTACTAAGTTGAGTGGGATTTTTTATTGAATTGAATTATCAATTAATTGTAATAAATGTTCTACATCTGAATATCTATAATAATCAGTAGTTGAACCTAAAGAAATTATTAGATATTCTCTTCCATTAGCTTCATAAAGTATATCAAGATTAAAGGTGCCACCTACTGTGCCTGTTTTAACTCCTTTTACTCTATCTCTATAAAAATTATTATTGTAATCTAAAAATAAATTTGTATTCTTCCATGTTTGAATTCCACCATAAGGTAAAGTAGCTGAGTATGAATCTTGATCAATTATACTTCTAAACCAATCATTTTTTAATAAATTTTCAGTTACTCTTTTTATATCCATTACACTTGAAGTTGCTTCATAATCAAATCCTGATGGATCATATATACTTGTTCTAGTGTAATTATTCTTTTGTAAATATTTATTAAACTCTGTGAAGAAAGCAGTTAATCTTTCATCAAAACTTTCAGCATTTGGATTTATTTTTCTACCAGTTTCTTCAGCGATTACATAAGCTGCATCATTCCCTGATGGAACCAACATAGCTGAATATAGATTTTCTACTGAATACTCTTGAATTGCAATATAAGCCATGGATGAGTCTTGTTTTACCCTATTTATAGCCTCATGGGATGGAGTAACTATATCATCTAAATCTAAATAGTTGGTTGCAAAATCTATTACAAAAAGCTTAGCTATACTTGCAGGAAGAACTTTGTCATTTGGATTTTTTGCAAATATAATTTCATCATTTGATAAGTCAACTGCAAGCATTGAATGTGCAGTATAATCATAGCCATCATCAATATTGTAAATTTTATTTTCATCAATAACAATTTCATTTTGTCTTGAATTATCATTTTGATTAATAATATTTTCATCTGATTCTAAATTATTATTATTATTTTCATCAATCGTATGATGAATAGTGTTGTTTCTATAGATTACAGCTTTTACTATTTGATAACTTCCAAATAATAGTACAAAAACAAACAATGTAAACTTTATATTAGCTAATCTTCTTTTTTTAGCTCGTTTCTTATTTCTTAATATTCTTTCTTGTTTCTCTAAATCTCTTTTATCCATATGTTTTCTTTCTCTTAATTATTAATAATATATATTATATTATTAATTCTAAAAATTCAAAACCACCAGCTAATCTGGTGGTTTTGATTTGGTAAATCCACAAAAAGATTGAAAGATTTCTCTCTCGCTCAAAGTATTTCTCCCGAATATTGTGTTATTTTCGGGATGATTCTACTTACTTATTAATTTCTTTTTCTAGTTCTTGAAGAACTTTTATAATCTCTTCAAAATTTGGATAGTCTCCATAAATCATTTCAGACATAAACTTATAATCTTTTTCTATTTCAGGTAATCGGTACTCTCTTGGAACTAACTTCAATTTGCCATCTATTACATTTTTATATCTTGCCCACATTCTAGGGTAGAATTTCATTTTAAATTCAGTCACTTTTTTTAATAAATCTTTATCCTCTAAGGCTTTGTTTTTATAATCTGACTTCGATATTTTATATAGGTCATAAAAGTGTCTCGCATATCTGTGGGGCATAGGAGAAGATTCCGGTCTATTTGCTTCGTGGTGTAAAATAGTTGCCTTTTCCCAAAAAGTTCTCTCTGCTGACACTGTTCTTATGCTTGTTTTCTCTTTAAACACATTTGGATAAGCTTCACTAATTATTGGCGAAATTTTAACTTCAATTGCAGGTGTCCATGCCGCAAGACTTCCTATTTCAAGCCTTATATTTTGTGTTAAATAATTAGATTCAAAGATTTTAGGATATTTACACAGAATTGTTTGTGAATCAAAAGTATCAACCCAAAATTCAAAATCCATGTCCTTTAAATCTTCTTCTAAAACATTTAAAAATTCATCTCTTAAAAATACTTCTGTCTTTTCATTAACTTCTTTGTTGAATTTATCTTGCTTGGTATTTGATCTTTCTATCCATGGTTCTTTTTCTTTATATCCTAATATTCGCCAGTCTAAGATTATATCTATATATTCAGAAAATCTTTCTATAAGTCCAAAACATTTTGAAAGTGATGTTCCACCTTTAAAAGTAAAATATTCTCTCCATTTATTTTCATTAAATAGATAGTCTAAGATAAAAGTAACCCAATAGTCTTTTTCAATGACTGCTTCAGATATATTTTTCTTTCTGGCGGTATTTACTATTAAAACTCGCAAGTCTTCTTTATTTTCTATATAAAACTTATTCATCTTTAGCCTCGCAAATTTCTCTTATTACTTCATATATCCAAGCTGGTACAGATTTGGATTCGTTCATTAAATCTAATTTTTCTTTTTCAGTTAAGTTTTCTCTTATCTTTCGTATAACTTCTCTTGTTATATTTTCTTTTCCCAAAGACTTAATTGCTTGAATAACTGTTGCAGTCTTTAAGGACATATTGGAAATTTCTCCTGGATTTACTTTTTTAAATTCTAAAATGGTATCTTCAATTTTATATTCCTTATATCTTCCACTAGATATATATTTATAGTGAGTTGGAACTTGTGTTGAAAGTCCTAATAAGTTTAATGCTGTACTATTATATGGTGCAATATTCCAATTGTATTTTCTTGCTATGGCAAGTGCTAACTCGTGAATTTATACTGCTTCGTACTCTCCAATTAATTCACTATATTTTGGATTATAATAGAATCCATTAATTACTCTTTTTATTTTATTTTCCCTAACTAATTGATTTAAAGTTCTACGGACAGTTTCATTTCCCGCTATATCTAAAAAATCATTATTTATAAAAACTTTTCCACTATCAAAATTTTTAATTCTATTTTTTATTTGATCTAAATAGGAATTCATTTTGGCCACCTTTCTCCCGAATATTGTATCATATTCGGGAGAATTATTCAATTTGACTTTCTATTTGTCCTTCATTTGTCATCCTAAATGTAGTTGCTAATACTGTAAATATAAAATGAAGTAACGCTATAGGTACTCCTCGTTTAATGTTCATATTCATTTTTCTATACTTATAAATTCAATTGTTTTTAGTGGGACATCTTATCCTTACCATTTTAACCTCCTAATTTTGAGTATAAAAAAGACGATAGAGTTTAATTATCTATCATCTCTTACATTTCTATTTAGTTATTTTACTCGACAAACTGGGATTTATCCAAAATGGAATGGAATAACGATATTCAAAAAGAATGCAAGTATTATACTAATTGTTACCATCAGAACAAAATCCCTCAATGTCTCTCTCTTCAAAACCATAGCTCCAGTAATAAATACTATCACTTCCAAAACAGACCTTGAACTAAAATACCAATATCCATATACAAAACACATATTGAACAATACTGCCAAAATCAGCACCGATAGTATAAATGCCAGTTTGCTTTTCCCCTTTGCATACCAGCATACAAAAGCCAGTAATGGAGAAACGGCAGTAAACCCAAACCAAATCATCGCATAATTTCTTGGGAAAAATCCTGCAATATAGTATGAATACAAATAGTAACTTGTAACCATACCAATAAAAAATGCAAAAACATTAAAGCTTGCTCTTATAGCTGAATTGCTATAAATAGAAATACAAAGTGCAATCAATACCCAGATTGCGAAACGCCCAAGAAAATTAGTAATATCTAATGCTCCATCTATCTCCATAAGAATACTTGGAAGTTCAGCTTGATGAACGTCCATAAATTTTGAAAATGTTCCCAAAGCTATTCCGAGAAACAACAGAGCTATGGTATTTATAGTTTTTCTCTTAGTCGATATTAAATTTTCTGCACTCCTTATATTATTTAAAAACTTTATCATAAACATCCTCATAAATTCTAATTTATCTAGTTCTATTATACTAAATATACACACGACTAATAAAGAAATAACAGAAAAATATTACAATTCATACATATCCCTAAAAATTAAACTGGGATTCAGTGTAAACCCCAGTTTCATAATTAGTGTATTCTTTAATATAATTTAGCTCCTGCAGGAATATTAGAGTTAAGCATTAAAAGATTTAATCCTTCACTTCCATCATATTCATATACTGCAGAGATTAACATACCTTGTGATGGTATACCCATCATTTTTCTTTCAGGTAAGTTTGTGATTGCTACTAGTGTCTTTCCTATTAATTCTTCAGCTGAATAATAGTTTTTTATACCTGATAGTATAGTTCTTTCTTGATTTGTACCATCATTCAATGTGAATTTTAATAATTTTTTAGATTTAGGTACTTCTTCACAATTAATTACTTTTACAACTCTAAAGTCTGATTTTGTGAATGTTTCAAAATCAACAAATTCTTCAAATAATGGTTCAACTTTAACCTTTGATAAATCAAGTTTTGGTGCTTCTATTGTACTTTCATTTGTAACTTCAGTTGAAACTATTTCTTGTTCTTCATTTTTAACTTTTTCATGTGCTAATGGCTTCATTGTTGGGAATAAAAGTACGTCCCTTATTGTAGTTTGATTAGTTAAGAACATTACTAATCTATCAATACCTATACCAAGTCCTCCTGTTGGTGGAAGACCTACTTCAATCGCATTTACAAAATCTTCATCAAATAGATTAGCTTCTTCATCACCTGCTTCTCTTAGTTCTAATTGGTGTTTAAATCTATCTTTTTGATCTTCAGCATCATTTAATTCACTAAATGCATTCGCAATTTCTTTACCCATTACAAAAGCTTCAAATCTTTGTGTCATTTTTGGATTTTCAGGATTTCTCTTTGCAAGAGGTGAAATTTCTACTGGATATTGAGTTATAAATGTAGGCTGAATTAATTTATCCTCAACATATTCTTCGAAGAATGAATTGATTATATTTCCTAATTTATCTGTTGATTTTACTTCAATATTATGTTCTTTAGCTAACTTTTTAGCTTCTTGATAATCTTTAATCTCATTAAAATCAATTCCTGAATATTCTTTAATTGCATCTACCATAGTAATACGCTTCCAAGGAATTGAAAAGTCTAATGTAGTACCTTGATAATCAACTGTATTTCCACCATTTACTTTTTGGTTAACTGAAAGTATCATCTCTTCTGTAATAGACATCATATCATTGTAGTCTGCATAAGCTTGATATAATTCCATAGCGGTATATTCAGGATTATGAGTAGCATCCATACCTTCATTTCTAAACATACGTCCCATTTCATATACTCTGTCGAAGCCACCAACTATTAATCTTTTCAAATATAATTCATTTGCAATTCTTAGATACATATCAATATCAAGTGAATTATGATGTGTTATAAATGGTCTAGCTGCTGCCCCACCTGCAATTGTATTTAAAATAGGTGTTTCAACTTCAAGGAAATCTCTATTATCAAGAAATTCTCTAATTGAAGAAAGAATTTTTGTTCTCTTTTTGAAAACATCTTTAACTTCTGGATTTACAATCAAATCAACATATCTTTGACGATATCTTAAATCCATATCCTTTAAACCATGGAATTTTTCTGGCAAAATTTGTAATGATTTAGTTAGTAATTTAAAGTCTTTAGTTAATACTGATATTTCACCAGTTTGAGTTTTGATTATTTCACCTTCAAAATATGCTATATCACCTAAATCAAACTCTTTAGTTTTATTATATAGATCTTCCCCTAATACATTTTCTCTATTAAATATTTGAATTCTACCTGTAGAATCTTGTAAAGAGAAGAAATTTATTTTACCAAAAACTCTTTTTGCTAGAATACGTCCAGCAACTTTTACTTCTTTTCCTTCATATTCATCAAAATTGTCAATTATTTCTTTAGCTTTTGCATTCACATCAACTTTTTCAATGATATGAGGATTATTTCCGCTTTCTTTTAAGCTTCTTAACTTGTCTCTTTTAATTTGAAGCATTTCATTAATATTTAATTCTGCCATTTTTACCTCTTATTTTATCTTATAATCTTTAACACTTCATATTGTAAATTGTTATGTCTTATCTTAACCTCTACTATATCCCCTTCTTTTGCATTTAATAGAGCTTTTCCAAGTGGTGACTCGTTTGAAATTAAGTTTTCATCAACATTAGCTTCTATAGTACCAACAATTGTTAGTTCAAGCTCCCTGTTTTTTGTTTTATCTTTAATTTTAACTTTATCACCTATTGAAACATGTTTTTTAGATGAATTTGATTTAACTTTAATAATTTCAGCTTTATTTAATTGTTGTTCGATTCTTATTATATCAGATTCAACTTTTGCTTGTTCATCTTTTGCTTCATCATATTCAGCATTTTCAGATAAATCTCCAAATCCTCTAGCTCTCTTTATCTTTTCAGATACTTCAGCTCTTTTTTGTGTGATTAAATATTCTAATTCTTTTTGTAACTCATCATATTTTTCTTGAGTTAACAACACTTTATCATTTCCCATTTTTACTCCTCTTACGAAATCATAACTGGATTAAAATCAATAAAATCACCAGATACAAAATAATATCTAATACCATTAATTTCTTTATTTGGCATTTTACTTCCTTTATCTCCATGAATATGTCCATAAATTACTTTTTTTATATTATATTTAATAAATATTTCTTCAAATTCATTCGGTAAATATTTTCTATCAAAAGGTGGATAATGCATGATTGCAATAATTTCATCATAATCTTTGTTTTTATTTATAGCATCATTTATAGATATTTCAAGTCTAATCAATTCTCTTTGAAATATTTTTTCATCTTGATCATTAAATCCTATACTATCTCGACTATCCCAACCTCTTGTACCTACTATAAGAGTATCTTTATATCTATATGAATTATTTTGTAAAAAATATATGCTCTTATAGTCTAATCTATTTAATTTACTTAATGAAGTCCACCAAAAATCATGATTTCCTTTTAGAATAATTTTAGTACCATTTAATTTTTCAATCCTGTCTAGATCAAGTTTTGCATCTTCTAATTTCATTGCCCATGAAATATCACCAGGAATCAAAACTAAATCATCTTCTTTGATATTTTTGTTCCAATTACCAAAAATTTTTTCCTCATAATTATCCCAATTTCCACCAAAAACGGACATGTCTTTTTCTTTTGTTATATCTAAATGTAAATCCGCTATTGCAAAAATCATAATTCCCTCATCTACTTTAAAAGACCTATCAAAGAATAGGTCTTTTAGTTAATTGTTAAATTCTTGTTCCAAAATTTCTTTTAAAGCTTTAGCCTCTTCTTCAGTAAATGTAATTCCTTTACTCATTCTTGTATGTTCTTGATTCCAATCTCTTAAATCATATTTTCCTGGTCTTTCATTCCATGAAACGATGTTTAATTCTTTCTTCCATCCCTTTTCATTAACAGAAAGAACGCCAAGATTTTCTATAATTTCAAACTTTAATTCTGCCATATCTCCCTCCATACTTGAAATAGAATACCATTTTTAAATTCAAATGTCAAATAAATGAGTATTTTTCAAGTCTTCAAGTTGAATTTAAAGTGAAAATTATAATAAAATAATAAACATGGGAATTCTATTAATAATAAATACTACAACATTAATATTTAAAAAATATAATCTAGAATATCTCTTAATATTAGTAGATATTGTAGATTTATTATTAAAATTTTCTTCCACTTCCCGTATATGTTCCTCCACGTGAGGACTTATGAGTCGTAGAAGTAGGTCTTCTACCACCACTAGATCCCGAACTAACTGATCTCATTATTCGATTTCTAGTTGTTCTAGAATTAAAGAAAGCATCCTTTATTAAAAGATTATTCATATTGCTGGAATCCATAAGTGAAAAAACTTTTTTTCCAGGATTAGATATAGCAGAGGATTTAAAAACTGGTTGTGAACCAAAAAATCCTACCACACTAGCTACAGCAGCTATAATAATATCTTTTAATTCTATTGATTTTTCTTGTTGAATTATTAGTCCCGATTTAACACCCTCAGTAAAATATCGATTCATTATACTATAATATTTATCCATTACTGAATTTGAATCAGTCCTAATTAATGGAGCAATTACATCAAGTAATTCTTCCTTTCTATCATCATCCATTATTTTTATAGCATAGTTACCAGAGGCTGTAATATAAATTTCACTATTATACATATCTATTAGTAATAGAATGCCATCTTTATCTAGTCCAACTCTTTGATATAAAAGTTCATCAGCTAAATCTCTTGAACTATATGAATGGGATTCTTCTATGGTATATAGATATACTGGTACATTGTATTCGTTTAATAATGAAATAAAATTATTTTTTTTCTCTTTTTCTAAATTATCATCAAAAATATTAGCATAATCTTCAATATAATTTCCATCAGATTTGTAGTCGTCCCTTAGTGCATATGCATTTGATGGATATATTGTAATCATAATAATCATAACTAATAGAGTAATTTTCTTTACCATAAGAAGTATCCTCCTATCAGAGCCAATATAAATATTATTATGGCAGCAATAAATTGATCTCTTCTTACAAGTTTTTTATCTATTGGTAAATCGCCATAAAATTTAGAGGTTTGGCCATTCATAGTGAAAACATACATTTCATCATTATATTTGTATGTAAGCATCCACGTAGGAAGTAATACATAATTCCATTTTCTATTAACTTCTTCTATTTTATTATTAGATAATTTTACTCTTTGATATTTTGAAGTTATATTCTTTAACAATCCATTTTTATAATCTTCAAGTCTACCATCTATAATTGGTGTAATATCTTCTCTTTCAATATCATATATTTCTGAGAAAAATCCATTTAAATAGTAAAATTTAAAATCTTCTTTCTCCTTAAAATTATATGGAGTTATAGAATCCATCTTATTTCTTTCAACTTTGGAATATGCTAATTCTGATACATCATCAATAGTGATATTGCCAGTTGTGTCAATATCATATTCATTTGTGGTCTTTATTTCATAATCTCCAGCAACTTTTCTTTCATCATTATATCCTTTACCTCTTATTTCAACATCGTAATCTGCTTCTACAGACCAATAAGGTAAATACATTCCAGTAATTTTTGATAATTGAGAACTTGAGTAGAAAGATTTTGGTACATATCTTTTCGATTTTGCCCATTTTAAAAAGTTTTCTTTAGCTTCATTTTCTGATATTTTAAATGGAATTATATAGTCTGGTTTAAAACTACCTATACCTCTTTCTACTATAACTACTGGACTATGACAATAGTAACAGAATGTGGTAAGAGTTGTATCATCAGTTACCACCTCTGCACCACAATTATTACATGTATATCCGTGAATTACATTATTTTCGAAATCTTCTTTTTCATTACTATTTAATTCTTCTTTTTCGACTTCTTCAACAGTTTTTTCGATTTTATCGGGATTATTTAGTAAATAAAGATCGATTTCTTCCTTAGTAAAAGATGAAGAACAGTATTCACATGAAAGCTTTTCTTCTTCTGGATTATATTTTAATGAAGCTCCACAATTTGGACATTTATATGAATAAACTGTCATTATTTCTACCTATTCTTGCGCTTGACCACAGTTTCGACAGAATTTCGGTCTTTGATTTTCAAATTTATAACCACAATTGCTACAAAATGAAGCATTTTGAACTTCTGGTCTTTTACTTCCACAATTTGAACAGAATTTTCCAGTATTTACTGAACCACAATCTCCACAAGTCCATGTATCGCTAGAATTTGTTTGTTGATTTTGCTCTTTAACTTGATTGTTAATTTCTTCTTGATTTGACTTTGTCATATCTCCAAAAAGTCCACCTGAAGCATTCATGCCCATTCCCATTCCGATAAAAGTATTTGCTGAACCTGATTCATTTTTCCCAGCATTTTCAAAGCCTCTAGCAACAGAACCTTGTACATAACCTTGTCTAATAGATGGATCTGTAAGCATAGCACCTTTATTTCTTTCCATAAGTATTGATCTAGATTCATCTGTGTAGAATATAGAATTAATACCTACACTAACTATGTCAATCCCTCTTGTGCTTGTCCATTGTTCATCTAAAACATCAGTCATGTATTTACTTAAATTACGTCCTTGAGAAGGAAGTTGTGAAATTTTGATTCCATCTATTGATAGATTTGATATAGCTGCTTGTAATGCTTCCATAAATTCTGATTGGAATGACTGAGTAAATGATTCAGTTGTAAATTGTTTATCACTTTTATATACTACTTCTTTGTAAAATAGAATTGGATCTATTACTTTAATTGAATAATTACCATGAGCTCTTACTTCTAAATCTAAACCGTAACTAGCATCATGATACATTACAGGATTAGATGTTCCAAATTTAATATCTCTAATTTCTTGTAAATTAATATAATAAACTTTTTGTTCTCTTGGAGTAACACCACCAAATTTAAATCTTTCAAATGAATCTTTAAATGATTTACCTAATTCACCTTGAAATATTGTTGGAGATGTTGAATTGTCTACCTTAAAATAACCAGCTTCAGCACTTGTACTAATTATTTGTCCACCATCAACAAGTAACATACAAGTATTTTCAGGAACATGAATTAAAGAGCCATTTGAAATAACATCACTAAAACCTTTTTTATTTGAATTTCTAGCACTATCTTCTCTAAATCTAGTACCTGATGTCATGATAACTCCGCTTGTTAAATCAGATGGCTTGATTGCTTCTTGCCATTGTTCTGCTAGCGTTCCACCTATAGCATCAGTAATTACTTTAATTAATCCCATATTAAACTCCTTTTTATTTTTATAATATCATAATCTAAAATATTTTGACACTTAAATTTATGTTATAATTCAATAGAGGTTAATATGAAAATTGAGAATATTAAATACAACGAAAAAAAGTCAATATTTGATATTAAAATTGAAGACGAAAAATACATGATTTCTTATGAATTATATGATAAATTAAATCTTACAAAAGATATGGAAGTTTCTGAAGAATTATTTAAAGAGATTTTAAGCGAAAATAATTATCAAATAGCTAAAAAAATAGCTGAAAATTATATAAATTATAAAGCTAGAACTGAGTATGAAACTAGAAGAAAAATCCAAAATAAGATAATTGATAAAAATGTAGAAGATAGAGTTATTGATTATTATAAAAAATTAAATCTTTTAGATGATTATAGATATGCAAAAGATTATATTGAATATTTACTAAATATAAAAAATTCCTCTATTTCTTATGTTAAATTTAAATTAAATTCTAAAGGAATCAAATCCAATATATATAATCCACTTATTGAAATTATTGATAAAGATATCGAATTTAAAAATATAAAGATATTGTACGAAAAAAAATATAAAAATAAAAAAGTTTCTGATTATACCGAAAAGCAAAAAATATTTAGATATTTTGCAGGTAAAGGATTTAAGTTTGATGATATAAACAGAGTATTAGGAGAATTTAATGACTAAAGCAGCTTATGTATATATACTAGAATGTAGTGATATGACCTATTACACTGGATATACTATCGATTTAGAAAAAAGAATTATATCACATAATAGTAAAAAAGCTTCAAAATATACAAGAACTAGGACTCCTGTTAAATATGTATTCACTAAAGAATGTTCTAGCAAAAACGAAGCTATGTCATATGAAAACAAAATAAAAAGGCTTACTAGAAAACAAAAAGAAAAGCTCATACAAAACCCTGAAAGTTTTGATGAACTCCTCAATAATTAATCTTTACTTAAAATTACAAATAAATTCCCTTCATGAATTTCGATACTTGCAATAGAAATTATTTCATTTGAAACTGTAAGTGATGATCCATATTCTAAATAGTGATTTTGCAACGGCCATTTTACACCATTTACAGAAAATTTGCATTTATCATTTGTAGGTAAAAAAGAAATATATTTGTATTTATCAGTTTTATTTATTTCAATATTATCTTCTACAAATATAATCTTATTATTTTCATTTATAAGTGTTATTTTATATTTTTTATATTTTTTGAGCATATAGATATTCGCTAATGTGTGATCAAGTCGAGAACCAATTCCGCCATAAATATCTATATTTTCAATCCCCATATCTATAACATGATTTATTGCAAGTTCTAAATCAGTCATATCTTTGTCTTTATTAAATCTTATAACTTTGTCTTCTTTTACATAAATATCATTAAAATATTTAGAATCTAATGAGTCGAAATCCCCCAAAGCTACATTGATATTTATATCATTATCTTTGAGATATTCTAAACCCTTATCAACCGCAACTATATAACTATTATCTAAGTTTTCGAAATTTACTCCTGAAATCTTAGCACCAGCAAATATACTAGCTTTACTATATTGACTAGTTTTCAAGTTTTTTATAGAATTCATTGACATTGTTTGTTATTCCTTTTTCATTAAATACTGCAGAACCCGCTACAAATAAATCAACTCCTGCATCAGATACTTCTTTTATATTGTCAATTTTAATTCCACCATCTACTTCTAAAATAATATCTCTATTTGATTCATCTATTATTTTTCTAATATTTTCTATCTTATTCATTATTTGTGGAATAAAGCTTTGTCCTCCAAATCCTGGAACTACAGTCATTACAAGTATTAAATCAATATCATCTATTAAATATTTCAAAACTGATTCATCTACATGAGTATTTAATACTATCCCTGCTTTGACACCTTTTGATTTTATATAATTAGCTAATCTATTTGGATGTTTTGTAGTTTCCGGATGAAAAGAAATTATGTCAGCACCAGCATCTACAAAATTATCAATATAATTTTCTGGTTTTTCAATCATCAAATGTACATCAAAAATTAAATCCGTGTGATTCCTTAAATTTTTAATTATATCAGGTCCATATGAAATATTAGGAACATAATTTCCGTCCATAATATCTAAATGTAAATACTTTATTCTAGTTGAATTTAATTCTTCAATTTGTGATTTTAAATCATAAAAATCAGCTGCAAGTAATGATGGAGCTATTTCTTTCATTAAAATTTCCTTTCTTTTTTTATATCTTCCACAATATATATATAATTTTCATATCTATTTTTACTGATTAAAGAATTCTCTACTGCTTCCTTAACTTTACATGATGGCTCATTTATATGCATACAATTTCTAAATTTACATTGTTCAGAATATTTGTTAAATTCTGGGAAATATTCTTTCACCTCTTCATGTGATTCAATAAAATCTAAGTTTAATGCACTAAATCCTGGAGTATCAAATATAAATGTTTCATCATCTATTTCAAAAAGTTCAACATGTCTAGTAGTATGTCGTCCTCTTTTATTTTTATCGCTTATACTTCCAGTTTCCGCATAAAAATCATCATGCAATAAATTTAGTAATGTAGATTTCCCAACTCCTGAAGGACCTGCAAATGATGAAATTTTACCTTCAAGTAATCTTCTTAAATCATCTATTCCATGATTTTGATTTGCTGAAGTAAATATATATTCGTAATCAGTTTTACTATATATTTCTACAAATTCATCTATTTCTTCTCTACTTGCTAAATCTACTTTATTTATTACAAGTTTCACAGGGATTTCAAAATGTTCAAGCATTACAAGATATTTATCAAATATATTATAGTTTAATTTAGGATTTGTAAGACTTGAAACTAATAGCAACTGATCAATATTCGCTATTGGAGGTCTAATTAAAGAATTTTTTCTTTCAAATACATTCTCAATATATCCCGTAGCATCATCTAGTATCTGAACTTCAACTCTATCCCCCACAAGAGGTTTTATAGATTTTTCTCTAAAAACTCCTCTCGCTTTGCACAAATACTCTTTTCCATTTACTAATACATGATATATTTCTTTTTGTGATTTATTAATTATCCCATGTTTATTCATAATTTGCATTCGTTTCTTTATCATCGTACAAAACAGTAAATTCACTATTTTTTGGTGCTTGAATTCTTATTTTAATAATTCCATCAGAATCAGCTTCAGATTTATTATGATTCTTATTATATATAGTAACTCCAGTATTTTTATTAATAATTTTTACATTAAATGATTCCTCAGAATTTTTTGGAATATTTAATTTGAAATCATAACTAATCATTGGATTATCAGAAGATTCTGGATTTGTTTCTTTTTCTGTTTCTGATTCTGTTTCTTTTTCTGTTTCAATTATTTTTACTTCCGGTCCAATACTTATAGTTATATCTATAGAAGAACCCTCACTAACTAAACTGCCTACTTCAAGAGATTGAGATATAACATCATTTTCTGGAACAGTATCGCTATGTTCTTTATTTATTGAACCAAGAACCAATCCTGAAGAAGAGATTGTTGATATTGCTACAGATTGACTTAAACCTTCTAAATTAGGAACTGTAACTTTATTATCTTGAGGTCCTAAACTTATTACTATATCAATTTTAGTTCCTGCAGCAACCATTTCGTTTGCTTCAGGTAATTGTCTTATAACCGTATTTTCAGGAGCATCATTTACTTCTTTAGTTTTAACTCCTATCTCAAACCCATAATCACGAATAAGTTTTTCAACACTATCAAGCGTGAATCCTTTTATATTAGGAACTTTTATTAATTCTTTTCCTTTACTTACTGTTAATTCAACATTTTGACCCTTAGTAACAGAAGTATTTGGCTCAATTGATTGTCTTATTATATTTCCAGCTATTATTTCAGAATCATATACTCTTTCTTTTATAATTACATGCAATCCCAAATCTTCAAGTCTTTGTACTGCAGATTCTTCAGAGATATCTAATACACTTGGCATTCTAATCTCAGTTTCTGTTTGCTTAGAGTTAATAAAGCCACTTATCAAAATATTAATAGTATAGATGGCACCAGAAAGTAAAAGTATAGTTAATAAAATCAATAAAGGTTTACTTATTTTTTTCTTTTCTTTTTCTTCTTCTTGTTTTACTTCTTCTTTAGTTGTATAGGTAACTTTAGTTTTTATAGTATGACCTTTTTCAATGTCCGAATCTGTCTTGTTTGGAATATATTGAATATTTATTTCATTTCCAGATATTAGTTTATTTATATCTATAAGTAGATTACTTGCTGTTTTATACCTATCTTCAGGATTTTTTTCAAGCAATTTATTTATTATTAAAGCTAAATTTTCATCAAAATCAGGTATTATATCTGTAATTAATGCTGGTTTTTCTTGAATATGTTTTACAGCAATACTAACAGGACTGTCCCCTCCGAATGGCACCTTACCAGTAGCCATTTCATAAAGTACAATCCCTAAAGAATATAAATCAGATCTTGCATCTATACTTTGACCTTTAGCTTGTTCTGGTGAGATATAATGAACCGTACCTAAAATTGAAGAAGTATAAGTTATAGTAGCATCACTAGCAACTCTTGCAATCCCGAAATCTGTAACTTTAATCTTATCATCATTTGTTACAAGTATATTGGCCGGTTTTATATCTCTATGTACTAAACCATGTATATGGGCAGTTTGAAGTGCTTTTGCAATTTGTTGAGTATAATATATTATTTTTTTGCTATCTAATGGAGCTTGTTCATTGATGATATCTTTTAATGTCTTACCCTCAATTTTTTCCATAACAATATACTCAATTGTTTTACCATTATATTCATGTCTTCCCATATCATAAATTGATACTATATTGTCGTCAATAAGTGATGCTGAGGCAGATGCTTCATTTTTTAATCTATCGATAAATTCTTCACCTTCAACAAAAACATCTTTAAGTATTTTAATAGCAACTTTTCTTGAAAGCAAAGTATCATAAGCATCATATACTACTGCCATTCCACCCGTTCCTATAATTTCATTAATTTTATATCTATTATTTAATAATTCACCATTCATAATGACCTCATTCAATCTCTATCAAAGTAATAGTAATATTATCTTTACCACCTGTAGAATTCGCCATGTATTGAAGTATTTCACAACTCTCGTCAACTTCATACTCATTCTTCAATACATCTAATATATCACTATCATCTATCATATCTGTTAAACCGTCTGATGTTAAAAGTAAATAATCCTTTTTATTTAATATTAACCTATCTATATCTATTTTATAATTAATAGATGTTCCCAAAGCACTTGTAATCCTATTCTTAGGATAAAATTTTGATTCTTCTTCAGTTATAGCTCCAGAATCTAATAACTCTTGAACAAATGAATGATCTTTAGTGATTTGTTTAAGCTCTTGATTATGATAAAGATATAATCTACTATCTCCAACATTTGCATAATATAATGTATCATTGTGTATTAATGCCAAAATTAAGGTTGTCCCCATCCCCTTATAATTTTCATTGTTTTGGGATTCCTCAAATATTTTATTATGTGCAACTTTTACCGAATGAGCTATAGTGTCAAATATTTCATTTGGATTAAAATTTTTTATGATTTCATTACTTACAATTTCCGATGCCATTTTGGACGCAACTTCTCCTGCACTATGTCCACCCATCCCATCACAAATTATAAATAAATTGAAATTTTCACCTGAAAAGTTTAAATAACTGTCTTCGTTATTATCTCTAACTCTTCCTATATCAGTTGTTGTAAAATATCTCATAATAACCTACTTATGCAAATAATAGTAATTATATCATATTAATCATTTTTTATAAATTTTACATATGAAAAACCCGTCATTTTTTGCACTTGGAAGTATTTCAATAAAATCTTTTCCATTAATCTTTACGATACTTAAATCCCTATGATTTTCTAAAAACTTATTAACTACATCTATATTTTCTAAATCTCCTAATGTACATGTACTATACACTAAATACCCGCCATTTTTTAAATAAGTATAAGTATTTTCAAGAATTTCAAATTGTAAGTGACTCAAACTCTCAATATCTTCGAATTGTCTTTCTATTTTTATCTCAGGTTTTCTTTTTATTACTCCAAGACCAGAGCAAGGGGCATCCACAAGTATATAATCGAATCTATTTCTAAACTCTTCAATAAATTTACTAGCATCATAATTGGTTATTTCAGGCATTTTAAAATTCATTCTTGTAAAATTTTCTTTAATTTTTTCTAATTTATTGAAAGATACATCATTAGAAACCAAATGACCTTTATTATTCATTATTTGCATTATATGTGTACTTTTAGAACCTGGTGCTGCACATAAATCGAGAACTTCTGAATATTCACTAGGATTCAATATTTCACTTACCAACGATGATGATTGATCTTGTATAGTAAAAAGACCTTTTTTAAATTCCTCTGTATCTATTATATTTTCAGGATTTTCAACTATTAATGAATCTTTAGAGATACTTGATTCTTCAGTACTAAATCCATATTTTTTAAATTGATCTGATAGTTTAGACCTAGTAATTATATTTGTATTTACTCTAATATTCATATGAGGTGCATTGTTAAAATCTTTCACTATCTCAACATAATTATCATAATATTTTTTTAGATAAAGGATTAAACTTTTATTTACACTATATCTTATTGATAAGTATTCATCTATATCTTCAATATCTACTTCCATATATCTTTCTTTATCTCTCAAAAAACTTCTCAGATTTCCATTTACAAATCCCTTAAGTCTGAAATTGATTTTTTGTGTATTCTTTACAGCTTCATTTATAACTGCATATTCTTTTGAATTAAGAAATATAAGTTCATAAATAGCTATTCTTAGTATATTTACTACATCTTTATCTAACTTTTTAAATGGTGTTTTTGATAGTTTTGAAATTATATAGTCTAAATATTTTTGATTTTCAACAACTCCATATACAATTTTTCTATATAAAGATTTATCTAAATCATCTACTTCATCTATTGAATCTTTAATTACATAATTACTATATTTATTATTATTTATAATTTCATCTATTGCCTTTATGGCAGCTCTTCTTGCTTTAATAACGTCCTCCCAAATATAAAAAGCAAATATCATTAAAGATATTTGCTAAATTAGTAATACTATCTTCTATCATTTCTCATACTTATAAATCTTAATAATTGTATTATTGAAGTAAGCATTGAAGCAATATAAGTCATTGCAGCTGCACCCAATACTTTTTTAGTTCCAGATTTTTCATCTACTGTGATTATATTATTTGCAACTAAAGTATCCATCGCTCTTCTACTAGCATCTATCTCAACTGGCAATGTAACTATATGAAATAGCACTGATAATGAATATAGTATTATTCCTACATCAATTAATTCTACAAGCTCTAATAAAAATCCTATAAAAATAAGTACAAATGTAAATCTTGAAGTAAATCCAACTACTGGGGCTAAAGCGGATCTAAATCTTAGAAAAGCATATCCTTCATTATCTTGGATAGCATGTCCGACTTCATGAGCTGCTACGGATACTGCTGATACAGAATTAGAGTCATATATCCCTTGTGAAAGTCTAATCACTTTTGATCTTGGGTCATAATGATCGGTTAATACACCATTAATAGGTTGAACTGTTACGTCATAGATTCCATTTCTATCTAGTATAATTTTAGCAGCTTCTTCTCCAGTCAATCCTGATGATGCAGCTACTTTTGAAAATTTCTCATAATTTCCTCTAACTTTAAAGCTTGCAAACATACTTATAAACATAGCAATTATTAATAAAATATAATAATCCATAAACCCTCCTAATTCTTATGAAAGATACTCACCTTTCTCTATATCGTTTCCAAGTAAAAAAGATTTGACATCCATTCTCTTCTTACCTTCAAACTGTATTTCTTCTATCCTTATACATGCATCAGAGCAATTGACAAAAATTCCATCTTTGTTTGCATCTATAATTTGTCCTATCTTATTATCAGTATATTTTTCAATTATGGTAATTTTATGGATTTTTATTTTATTATTTTTATAGTATGAAAAAGTTCCTGGCCAATTAGAAAAAGCCATTATTTTTGCCTTTATATCACTTGCTTCTTCATTAAAATCTATATGTCCCATAGATTTATCTATCTTTTTAGAATATGTAGCCTTTGCTTCATCTTGTTTAGTTCTATTTTTATAAAGATTATCATAGTCTAATATAGTATTTACTATTAGTGGACCAGATATTTCAGATAATTTATCATGTAGACTTTCAATATCTGTATTTTCATCTATTTCAATTTTAGCGATGTCAAGAATATCACCTGTATCCATAGTTTTTTCTATGAGCATACTACATACTCCTGCTTGTTTATCTTTATTTAATATAGTCCATTGCATAGGAGCCGCTCCCCTATATTTAGGAAGTATTGATGAGTGTATATTAATAATTCTATCTTTGTATTTACTTAATAATTCATCTTTTATTAATTGGCCATATGCAATTACTACTATAAAATCTGGATTAATATCATTTATTAAATTAATTGATTCTTCTGAATTAACATTTGAAGGCTCATATGTTTTTATTCCTAATTCAATAGCTTTAGACTTTACAGGAGTCGGTAAAATTTTATTTCTAGATCTTTTTTTATCTTGACCTGTAATTACAAGTTCTACGCTAATTTCTTTATTTTCATGTAGTGATACAAGAGGATTAACTGAAAATTCAGGAGTCCCCATAAATATAATTTTTTTCATATTCACCCTCCACTATATTGTCCTATTTTTACATTTTTGCTTTATTAATTATCTTTTTGAGATTCTAATCTATCTTCTTTTCCAATTTTTTTTAGAATTTCTTCATAATTTTCATCTGTTACTTCATCTATCATTTTTGATGTGATTAATATTCCATCTAAATGATCTCTTTCATGTTGGAAACATTTAGCTAGCATTCCATCAGCTTCTATAATTTGTTCATTTCCTTCTATATCCATATATTTCATTTTAATTTTTTCAGCTCTTTTTACTGTACAATTAAAATTAGGAATTGATAAACAACCTTCTATATCTATATCTTCACCTTCTGATTCAATTATTTCTGGATTTATAATTTTATAAATATTTCCATCTCCTAAATCAGCCACAAATACTCTTCTAAGCACTCCAACTTGTGGTCCGGCAAGCCCTATACCATTTTCCTCGTGCATAGTGTCCACCATATCATCTAAAAGTTGTAATAATCTATCGTCTATTTTTTTTACATCTCTAGCTTTTTTCAATAGTATTGGATCATCTACTTTTCTAACTACTCTTAAAGCCATTATTCCTCCTCTAATTTATAATTAATATAAATTTTATAATCTTTGTCTATTTTTCTAAGTTCATGTGAAAGATCTATTAAATCATTTTTATTTGTAGACTTGACTATAATATCAAATCTATATCTATTATTTATTCTTTCAATCACACTTGGTGTAGGTCCTGTAATTTCAATTATATTAATGCCTTTGTTTCTAATAAATTCGTTTATTGAAATTGTTATACTTCTTCCAACTCTTATTGCATATGATCGGTCTTTTGAAGAAAGATTAATATTCAATATATTTACTATAGGTGGATAATTAAATTTTTTTCTTTCAGTCATTTCGGTTTTAAAGAAATCATAATAATTATTTTCAGCAGCATACTTAATTGCATAGTTATCAGGATTATAAGTTTGAATTATTACTTCACCTTTAGTATTTCCACGACCTGCCCTTCCTGATACTTGTGTTATTAAATTAAATGTATTTTCATGCGCTCTAAAATCAGGTATATTTAAGCTTATATCTGCTGAAACTATCCCAACTACAGAAACATTTGGGAAATCAAGACCTTTTGAAAGCATTTGGGTTCCAATTAGAATATCTATTTCCCCTTTATGCATCATATTATATACTTTTTTATAATCTTGTTTACTTGTGGTAGTATCAGCATCCATTCTATATACCTTTGCACTTGTAAACAACTCTCTAGTTTGCTCTTCAAGCATTTCTGTCCCTGCACCATATTCTTTTATCCATTTGCTTCCACAATTTGGACAAGATTTTCTCTTTAATGCAGTTCTACCACAATAATGGCATATTAGTCTATCTTTTGACTTGTGATATGTCATAGCTACATCACAAGCTTCGCATCTATGAACATATCCACATGTTCTACAAAATACAAATGATGTATGTCCTCTTTTATTTAAAAATAGAATAATCTGCTCATTTTTTTTCATAGCATCTTCTATGCTAGTTTTTAATAATTCTGAAAACATGGTTAAATTATTTTTCTTTAATTCTTCACGCATGTCTACACGAATAATATTAGGCATTTGAATATTATTTACTCTCTTATTAATTCGAATAAGATTTAGTTTTTTAAGATATACATCATACATAGTTTTCATGGATGGTGTTGCGCTGCCTAATACCAATTTTGCATCATGATACTCTGCTCTTTTTTTTGCAATATCAATAGAAGAATATTTGGGATTTTTTTCTGATTGATAAGACTTTTCATGTTCCTCATCAATAACTATAATTCCTATGTTTTCAAATGGTGCAAATATTGCTGATCTTGCACCTACTACTATCTTTACTTCTTTATCTCGAATCATTCTCCATTGATCTGCACGTTCAGAAATAGTTAATTTTGAATGAAGTACAGCTATATTTTTACCAAATCTTCCTTGAAATCTCTCAATAGTCTGTGGCGTCAATGAAATCTCAGGAACTAATATAATTGCTTCTTTTCCCTTGTTTATATAATACTCTACTAATTGTAAATAAATTTCAGTCTTTCCAGACCCTGTAACACCATGAATTAAAAAATTATTTTCCGTCGTACCTAAAATGAGATCATAAGCTTTTTGTTGCTCTTCATTTAATTTAATTTTTTTTAATTTTTTTACTTCTTCAAGTATATTACGATATATATCCTTTTTTTCTACTTTAATTAATTTCTTATCTTCTAATGTTTTTAATGTACTATTTGTTGATTTTGTTTCATTTAAAAGCTTAGATTTCTCTGTAGTTCCATTTTCAAATAAATAATCAAGTATAGCTAACTGTTTTATAGCATTTTTTCGTATTATATTAGAGTACTCAGGATTTTCTAAATGAATATATTCAATATATTTAATACTTGATTTTTTATTTAAAGAAATATAAGAATCAATATAATTTTGTTTTACTAAATCATTTATTGTTTTAATATTGTATTTATTTTTAAATATTTTCTTAATTTCAATAAAACTTTTATAATCATCTAAAAACTCATATAAATCAGTGTCAATATTTTTTAAATTATCATTTGCTTTATAATATTCTTCTACTGTATCTATGCTTCCTGGTGGTAAAATAGTATTAACAGCTGAACTGTAATCAGATATATTATTTTTTATCATATATAAGGCAAGCTCTACCATTTCTTTTGAAATGATAGGCTTTGTATCGATTATTTCAGTAATTTTTTTAGTCTTAAAATCTACTTCGCCTTCGTGAATAGAAACTATAATTCCAAGATTTTTAGAGTTAGAATTTCCAAATGGAACTATCACTCTAGTGCCTATTTCAATTTCTTCATCATATTCATAAGTAAATAATCTATCTAAAAATGAAGTTTTAGATTTTAATATTACATCATAATACATCTTTCACCAATTTATCTAAAATAATATTTGCCACATCTTCTTTTGACATTAAATCATAAGAAGTTTCTTCTTCATTAGTAATCATAGTTACTATATTCGTATCAACATTAAATCCTGCACCTTGTTTTGATACATCATTCGCAACAATCATGTCTAAATTTTTAGCCTTCAATTTTTTCTTTGCATTTTCTAATAAATCATCTGTTTCCGCTGCAAAACCTATTAGACGTTGATTTTCTTTCTTTTGACCAAAATATTTCAGTATATCTAAAGATTTTTTCATATTAAATACAGTTTCTTCATCTTTCTTTTTAAGTTTTGAATCAAAAGAAGTCTTAAACTCATAATCAGTAGGAGCTGCCGCCATGATTACAGCATTAGCATCATTAAAATTATTCTCTATAGCTTCTTTCATTTCTTCATTCGTTTCTACGTGAATATTTTCAACCATTCCAAGCTGAGAAGTCTTAACTTTTCCTTGAATAAAATATACATCCGCTCCTCTATTTCTTGCATTTTTGGCTATTTGATATCCCATTTTCCCTGAAGAATCATTTGTCATAAATCTAACTGGATCCAGTCTTGCAATTGTAGCACCAGCTGTAACTATAATTTTTTTATTTTCTAAATCTTTTTTTGTCAGTTTATATTCTATATATTCAAGTATTTCACTTGGCTCTGCCATTCTTCCTTTACCAACAGTATTACATGCTAAAACTCCTTCATTTGAATCTATGAAGTCATATCCAAGATCTGTTAATCCTTCAATATTTCGTTGTGTTATCGGATTTAATAGCATATTGGTATTAGTAGATACTGCAAATGATACAGGCGCCTTAGAGGCTAAAATAGCCGTTGTAAGAAGATTATCTGCAATACCTGCATATACTTTTGCAATTGTATTTGCAGTTGCAGGCGCTACTAAAAATAAATCTACATCATTTGTAATATCTACATGTAATACCTTATCAGGATGTATCCACATATCTGTATATACTTTTCCATTTGCCATTGTTTCAAATGTAATTGGATTTATAAATTTAGTTGCGGATTCAGTCATAATAACTTCAACTTTTGCTCCAAGTTTTCTAAGTGAGCTTATTAAACTTAGCACTTTATATATAGCTATTCCACTTGTAACACCAATAAGGATTTTTTTATCTTTTAGCATTATTCTTCCTCTTTTACTACTTTTTTCTCCATAATTTCACTTAATGCTTGAGTTACTGGTTTATAACCTTTATTTTTTACACGTGGTTTATCTCCATCTATGATTTGTTTTGCTCTTTTAGCTGTCATCATAGCTATTTCATATCTTGAGTCACTTATCTCTGATAATTTTTTAAATGATGGATTTAACATTATTTTCTCCTTTTTTCTAATTCTTCATCTATAATTTCTTCTAATCTTTCTGTAGCACTATCGATATAATCATTGATTAAATAATAATCATAATATCTAATTTGTGCTAGCTCTACTTCTGCGTTTCTAAGTCTAGTTTGAATCATATCTTCTGATTCAGTATTTCTATGTCTTAATCTTGTTTCGATATCAGATTTTTTAGGTGGTAACATGAATACAAATACCCCATTATCGTAGTTTTCTCTCACTTGACTTGCACCTTGAACATCAATTTCAAGTATTACAACTTTACCTTCATTAATACTTTTTTCAACAAATGCAAGTGGTGTACCATATAAATTGCCATGAACTACTGCATGCTCTAATAATTTATTTGTTTCAATTAATTCATCAAATTCTTCTTGAGTCTTAAAGAAATAGTCTACACCATCTACTTCATTTTCTCTTTGATATCTTGTTGTAACAGAAATGGATGTTACAATATCATCACGTTTTTTTAAAATTTCTTTAACTATTGTTCCTTTACCAGCAGCTGTTGGTCCAGAAATAACTAATAAAAACCCTTTCATAAAACCTCTATTCAATATTTTGTACTTGTTCTTTTATTTTCTCTATAGTTGTTTTCATTTCAATTACATGATTAGTCACATTAATATTTGAAGTTTTTGATCCAATCGTATTTACTTCTCGAAGCATTTCCTGTGATATAAAATCTAATTTTTTTCCAATAGCTTCATTTGTTTCTAGGCTTTCTTCAAATTGAATAAAATGCGAATTAAGTCTTGATAATTCTTCATTAATATCTTGTCTATCTGCATAAAATACGATTTCATTTGCAAGTCTATCTTCATTAATAATATTTTGATCTAAAATTTCTTGTATATTAGCAAATAATTTATTTCTAATTTCTTCTTTTAGATTTTTTACTTGATTGCAAATATTTTCTCTATTTTCTTTAAGAATATCTATATTATTAGATAAATCATTTTTTAGATTTAAACCTTCAGCTATTCGCATGTTTACTAACTGTACTAATACCTCTTCAATTGTATTTAGTATAACTAAGCTTAAATATTCATCATCTAATTCTTCAGCTTCAAATCTAAGTACATCTTCATTTCTTAATATATCTGAAATTCTAATATCTCTATATTCTCCTTCCAAATTAAATGTGTTTTTTAAACTATTGAGTGCTTCATACATTTTTCCAGCTTGTACTTCATCTATTGTGATATTTGTATTACCTAAACTCTTAGTTTTAGACTTAATAAATAAATCAATTCTACCTCTTTTAATATATTTTCTAATTAATTTATTTATCTTGTCTTCCATGAAATTTAGTTGATAAGGCATTCTAGTATTGATATCTAAAAATCTAGAATTAACAGATTTTATTTCAACTTCAATATTAAGTTTATCGTCCATATAGCTACTTTTACCGTATCCTGTCATTGATTTAATCATATAATCTCCTTCTTTAATTATTGTAATTCATAAATAAAAATAGTCAAGGAAATGTTACAAAAAATTAATAAATAATATGTTATAATAATAAATGAAAAGGAGTTAATATGGCATTAGATGGTATAGTATTAAAATCGTTAGTGAAAGAATTTAATGAAAAATTGATAAATGGACATATTCAAAAAATTTATCAAATTAATGAACATATTCTTATACTAAATATTTATAATAAAGAAAATTATAAATTACTTATTTCTTCAAATCCTCAAAATGCAAGGATTCATCTTACAGATTTCAAATATGACAATCCTACTACTCCACCTCAATTTGCAATGATATTAAGAAAGCATATACTAAATTCTACAATTAAAGAAATTAAGCAAATAGGTATGGATAGAAGTTTGGAAATAGTTATAAGTACTAAGGACGAATTAGGCCTAGATACTGTAAGAAGACTTATGATTGATATAATGGGAAAATATTCCAATATTGTGTTAACTAATGAGAATTATAAGGTTATTGAATCTATAAAAAGAATTTCACACGAAATGAGTAGTGTTCGTGCTGTTTATCCTGGCACACAGTTTTCAAAACTCGAAGATAATAAAATCAATATTTTAAAAAATACGCCAAATTTACAAGATCTTGAAATTCCTGAAACTTACAAAATTAAAAAAGTTTTTTATATGCTATTTCAAGGTTTTGGTCCACAAATTGGTGATGAAATTGCTTTTAGAGCAAACATTGATTTTTCACGATCTTACGGAACATTAAATAGTGAAGAAAAAGAAAATTTAAATCAAGTTTTCCAATCAGTTGTTTCAGAAATTAAATCAAATAAATTTGAACCACATTTATACTTTGATAAGGAGAAATCTATAGATTTCTATTCTATGAAACTTCTAAGCAAAGGAGACAATTATAAAACATATGATTCTATCAGTGAAGTATTAGATATTTATTATTCCCAAAATGTAAATGATAATTCGTTAAATCAAGTAAAATCAAATCTTGTAAAAACAATTGAACAAAAAATTTCTCACAATGTTACTAAACTTGATAATTTAAATAAAGATTTTGATGAATCTAAAAAATATGAAGTATATCGTATTGAAGGAGACTTATTATCTACAGTTGCATATAAAATAAAAAAAGGTCAAAGAAATATTGAAGTTTATAATTATTATGATGATACAATGATTAACATTAATCTTGATAATAGAAAATCAGCTTGGGAAAATATCGAATTAAAATATAAGAAATCTAAGAAATTATATAAAAGTTATAATATTCTTCTTGAATCAATTCCGAATCTAGAAGAAGAAATATCTTATCTAAGAAATATAATTTCACAAATATATTTAGCAGAAAATCATAATGAAGTTTCTGAAATTAAAGAAGAACTTATAGATCAAAAATTTATAAAAAAACCTTCTAAATCAAAAAAGAAAAAAGAAGAAAAATCTTCACCACATAAATATATTACAGATAATAATAATATAATTTATGTTGGTAAAAACAATAAACAAAATGAATATCTAACACTTAGAGAAGCTAATCCAAACGATTATTTCTTCCATATAAAAGATCTTCCAGGATCTCATGTTATATTAAAAAATAATCAAAAAATTGAAGATTACGAAATTGAAATAGCTGCTTATCTTGCTGCAAACTTTTCTAAAAACTCAAGTGATAGATATATTGATGTAGATTATACAGAAAAGAAAAATGTAAATAAAGCAAAAGGTTCTAAACCTGGGATGGTTTATTATACAAATTACACAACTATTAGAGTTGATTTAGAAAATACTCCTAAAAATTTTAAAAAAATGTAATTTATATAAATTTATTTAATACAAAATATTGTACAAAAAATCAACACTATACCCTAAGATAGTGTTGATTTTCTATTTTTTTAACTTTAATTGTTAAATATATTTTCTCAATATGGCCTTAATATATATTATTTAGAAACTATGCGCTTATATAGAATAGTCAATAATAATCCTATAACAGATACCATAATTATTGATCCACCTGGTTTTAAACTTAGATAATAAGCTGATGTTAAACCTAAAAAGAAATATATAAAACCTAATATAACAGAGATTATTACTGTATTTTTATAATTTTTACTTATAAGCATAGCTGTTGCTACTGGTAAAACCATTAATGATGAAATTATTAAAACACCAACTATTCGAGCTGATAAAGCTATTGTTAAAGCTAATAATATAGTAAAAAGATAATCATTTAATTTTATATTTACGCCTGATAATCTTGCTGTATTTTTGTTGATTGAAATTGCGAGTAATCCATAATAAGTATATACAAATGCAATTATTACTAATATGGACATTATTACAGTCAGTATAATATCACTATATGTAATTGCAATTATTGAACCAAAAAGAAAGGATTCAAAATTTTGTGCAGCTACTATAAAATCGGAAAGTATTGATGCAAGTCCTATTCCAAAACTCATAATAATAGCTGTTGCCATATCTCCATTTTTAGGAAATTTTGATCTTATTAACTCAATAGAAAATGCTGCCAATATACTTATTACAATACCTCCAACAATTGGGTTAAATCCTAAAAGGACTCCCAAAAATATACCACTTAATGTTGTATGACTAAGTGCATCCCCTATTGTTGATGTTTTTCTATTAACTACTACTGTGCCTATTAGCGGAATAACTATTGAAATAAATATTCCCACTAAAAAAGCTTTTCTCATAAAATCATATTGAAACATCTTCTTTTAACACCTTATCTTTTATAATAAATTTTCTTGTTTTAATTCCATCTGTAAAATCAGATTCATGCGTAATTAATATTATAGTTATATCATGGAATTTATTTAGATGATTTATAAGTTCATAAAAATCATTCTTACTTTCCTTATCAATCCCAACAGTTGGTTCATCAAATATTAACAATTCAGGATTATGTATCATAGCTTTTGCAATCATTACCCTTTGCTTTTGGCCACCTGAAAGTTCATTAAAATTCTTATCTTTAAATTCTTGCAAATTAAAAGTAGAAATAATATCATCAACCATTCTAAAATGCTTTTTCTTTGGTAGATTAAATTTATTAAAATCATAATATAAATTTAATAAAATCATTTCTTTTACTGAAATTGGAAAATTGGTTGAATTATCCCTATCAATTTGAGGGACATATCCAACCTTTCTCCAATCTTTTATTTCTCTTACTTCTTTGTCAAATAACTTAACACTACCACTATAGTTTTTGAGCTCACCGATTAGTATTTTTATAAGCGTAGATTTTCCACTACCATTATTACCAATAAGAGTAATAAAATCATTTTTATTAACTTCGAAATTAATATTTTTCAAAACTTGTCCTGTATCATAGGAAAAATTTAAATTTTTAACTTCTATTATACTCATTATCTTCCTTCGAATGAATCAATTATATTGTCAAGGTTCATTTTCATTAAACTTAAATAGTCATCACCTTTATCTCTATTTTCTTTGCTAATTACTTCTAAAGTAGAGATAGCTTTCACATTTCCACCTATTTCTTTAGCAATAGAGTTTGCAACTTTATCTGAACCACCATATTCATAAAATACTGTTTTAATATTATGTTCTTTCATAATATCAACGATTTCTTTCATTCTAGATGCATTAGGTTCATTTACTGAATTTATTCCTTCAATACCAATTTGTTCAATACCTAATTCTTTAACTAAATATCCAAAAGCTGTATGAGGAGCAATAAATTCTCTCCCCTTATATTTTTCAAATTTTGAGATATATTCATCTGAAAATGATTCAAAATCTTTTTTTACCTTTTCATAATTAGTATTATAAACATCTTTATTATCTGAGTCAATTTCTACTAATTCATCTTTTATATTACCCAACATTGTAATAGGATTTTTTAGACTCAACCATGTATGTGGATCAAATTCGCCATGACTATGAGCATGTTCATGATCATGGTCATGGTCATCTTCAACTGCATGATCATGGTCATGGTCATCTTCAACTGCATGATCGTGGTCGTCTTCATGTGCGTGATTGTGCTCATCTTCATGTGCGTGATTGTGGTCGTCTTCAACTTCATGATCGTGGTCATCTTCATGTGCATGATCGTGATCATCTTCATGTGCGTGATCGTGGTCGTCTTCAACTTCATGATCGTGGTCGTGATCGTGATCACCTTTTATTAAATCTATTCCATCTGATAATTCTAAAATTTTTAAATCAGGATTATTTGCTTTAATATTTTCAACCCAAGGTTCAAAACCAGCACCATTTACTACTAATAGGTCTGCTTTTGAAATAGCTTCCATATCTTTTATACTTGGTTCATACGTATGTGCATCCCCTGTTTCAGTTAAATTTGTTACATTAACTTTATCTCCTCCAACTTTAGATACTAAATCATAAGCTGGGAAAAATGATGTTACTACGTTTAATTTTCCTTCTTCTACATTATTTTCTGGCTTAGCACACCCCACTAATAATGCTAAAGCAAGAATAAATGTTACTAATTTCTTCATAAAAACTCCTTATTTGTATTATTTATATCTCTAAATGAGAATAATTACCATAATATTATATAGGAATGATTCTCATTGTCAAGTGTTTCTTGTAAATATTTCTTTTTTTATATATAATCTATGTATATAATAATATGAGGTGATAAAATGGATGAATTGAAAAAAGTGGGTTTACAATCAACTAAAACTAGAGTTAAAATCTTAAATTTATTGCACAAAGAATATCCTCTTAGCGCGGACCAAATTTATGATAGATTAAAAGAAGATAAAATTAAAATTTCATCTATTTATAGAAATTTATCTACATTTGTAGATGAAAGTATTGTGTTAAAAAGTATTGGTCAAGATGGCGTTGCATATTATCAATTAAATAATGAAAATCATAAACATCAAATAATATGCACAAATTGTGGAAAAACTATAGATTTAGATCATTGTCCAGTCCATGAAATCGAAAAGAATATCGAAACTCAAACTGGATTTAAAATAACTGGACATACATTTGAGTTTTCTGGTATTTGTAAAGAATGTCAAAATCAATAAATTAAATATATATTATAAACTTAATAAATAAAAAAAACTAAAAAGTGTTTATTTACACTTTTTAGTTTTTTATTTTATTAATAAACTTTATATAACAAATCTTTATTTAATTCCTAATATATTTTCTTTAGAATGTATTAAGTCAGTAATTAATTGACAATATGGTGTGTCAATTCCTAATTCTCTACCTTTTCTTGCTACATAACCATTTATAAAATCAATTTCTGTTTGTCTATGATTTTGTACTAAGTCTTGATGCATAGATGGATAATGATGTGCTGCTGCCTTACTTGTAGCAAATACATAATCTATAATTTCTTTTTCATCAAGTTTAACACCTGTTGCTTCACCAACTTTCACAAATTCATGAATTATGTTTAATACAACTTCTTCAGCTGTTTCACTAGAGAAAAATTCGCCAATTGTTGCATCAAGTAATGCACAAGTTGAATTCATAGTACCATTTACACAAGCTTTTCTCCAAATTGATGGATATACATCTTCATCATATTCAACATTTAAGTTTGCTTCATTCATTACGTCAACTATGTGTTTTGCACCTTCTACACCAGCTTTATCAAGTGATTGAATATTTACTGAACCTGTACCACTTAATTTAGCAACACCAGGGCCAGCAAGACCTGCAGTCCACACTGTTACACCTAATAAAATATTTTTAATAGGCATGTATTTTTCTAAAACTTCATCATGTCCAAGACCATTTAATAAACATAAAACTTTTGTATTTTCATCAATTATTTGTTCGATATCTTGAAGCATGCTTGGTAATTGCATAGCTTTTGTAAATAAGATAATTAATTCAGCTTTTCTTGTAGCTTCATTTGGTTTCATAATTGGTAATTTTACATTATCTTCTTTATCACCAGTTATTTTTAAACCATTTTCTTTAATAGCTTCAATATGTTCTTCCCAATTATCTAATAATATTACTTCATTTCCTGCTTCATGCAATTGGTATCCAAATCTACAACCCATTGCACCTGCACCTGCGATATAAATTAACATAATTTCCTTCTTTCTTATCCTACAAATTTAAATATATCAGATTTGTATAATTTTAATACATCTCTCATAACTTTATTAACAATAAACCCTACTACAAATGGTATTACAATCCATGTTATTATCATAGTTAGCACATTGATGTTTCCTGCATTTAATGCTGCAAGTGGTGATACAAGTCCTACTAAACCAAAACCTGCAGTACCTGGTGTACCAACCATTCCAAGTAGTGGAATACTAATAGATGATATTGCTGCTGTTATAGCAACAGGTAATGCTATTATAGGGTTTGTTAAAAAGTTTGGCATCATCATCTTCATAGCACCTAAACCAATTGCAAGTGGAACACCTTTTTCATTTACATCCCATGTTGCAAATACTAAAAATGCCGCTGCTGCAGCAACACCCATACCAGCTGCTGCTGAACCAATACCATCAAGTCCTATTGCTAAACCAATAGCTACTGTTGAAATTGGACTTATAATGATAATTGAAAATGATACAGAAATTAAAATACTCATTAATAATGGTTGTAATGAAGTAAATGAGTTAATTCCTTGTCCGATTAAAGTAGTAATTTGTTTCACATATGGTAATGTCAATGTACCTAAATAACCAACACCAATACCTATTACAATTGGAGCTAAAACTAGGTTTAATGAACCAAATTTATTTCCAATTAATTGAACAACAAGTACTGCAATTGCAGCTGTTAGCATAACATTAATTACATCACCTATTCCTACTAATTGAAAAATATTAGTAGCTTGTCCATCTATTGTTACTTCTACAAATCTCCACGCTCCGGAACCAACATATGTCGCACCGGCAACACAAGCTGATTGTATAGCAGTGAATTTAAATTGCATTGAAATTAAAAATCCTGCAATTAATGGCAAGAAAAATTGAAATACTTGCACAATATGTAAAAGAGTAGCAAATATAGGCTTATCTGCCAACGGATTAAAAAATGTTGCTAATATAGCGTTAGGTATTAAAGCAACAACTATAGCAACAGTTGTACCATTTAGAACTTTAAGAATAAATGAGCTTAAAGTCTCTTTTTGTATCTTTTCTGTCATAAATTCCCTCCTGCTCTTTTTAAAGAGCAAAATCATTATAACATAAAATTTACTATGTAAACAATATTTTAATAAAAAATATATTTCAAGTTTATTATCAAAATCATAACCACCAGCTTAGCTGGTGGTTTGCACTGCCCCTATAAGGGGCTTTTTCCTGCTGTGCACCTTGTGCACATTGAATGTCTGCCAACTGCACTACTTTCTCAACTGGTGCTAAAGCACCTTGTTTTTATATTTTTATTTTGTTTTCTTTCCAGAAAACGGATCTACATATTCTTTTATACTTATTTGATCAGCTGTATAATCTTCTTTTAACTGATTTCTTATATATTCTTGTATCTTCTTTGCATTTTTCCCTGCTGTATCTACAAAGTATCCTCTACACCAAAAGTTTC
>NZ_AUHK01000018.1 GCF_000423145.1 Helcococcus sueciensis DSM 17243 | reverse complement strand
ATATTTTTTCTGAATAACAAAATATTAGAATTTGAAGCATTGTTAGAGGGTTAACTTTAGGTTTTCTGCCAAAATGTGAGTAGACTTGATGAAGTTTAGATAAATCCATCCTTTCAATGATATTTTTTACAAGCCTTAACTTTACATCATCTTGAACATACACATCTATGTTAAAATTTAACTTTAATTGAATCGTATCGTTAATTAGTGTAGAATTAATAAGTAACGATGTATGATTATTAGTGTTTTTCATAATTACATTGTACCAAAAAAAGACGAGGACTTTTTAAGTTTCTCGTCTTTTTTGTGATTGGGACTTATGCAACAGCCCCTTTTTTTTATATTATTCAATAACAGGAAATAAACATCTAATATTTCGGATAAATTACTATTTCAATTTTGTTTTAAGATTGAAAAGTAGTATTATTAAGATAGAAGAACAAAGGTTAATTTTTTGCTATTTAAAATTAATTTTTTTATTTAAATATTAAAAGGGGGAATAAAATGAATAAAAAATTAGTAGCTATTTTTGTTTCATTTATGCTTGTGCTAACTTTTATAACACCAAAAGTTATGTTATCTTAATCAAACGAAAAATTAAAGATTTAGAAGAAGAAAATAAACTTCAATCACAAGAGTTACTAGAAAATAATTAAGGGAATGAACAAAAATCATATATTATAGGTAAATATATTTTATTTGAAGTCAAAAAAGAAAGAGATAGTGAAGAAAGTATACATCTTTATGTAATAGTTTTATCTATTATAAGTCTTACTTATATTTCTAGAAGACGAATAATAGATGATAAATAATACTATAATTTTAAAATATTGGTGATATAAAACATTATTTTATACCAGAGACATTTATAAATATTTGTCTCTGGTATTTTTATATATATTTATTTTTAAGTTCTGTATAGTCATATTCTGATAATTTTTGTATCATAATAATCCCATCACCTAAAGGAATTAAGGTGGATTTTACAGAACTATCATTTTGAATAAAGTCTAAAAATTCATTTAGGCGTTTATGAATTTTTCTATTTCTTCTAGGTATACTCGATAAGTCATCAAATACAGTTCCGCCCTGAAATATATCATCTACTATAAGTATTCCATCTAAATTTAGTTTTTCCATGCAGAATGGATAAAATTCAATATATTTAGCTTTTGCACTATCCATAAATATGAAGTCAAATTTTTTATTCATTTTATCTAAAACATTTTTTGCATCATCAAATATAATTTTTATTCTATCTTCAAGCGCAAATTCTTTTATATTCTTTTCGGCTTCAAAAAACATTTTTGGATTTCTTTCTATAGTGATGATTTGTCCATCTTTATCTAGATTCATTTCCATAAGTATAGAAGAATATCCAACCGCTGTTCCAATTTCAAGAATGTTTTTTGGTTTTATTAATGATAGTATAAAGTCTAAAAATATAGCAGTTTCATGCGGGATTATAGGAATGTTTTTTTCGTTACAATATTTTTCAAGATTATCTAATTCTTTGTAAAATTTTCTTTGTGATTCACGCATATAGTCAACAATTTTTGGTAAAACTATTCTTTTATTCATCATTTCGTTTAACATAGTACCTCTTCAATTCTTTTACTAAAAATAAATGATAAAAAATAATATATTTAATGAAATTGTATTATCATAAATTTTCATCTATAATATCATCATCTTGTTATCTTACTAAATTGTAATATTTATTTAAAATATAATGTGTACAATTATATTATAAAGTTTATAATAAAGAAAGTGGATTTTTTTAATATAAAAAAATCAAGGAGAGTTTTATGACATTAGAAAGTATAAATAAGAGGATTAAATCATTTTTTGATGATAAATTAATTTTTAGTTTTTTAACCTTTTTTATATTAACTTTGATAGTTCATGGTTTTATGTTTGCAAATAAAATTACAAACCATGATGATATACATCAATTATATAATATTATGGATCTTAGAATTTCTGGAAGGTGGTTCTTGCAATACGCTTCAGGAATTAGTAGTCCATTGAGTATGCCATGGATGAATGGACTTTTGATAACTTTATATGCAAGTGTTTCATTTGGACTTATTGTAAAATTATTAGAATTTAGAAATAAATTTGTTATATTCCTTATGGCATTTCTAATAACTAGCTTTCCAGCAGATGTTGCAAAATATCTATATATGAACAGTGCTGATGGTTATGTATTTGCACTAATGATGAGTACAATTGCTTCATTTGTATATGTTAAAGGTGGAAATATAGGAAAAATTTTATATATTATATTAAATATTTTATCTTTAGCTACTTATCAGATTTATTTGGGATATAGTGTTTCTTTAGTTGTTATTTACTACGCAGTAAAATCTATTTATGAAAATGATTCATTCAAGAATTATTTTAAACGTGTATTTATTTTAGGAATAATTTCTATACTAACATTAGTATTTTACATAATCTCAGTTAAATATATATTCGTTGTTGAACTTACATCTTATCAAGGGCTTGATAGTATTGGAACTTTTGATATCCATAAATTATTATGGGGTGTAATAAGAGCGTATACAGATCCGATTAGATTCTTTATAATTGATAATTTTAGAATTTTAAAAGTATTAAAATATGCAAATATTATTTTATTTTCGGGAATAATATATATTTTGTTTGATAATATCAAAATTGAAGGCGGATTAAATAGAGATAAAATTTTGAGTTTATTCTTATCATTGATAGTACTACCTTTGACAATAAATTTAGTATATATACTTATAAATGGTGGATATGCAGGACTTAGAATGCTTTATTCATATATTATTTATTATGTAATTGTATTTGTAATTTTAGAAAGATATTTAAGGTTAAATTATCACAAGCATCTTGAATTAAATAGAGTTAAAATAGCTAGTTTAGGACTTATATTTGCAATATTATTTGCTAATATATTTAATTTTACTCTTTATACAAATAGGGTTTATTTCTCACTATATTTAGATAATAAACATCTAGAAGCTTTTACTAATAGATTAATTACCAAAATAGAGGAAAAAGATTTTTATAGTGAAAATAAAACCATTAATTTTATTGGCTATACTGATATAGATAATGAATTTTCAAAACAATATTCAACAGATGATATTCTAGCTTCAACTTTATTAGAACACAAAATTCCAGGTCATATTCATTATAAATTGTATCCATCAAGATATCTTGCTTTTAATAATAAAATAAAAATGATTTTTGATGAAGAATACGATAAAATAGATGATGAAAATCTCATAAAAGAAATCAAAAACAGAAAAGTATATCCATCAATGGATTCAATATTTGAATATAATAATGAGATTTATGTGAAATTTAAGGATTACAGTAATGATTGATAAAATTAAAGACTTTTATTATAAACATATGCAAATGATAAATTATATATTTTTTGGGGGACTTACAACACTTGTAAACTTTGTTACATACTTTGTAGCGTTGAAGGTTTTTAATATTCCAAATGTACCTTCAAATTTAATTGCATGGCTTGTATCCGTACTATTTGCATTTGTTGTAAATAAATTATATGTATTTAGATCGAAGTCACTTGAAATGAAAGTAATACTATTTGAATTATTTACTTTTGTTTCCGTAAGACTTTTAACTGGCGCTTTAGAAACTGTTATAATGTATGTTGGTGTTGATGTAATGCATTATAACGAACTTGTATTAAAGATAATTGCAAATGTAATTGTATTATTGACCAATTATTTTGGTTCTATTCTAATAATATTTAGGAGGAAAGATGAAGAAAGTTAGTTTGGTTTTTCCTTGTTTCAACGAAGAAAAAAATGTATCAAAAATGTTTGAATTATGTAAAAAAACACTTTCACCAAACTTTTCATATCAGTATATTTTCATAAATGATGGTTCAAAAGACAATACCTTTTTAGAAATTAGAAAATTAGTTTTAGAAAATAAAGATGATGAAATAATCGGAATTAATTTTTCCAGAAATTTTGGAAAGGAATCGGGTATTTTAGCAGGTCTTGAACATGCTAATGGCGATTATACAGTAGTTATAGACTCAGATTTACAACAAGATCCTAAATATGTAAACCAAATGGTTCAAATTTTAAATGAAGACGATGATATTGACATGGTTTCAGCGTATCAAGAAAAGCGTAAAGAGTCCAAAATTTTAACATTTTTCAAAAATACATTTTATAATATTATAAATAAAATTAGTGATATAAAATTTGAAAAAAATGCATCAGATTTTAGAACTTTTAACTCTAAAGTAAGAGATGCAATTTTAGATATTAGAGAATACAATAGATTTTCAAAAGGAATATTTTCATGGGTAGGTTTTAATACTAAATATATCCCATATGAAGTAAATGAAAGATATTCCGGGAAGACATCATGGTCATTTAGATCTTTATTTAAATATGCAATGGAAGGTTTTTTATCATATAGTACATTGCCGCTTAAAATATCTTCATATATAGGAACGATTACTTCACTTGCAGCATTTATATATATGATAGTGGTATTTATTCAAAAAGTCTTTTTTGAAATAAATGTTCCAGGTTATGCAACTACGATAATCTTAATTCTTCTATTTTCAGGACTAAACTTTTTATCCCTTGGAATAATTGGACAATATTTAAGTAAAACTTATATGGAAGTAAAAAATAGACCACATTATTTAATTAAAAATGTAATTTCAAATAAAGAAGATTAAAGTTTAGGATATTATGATGAAGAATAAATTTAATTTGTTTAATATAATTTCTGTAGCATATTTATTAATTATAGGGTTTATAATGGGGTATTATATCAGCCATTATATATCTAAAGAAATTAATGATCCATTTATAAGAATAATCATTAGTGTAATACTATTTTACATAGCTATATTTTTACAAATTATAATACATGAAATGGACATTTAATATTTGGACTATTAACAGGATATAAATTTACTTCATTTAGAGTTAGTAATATTATATTGATTAAAAATGAAAATAAATTTTCTATTAAAAGATTTTCTCTTGCAGGAACTGGTGGACAATGTCTACTTGCACCACCTGAAAGAAAAGAAGATGGTTCGTATCCTTATGTCCTATATCATCTAGGTGGAGTTATATTAAATGTAATCACATCGATTATATTTTATTCAATATATATTTTTACACCTAAGAATTATTTTGGACTTTTATTATTATTACTTTCTTTGATGGGGATTTTATTTGCGATACTAAATGGTATTCCATTCAGTTCAAGCATTGCAAATGATGCACAAAATCTTAAAAGTGCCAAAGAAAATTCACTCGCCAAATCTGCAATGTGGTATCAATTGAAAATCAATTCTTTATTGGCGAATAATATAGGACTTTCTGAAATGCCAGAAAACTACTTTGAGTTGCCAGAAGAAAGAGACAAACATAATATAATAATTTCAGCTATTGATGTTTTCAAAGCGAATAGACTTATGTCAAAATTTGAATATATAAAAGCTTATAATCTAATAAAAGATTTATTGTCAGATGAATATACTATTCATCCAGTATATAAATTTTTATTACAAATAGATAAACTAACCATTGATTTAATGATGCAAAAAGAAAACACAGATATTTCTATTTTAGAAGATAAAGAATTTAAGACGTACAAAAAAGCTATGAAAAAAAATCCTTCTATTACAAGATTAGAATATGCAATTCGTCAATTAAAATATGGTGAAGATGTATTAGAAGAATATAAAATAAAAATGTTAAAAATAGGGGAGAAATATCCTTATGAAAAAGATATAGAAAGCGAAATTATTTTAATGGATAGGATAAAAGAAATATATATAAATAATTTAGTTATTGAATAGAATACTATAATTGTAATTTATATATGTAAAGACAAAAATATCAATAATAAGACCACACTTTAGATAAAAAGTGTGGTCTTTAGTATAAAATTAATTTTCTAAGCTATCAATAAATATTACATTATTTATATTACCTTGTTTTTGATATTTGAATTTTATATATTTATAATCATTGAAAGGTAGTTTTGGTGAAAGATTTATTGAAGCTATATATATTTCTTCTGGATTGTTTTCCAATTGGAAATAGTAGAAGGTGTTTCCATTTATAGTTACTTCATGTTTTTCACTTATAAAACCTTCGTTTTCTAATGTTTCTATATTTTCTTGAATATCTGGCAAGTTAGCATTGGTATTATTTGATAAGTGATTTATCATTGCTTGTTCAACGGTATTTCCTATTGATACATTTTGATAATTCTGTGCATCTATAAATGAATATAGTTTTATTAGACCTGCATTATCTTTAAGTGAAAGGAAATAAGTAGGTTTTCCATCTATATTTAGCAATAATGGAAATGTTGATTTATATCCTTTTTCTTGTACTTCACCTTCTGCTGATTCCATGGCGGAAGATTCTTCAGCTGAGGAAACAGGATAGAATTTAGTTTCTTTTGTTCTTAAATTTGAAAGCACAAAACCTACATTGGATTCATCAGCTGCTACTGAAGTATATCCTGTATAGAGATAAACATCATCATTTAATGCTAAATAATTATAACCACTAGTTGTCATAAGTACATTTTTTTGAGCGAATATTGAGTTTATATATCCATCTTTTAAAGATCCATTCCAATTTAATTGCTCAATAATTCTGTCGGCATTGTAAATTCTATCAATCCATTGTGGAATATCATCTTTTTTATAATATTTATGTTCACCATTTGTAGCATTTACTATAATTGCGCCTTCGACATCTAATGCATCAAAGAAGAAAATTGATGGTTTATATGTTGGTATTATCCAGTAAGGAACACCATTATCATCTATTTCAAAATTTGCTTCCTCAAATATTTTAGTTGGATATCTTAGACGTGTATATCTATAAATATCTCTAAAGAAATAATCTTGTCTTGAAATTTTGATTTTATCTTGTAATTTAACAAGATTAGTTTCGGCATTTACAATATCAACCATCATATAACCAGGTAATCCTTCAGACATATTGAAGATATATTTTATAAATCCATTATATTTAAGCGGTGTTACACGAACAGGTTTATTTTGATAGTTTATTTGAGTGTAAGTTTGAGAATCTATATCGAATTGAGAAACGAGATCGATTAATTCACCCATTTTTCTTGCACCTAATTTTACTGTTGTATCTCTATCTAGAGTTGGTATTTTATCAATTGGAAGTTCTTCTATATCTTCTTGGAAATTTGATTGTTTTATATTAATTATATTTGCATAACTTCTAGATTGAAATAGAACTAAACCTGGAAGTTTTAAAATTGCGAATAATATAATTCCAATAAATAATGTATATCTATAAATTTTATAAAATTTAAGAGATTTACCACCAACAAAAACTAAAATACCAAATATTATTCCAAAATAAATCCAAGTTTCTATTGATCTTATATTTAATGGAGGTAAAAATATATAATAATATAATAATGCAAAAACTATTATAGAAAATATAGCTGTAAATCTTTGTCCTTTTCTAAATTTGTTAGAAAAACCTGAATCAGTTTTAAAAATTTCAAAAAAAGATTTATCCTTTTTTGATGTCTTGAAACCCTTGTTAAATTCAAATTTTAAATCATCAAAATTTTTCATATAGCCTCCTTTTTATTTGATTATATCATAAATAATAATCATAAAATTAGAATTTAGATGTTAGTTTATTTTTGAACTTGGGTATTAATAGACTATAAAATAGGAGGATGTATGGAAGGTTTAGGCATATTAACTGGTATATTAGCCATATTTATATTATGGGGAATATTAAAACTTTTATCAGTTTCTACAAAAACATTGATGACATTATTATGGAATGGAATTGTAGGACTAGTATTATTATTTGTTTTCAATCTAGTAGGTGGAATATTTGGTCTACAAGTTGAAGTTAATGCACTTAATTCAATAGTAGCAGGATTTTTTGGAATACCAGGTATTATTTTATTATTAATATTGCAATAATTTTTTAATTATTAGAATCAAAACTAGTTTATTTAACTAAATAAATAAAAATATTAAATTAAGAAGGAGAATAAAATGGATATTAAAAGAGATGATTATATATTTTATATTGGAGAAAATAAGGATAACCCAAAAGCTTTTATAAGTTTTGAAGATGGGAAAGATAACGAAATAGTAATTACACATACTGTTGTTGATCCTGAATTGAGAGGACAAGGAATAGCAGCTACATTGGTAGAAAGAGTAGTAGAGTTCGCAAAAGAAGAAAACAGAAAAATTGTGCCTATATGTCCTTATGTAGTTGATTATTTTCAAAAGCATGAAGAGTATGAAGATTTATTGGCATAATAAATGTAAAATTTAAGAATCAACCTACATTATAGGTTGATTTTTTTTATAGAATAGTCTAGAATAAATGTATTATGAAAATGTTTTCAAAACTTAAAGATAAAATATTATAGATTATTCAGGAGGTGTATATGTTCGCGTTAAAAGTAGTGATTTCAAATGAAATAGGTTTACATGCTAGACCTGCGTCTCTTTTTATACAAGAAGCGATTAAATATTCATCACATATAGACGTGATTAAAGACGATAAAGTTTATAATGGAAAATCCATAATGAGCGTATTAAGTATGAGTGCGGGTAAAGGTGCAGAAATAACTATACGAGCAGAAGGAGAAGATGAAGAAGAGGCAGTTAACGCCTTAGTTGATTTAATAAAAAGACTTTAAATTGCTTAGAAATAAGCAATTTTTTTGTTATGTAATGGTAGAACTAATATATCTAAAATTAAATAATTTCTAAGGGAATTATATGTGAAATGTAAAATGTATCAAAAATTTAACATTTATAAATAAATATATTAGTAATTAAAAATAATATATATTTTTTATTAAAATTATATCTTGATGTGTTATAATAATATCAAAAGTGGAGTAGTTATGAATAAATTAATAATTTTACGTGGAAACTCAGGAAGTGGAAAGTCGACGGTAGCAAAAGAGTTACAGAGGTATTTTGGACTTCATACATTAATGATATCTCAGGATAATGTTTCAAGAGATATGATTTTAGCTTTAGAAGGTGAAGATCAAGAAGCTTTACCTTTATTTATACATTTATTAAAATTTGGACATGAAAATAATAAGGTCACCATAATGGATGGGATTTTTAGAAAAGAAAAATATGAAGAACTTCTTAAGCTTGCCAAAGAGATGTACGGAGATAATATTTACGCTTATTATTTTGATTTGCCTTTTGAAGAAACTTTGAGAAGACATCAAACTAGATGGAAAAGATCAGAGTTTGGAGAAGAAGAAATGAAAAGATGGTGGAGCGAAAGAGATTTTATAGGATTTATTTCTGAAAAGATAATAACACAAGAAATATCTAAGGACGAAATAGTAAATCTTATAATCAATGATATTGAAAAAGAATAGAAAATTGAAAATTGACATATAAAAGATCTTAATATATATTTATAGAATGAATATAGTTCATAATATAAACAATAAAGGAGCTTTATATGACAATTAGATTAATAATTGATTCAGCAAGTGAATACACGCTTGATGAAGCTAATAAAAAGGGTTTAGATTTTATACCTTTGATTTTAAATTTAGAAGATAAAAGTTATAGAGATGGTATTGAATTAACAAAGAATGATTTTTTTGACTATTTAATTAATAAAGGTGCTAAACCTTCAACGAGCCAACCATCACCGCATGACTATGAAGAGGTATTTAAGAATATTGTAGAAAATGGTGATAAAGGAATTTGTATTACTATTAGTAGTGAAGTTTCTGGTACTTATCAAAGTGCGATGCTTGCAAGAGAAAAATATAAGGATTCAATAGAGGTTATAGATAGTAGAAATGCTACTATAGGTGAAAGAATACTTATTGATATAGCTAAAGATATGATAGATGAAGGATTAGAATTTGATCAAATCGTCAATAAATTGAATACTATTAAAAACGAAATAAAAGTATATGGAATTTTAGATACCTTAGAATATTTAAAAAGGGGTGGAAGAGTTTCATCAGTTCAAAGTCTTATAGGAGGACTATTTTCTATTAAACCTATTCTTAGTGTTGTTGATGGAAAAGTAGAAATGATTGACAAATCTCGAGGAATTAAAAAGGGTTTTAATAAATTATATGAATATATTGATATAGAAGGTAAAGATATAGATAGAATTTATTTTGGATATAGTGGATTAGATAAGACTAATTTAGAACTGTTTATAGAGAATATGAAAGGAGTTGATAAGCAACAAGTAAATATAATTCAACTTGGTACTACAATAGGGACTCATGCAGGTCCAGGAGGTGTAGTAGTAGCTTATTATTAACTATGAAAAAGAATTTGCAAGAAAGATTTATAAACTCATGGGTTGATTTAAATATGGAATTGAGAGAAAATAGAATTCTACTGGAGTTATCATTTAATGAGATTATAGTAATTAATTATATAATCAATGCTGAATATAATGGTGAAAATTATGTGACTACGACAGAATTATCTAAAAAGATGAATTTATTAAAGTCGCAAATAAATGCTATTTTATTAAAACTTGAGAAAAAAGATTTAATTACAAAAAATCAAAATGTGATTGATAAAAGAGTGGTTGAGATAAAACTTACTAAAAAAGGTAGAGCAATTTATGAAAAAGAACATGAGAGAAGTCTTAAAATTGCAGATAATATTATTGATTTGATAGGAGAAGAAGAAGTTAATAATGTTATAAATAGTTTTGAAACAGTAGTAAAGAATATACAAAATAATAGGGGGGAGTAATGAAAAAGTATTATAAAGCTAAAAAAATATTTACTAAAGAAAGTGTTTTAGAAAATAGTTTTATGCTTGTAGAAAATGGTAAAATTGTTGAATTTCTATCTGAATATGATGGTGAATATGAAGATCTAGGTGATAAGTATATTGCACCAGGTTTAGTAGACACGCATGTTCACGGATATAAAGGAGCAGATGTTACAGACTGTGAAGTTGGAGCTCTGAATACAATGTCTGTAGGAATGTTAGAAATGGGTGTAACATCATTTTTACCAACGACATTAACTTCTTCTACTGAAAACCTAGAAAATGCGGTTGAATTGATAGGTAAAGAATATAAAGATGTAAAAGGGGCAAAAGTCCAAGGTATATTTATGGAAGGACCATATTTTACAGAAAAATATAAAGGAGCTCAAAATCCTTCATATATGTCAGATCCTTCAATTGAACAATTAAAAAAATGGCAAGATTTATCTGGTGGAATTATTAAAAAAATCGCTATTGCACCAGAAAGACAAGGAGTAATAGAATTTATAAGAGCTGCGAAAAAAATGGGAATATATGTAGCTTTAGCACATAGTAATGCTACTTATGATGAAGCAATCAACGCTGTAAATGCGGGGGCTAATATATTTATACATTTATACAATGGTATGAGAGGACTTCACCATAGAGAACCTGGTATGGTAGGAGCTGCAATGTATAGTGACGCATATGCTGAACTAATTTGTGATGGACATCATGTACATCCAGTATCAGCAGGTATTGCAATGAAGGTTAAAGGACATGATAAGATATTATTAATTACTGACTGTATGAGAGCAGGTGGATTAGGTGACGGTATGTCTAGACTGGGAGAATTCCCAGTAATAGTTAAAGATGGTACAGCAAGATTAGAATCAGGTGCACTTGCTGGTTCGATTTTAGATTTGAAGACTGCGGTTAAAAATGTTCATGATTGGAATATTGCAACTGTTAAACAAGCTATAGATATGGCTTCTTATCACGCAGCTAAATCTGTAGGAATTGATGATAAATGCGGTGTATTATTAGAAGGTAGAGACGCAGACTTCATTGTGCTTGATGAACAATTGAATCTAGAAAGAACTTATTTAGATGGTGAATTGAGATATCAAGCTTAAAATTATATATTGAATTAAAAAGGCATATTTGTTAGATACAAATATGCCTTTTTATATTAAATATGAATAATAGATATATACTAAAAAAGGATGCTTATATAAGCATCCTTAAAATATTTTATTATTTTATATATTTTTGTATTAAGTCGTAAGCAATCTCAGAATCATCAGTTTTCTTTAATTCATTTATTGACTCTAAATCTTTGCTTAATTTTGCAACACTTGAAAGTATTTTCAAATGATCGTTTCCAATACCTGCAGATGCAAATATTAATTTAGCAACATCATCATTTCCAAAATCTACACCAATTTTTGCTTGTATAAAAACAACTCCTGTTTTAAGTGTATATTTTGAAGAATCTCTATCACCATGTGGTAAAGCAATTTCATTGTCGATGTATGTAGTTAGAATCTCTTCACGATTTAACATAGATTCTGTATATTCTTCTGTTACATATCCTGCTTCTTGTAATTTTTTTCCAGCAAATTTAATTGCTTCTTCCTTAGATAAGAATTGTTGGTTTAAAAATACATTTTCTTTTTCAAATAGAATATTTGCCATGTTTTCTCCTTATTATTTTATATTAAATTTAAGTATAATAACTATATAATTATTGTGTATCAAGTAAATTATCCCAAATTAGTCATCATAATATAAAAAATGATATAGAATAATTCTAGTTTATTATATCACTTAATTTAGAAAAATGCATTTTAGAGGAAATACTTATTTAATTATATATTATAGACTATTGATTATAATTTTATCGATTAAGATTAATGATATAATAAATATATGAAAAGTGATAAATCTCTCGATATTGCTGAGAAAATAGCAAAAAAAGTTAATATAAATGGAGGCCGAGCTTATTTTGTAGGAGGACATGTTCGTGATGAATATCGATTAAAGTTTGGTCAAACAAATAATATAGATAATGATATTGATATAGAAATTCATGGTATTGAAAAAAATGATCTTGAAAAAATTTTGAATGAATTTGGTGATGTACTTGAAATAGGAAAATCATTTGGTATCTATACCATTCGAAAATATAATTTGGATATCGCTTTACCAAGAATTGAAACGAAAAGTGGAGAAAAACACACAGATTTTGATATAGAAGTTGATCCGTTTATAGGGACTTACAAATCTAGTGAAAGACGAGATTTTACAATAAACTCAATAATGAAAGATATACTTACAGGAGAATATATTGATCATTTTAATGGTATCGAAGATATCGAAAATGGAATTCTAAGATTTGTCAATGGGGAAAAGTTTCAGGAAGATCCACTACGTGTTTTAAGAGCTTGTCAATTCGCAGCTAGATTTGGATATAAAATAGATAAAGAAACTATTGAACTTTGCAAAAATATAGATATTAGAAATCTTTCAAAAGAAAGGGTTTATGAAGAGGTTAATAAAGGCCTTTTTTCAAGCAATCCATCTATATTTTTTAAATATATGGATAAAATGAATCATCTTAATTATTGGTTTAAAGAATTATTTCATTTACAAGAAATTGATCAATCTCAAAAATTTCATGCAGAAGGAAATGTATATAATCATACATTGATGGTACTAGATGAGGGATCTAAATTGCTTGATAGAGTAAATTATAAAAAAGAATTTATGTATGCCTTATTGTGTCATGACTTTGGTAAATATACTGCAACAAGCATTGAAAATGGTAAAATTCATTCTTACAAACACGAAGAAGAAGGAATTCCTCTTGCGAAAACTTTTTTAAGAAGATTAACTGATGAAAAATTTATAGTAAAATATGTTATAAATATGACTCTTCTTCATATGAAACCAAATATGTATGCAAGAGATAAATCGAAGATTAAATCTACAAATAGAGTATTTTTTGATTCTATTGATCCAAATGATTTAATATTATTATCAATAGCAGATGATAGGGGACGAATTTCGCTTGTTGAAAAGGAAAATAGTGAAGACTTTCTTTATGATAGACTTGAAATATTCAATGAATATATGTCAAGAGATTATGTAGAAGGTAAAGATTTAATTGAAAATGGAATAAAGAGTGGTCCTATATTTAGAAAATTATTAGAACTTCGTGATAAACATAGGATAGCTGGTGTTTCTAAAAATGAGTCGTTAAAACAAATTATTGCTTATAACAAAGAATTGGAGAGTAAAAATGAAAATTGAATTATGTATAGAATCTTTTGCTGGAGCAAAACTTGCTCAAAAATATAATTTGGATTCTGTAGAAATCAATTCATCATTAAATCTTGGAGGTATAACTCCATCACTAGGTTTAATAAAATTAGTTTCAGAAGTATTTGATGGGAATAAAACTGCTATGATTCGACCAAGACCTGGTGGATTCAACTATACTGATGATGAATATGAAAATATGAAAAAGGATTTAGAAATATTTATGAAAGAAGATGTAGATGCAATAGCTGTAGGTTTTTTAAATTCTGATTATACGATTAATAGAGAGAGAACTAAAGAATTCTGCGGAATAATTCATAGTAATAATAAAAAAATGGTGTTTCATAGAGCTTTTGATAATGTAAATGATATGCACAAAGCAATCGAAGTTTTGATAGAAATAGGTGTTGACGCTATATTAACTTCTGGACTTTATGAAAATGCTATTGAAGGGAAAGATAATTTAAAATCTTTAATTGAAATTTATGGTAATAATATAGAAATAATTGCAGGAGCAGGTTTAAATAGTTCAAATCTAAAAGATTTTATAAATTACACTGATGTAACATTTGTACATAGTTCAATGAAAGGATTTAGAGAGGATAATACTAGTTTTAATAATGTATCATATAGAGTATATAACGATAATAAAGTGCTGATTAATGATGAAAATGAGATTAAAGCATTTGTAAATAATTTTAACTAATAGTCGAGCTTGTAAAATAAGGAATAGATAGGTTTTTTGTTTACAATTCGCATTTTCGGTTTTTTCAGTTTAATTTTTCATTTCTCAGAAGGATTGTTGCAGTCTCAGAAGGAATTTTGCGTTTTCGGTTTTTTTAGATTTATTTTTAATTTCTCAGAAGGAATTTTGCCGTTTTCGGTTTTTTTAGATTTATTTTTAATTTCTCAGAAGGAATTTTGCCGTTTTTCAGTTTTTTTAGATTTATTTTTAATTTCTCAGAAGAAATTTGGCTGTTTTTCAGTTTTTTAAGATTTATTATTAAATTTGCCGAAAATATACTTAGAAATGGAGCTTAGCACTTAAAAAAGAGCCTGTTTGTTACGTTTTGTTAACAATCCGGCTCTTTTTTTCGGTTTTTAGCTAATTTTATTTCTATTCTCAGAAAAATCGTTATTTTCCTTCGGTATTTTTAAAAATATTTTTCATTTTTCAGAAATGGTATTTAAGTGGTATCTTTTCTACATTAAAAGTCCCCATTTGTCCTCTATACAATAAGCCTCTCTTTTTTATATACTTTCTATTTTATATAATATGAACACTTTCTTATTTATATAATATGAACACTTTCTTAATATCTTTTAACATTCATAAGTAATGCATTTGCATCAATATCAGAAGGCATAGTAAATCCGAATTTTGGATTTAGCGAGTAATCAAGAATTTGCGGTCCATCTGGAGCGACATTTCTCTTAAACTGTTGTGTAATAAATCTTGATAAGAATTTTATATACCATTTGCTTATTTCTTCTTTTGAATATTTGTCTGCAAAAGCAATTTCGCATAGATTTTGTATCTCGGAGATTTCTAATTTATTTTTTATTAGATGATATATAAAGAAATCATGTAATTCATATGGTCCAACATTATTTTCTGTTTTTTGTTCAATTTCTCCAGATTCATTTGTTGGAAGAAGCTCAGGAGAAATTGGAGTATCTACTATATCAAGTAAAGTGTCCTTAAGAATTTGTTTGTTTGTAGTATCTGCAATGAATTTTACTACTTCCCTTAATAGAGTCTTTGGTAAACCACAGTTAATTGAATACATAGACATGTGATCACCATTGTATGTTGACCATCCAAGTGCAATCTCTGACATATTGCCAGTTCCAAGCACTATTCCACCATGTTTATTCGCAAGATCCATTAAGACTTGTGTTCTTTCACGGGCTTGAGAGTTTTCAAATGTCACATCATATTGATTTTCATCATGATTAATATCTTTGAAATGTTGAATTACTGAATCTTTTATTGAGATTTCTTCAAGTGTTACATTATAAGAATTTGCAAGTTCTATTGCATTATTTCTAGTTCTTTGGGATGTTCCAAGTCCAGGCATAGTTACCGCATGAATATCTTTTGAATCATATCCAAGTTTATAATAAGTAAGAGATGCGATTATCAAAGCTAATGTGGAATCAAGACCGCCAGAAAGTCCTAAATAAATTTTTTTATCAGGGATTTGTCTCATTCTTCTTGCTAATGCTTCTGACTGAATATCAACAATATTTCTCATGAAAGAATTCCAGTTTTCCTTAGTAGGGAAATATGGATAAGGATTAATTTTTCTTTTGATAGGGATTTCTTTTTCTTCAAGAATAGTTTCAAAATTATAGTATTCAGAAAAGAAATTATCAAATATTACATCATCTCTTTTGAGTTCAGATAAATGGAAATCATTATAAATTATACCGTTTAAGAAATCTTTTCCTTGCTCAATAATTTCGCCATTTGAAACAATATATTTTTGTGAAGAATATATAGCATTTGAACTGGATTCATTGCTAGAAGGTCCTGCGTAAACTACTACATTATTTCTGTTCTTGGATAGATTGATTAGATTATATTTAAAAGAATCTAGGCTAAGAGCATTTCTTGTTTCGCTTCCAGGGATTAATAATAAGTCATATTTATTATTTGAATCTATATTTGCATAATTTACTAAATTCTCAAATTGAACATCAATAGTAATATCACAATTTTTTATATTTAGCATAAAATTATGATTTATATTAACTGTAGTACCATCTATTTCAAAAGAATATGAATCTTCAAAAGAATTAAAAATATTTTGTTCAAATTTATTTAAATAAGATTTTGATTTTCCGCCAATTATATTACCATTTTGAATGGAAAGCATTGTATTGTAATATTTTCCATTATTATATGTCGGAAGTCCTAGGTATATTATTGTATTAAAATTTTTTGAAGTACTAACTATCTCCTTTAGAGCTTCATAAGATCTTTTAACAATTTCCTTTGTTGCAATATATTCTCCGCTACTTACTCCGGTTAATGTAAGTTCTGGAAATAGAAGTATATCTACTCCGTTTTGAGCTGCGTAATTTATATATTTTATTATTTCAGATTTATTTGCTTCAATGTTCAATAATTTTATATTGATATTAGCGGAAGCAATTCTTAAAAAATTTTTGTACATATTTCCTCCGATTTGTAAATCTAAATGTATGTTTATATTTTATAACAAGAGAAAAAAGATTTAAATATATAGGTTAAAATGTTTGCAAAGATAATTTATTTTTTGCAAACATTTGCAATTTACGATATTTTACCAGTTGATATAATTATTATAACACAAGGTTATAGGTTACCTTAAAACCTAAATAAAAAATATAGGAGGAACACTATGTCAGTAAAGAAAATAATGGCAGCTTGTGGTTCAGGTATTGGATCAAGCTTAATGGTAAGAATGAATATCGAAAAGATATTAAGGGATTTAGGTAGAGATGATATCGAAGTATTCCATTCAACAACATCTGATGCACAGCCAGGTTCAGCAGATATATTTGTAGTAGGAAGAGATTTAGAAACATTTGTTGAAAAGTTAGACAATGTAATTGCTTTAGACAATATAGTATCTAAACAAGAACTTAAAGATAAATTAAAAGCTAAATTTGACGAATTAGGAGAAAGTTATAGCGAATAATATTAAGGAGTTTATGTTATGGGAAAAGATTATATTGAGTTAGACAAATTTAGTAAAAGACTTAGAATTGAAATCTTAAAAATGCTTAAATGGAGAAGATATGGTCACCTTGGTGGATCTTTATCCATAGTTGAATTATTAACTGTTTTATATAACAAGTATATGGATATTGATCCTAAAAAACCTCATAAGGAGGATAGAGACTATCTTGTACTTTCAAAAGGTCATGCAGGACCAGCGTTATATTCAACATTAGCATTAAAAGGCTTTTTCGATAGAGAAATGCTTTATACATTAAATGAAATTGGGACAAATTTACCTTCTCATCCTGATAGATTAAAGACTCCAGGTGTGGATGCTACAACAGGATCGTTAGGACAAGGAACCTCTTTAGCGACTGGACTTGGTTATGCTTTAAGAATGGAAAATTCTGATAAGCATGTATTTCTAATTTGTGGTGATGGAGAACTTAATGAAGGTCAAACTTGGGAGGCGTTTCAGTTTTTAGCACATAATAAATTACATGAAGTGGTATTATTTATTGATAATAATAAAATGCAGCTAGATGGAACAACAGAAGATATTATGAATCCATTTGATCTTAAAAAGAAATTTGAAGCTTTTGGATTTTATACTCAAGAAGTCGATGGTTCAAGTTTAGAAGAAATTGATAAGGCGATTGAAAAGGCAATTAATAATAAACAACAAGCATCTTGTATTGTGTTAGATACAATAAAAGCTCAAGGATTCCCATATTTCTATAATAGACTCGACAATCATGCACCAAAATTTAATGATGAAATTGATAAAGAAACAGATTTAATTATTGAAGAATTTGAGAAATTTATTATTGAAAATGGAGGTGATGAATATGTGGAAACTAAGTAAGGAACATAAGGATATTGAACTTAGAAAAGCTTTTGTTAATACTGTTGATGAATTAATGCAAGAAAATGAAAAAGTTGTTGTATTTGAAGCTGATCTTGGTGGAGCGTCAGGAACATTAGCTCTTCAAAAAAAATATGGAAAAAGATATATTCAAGCAGGAATTTCTGAAGCTAATATGGTTGGTATGGCAGGAGGTATATCTATAAAAGGATATATCCCATTTATACATACATTCGCTCCGTTTACTACTAGAAGAGCATTGGATCAAATATTTATAGCTGGAGCTTACCAAGGAAACACCATAAATATTTGGGGTTCTGATCCAGGATTTTATGCGGCTGCAAATGGTGGAACACATTCAACTTATGATGATATTTCTGTTATGAGAGCTATTCCAAATACTATAGTATTAGCTCCTTGCGACTCAGTTCAATTTGAATGGTGTATTAAAGAAGTTGCAAAATTAAAAGGTGTACACTATATAAGAGCTAATAGAAAAGCAAATCCAAAGATTTATGAAGAAGGTTCTACATTTGAACTTGGTAAAGGAAATGTAATTAGAGAAGGTAATGACGTTGTAATTTATTCTATGGGTGGACTTTTAATACATGCTTTAGAAGCGGCTTCTGAATTAGAAAAGCATGGAATAAGTTGTGAAGTTATAGACATGTTCTCAATTAAACCCTTTGATACAGAACTTGCAATTAATAGTGCAAAAGATAAAAAAATAGCTGTAACTTTTGAAAATCACAATGTAATTGGTGGACTTGGAAGTCAAATAGCTGAAATAATTGCTGATAATCATATTTGTACAAAACTTATAAGAATAGGAGTTGAAAACAGATTTGGTCAAGTAGGAGATGCAGAAGATCAAAGAAAAGAATACAATCTTACATCTGAAAATATTCACACAAAAGTACTTGAAAATATAAGTAGGTAATCATGAAAATTAAAGATGTACTTAAGAAAGAAAATATATCAATTATAGATGAAAATATTTCCTGGAAAGATGCAATATATCTTATTACAAAACCTTTAATAGAGCAAGGATATGTTGAATCAAGATATCCAGAAGAAATTATTAAAAATACAAATGAATTTGGACCTTATTATGTTTTGGTTGAAGATGTGGCTTTTGTGCATACTAGACCAGATCAAGGTGTAATTGATAATCAAATAGCGGTTTTAGTAAATCATACTTCAGTTGATTTTGAAGCAAATAAAAAAACTGCAAAACTGTTTATTACTCTAGCTGCTTCGGGATCTGAGGAGCATCTAGAAATAATGGCTGCTCTAGCAGATTTGCTAAGTGATGAATCAAAAATTAATCAGATCATTAATTCTAATAGTATAGAAGAAATTTATCAATTATTGATAAATTAGGGGGGACTCATGAAATTTTTATTATTTTTACAAGAAATTTTATCCACACCAGCTATTTTAGTTGGTTTGATGGCGTTATTAGGTTTAGTTTTACAAAAGAAAAAAGCGCCAGATGTAGTAAGAGGAACTATTAAAACTATAGTTGGTTTCTTGGTTTTATCAGCAGGGGCATCATTCTTACAAACAGGTTCATTAACAGATTTTGGCGTTATTTTCAATTATGCATTTAATTTAAAGGGCGTTGTACCAAATAATGAAGCTATTGTAACTACAGCTTTAGTTGATTATGCTTCAGATACAGCATGGATTATGATGTTTGGTATGGTTGCAAATATAGTTATAGCAAGATTTTCAAGATTAAAATATATCTTCTTAACAGGTCACCATACATTATACATGGCAGCTATGATAGCTATCGTTTTAACAGTTGGGGGACTAGAAGGATGGCAATTAATCTTAGCTGGTTCATTAATGTTAGGTTTTGTAATGGCAATATTCCCAGCATTAGGTCAAAAAACAATGACTCATATTACAGGAACAGAAGATATTTCTTTAGGTCACTTCTCAACAGTAGGATATTGGTTTGCAGCTCAAGTAGGTAAGGCTACAAGAGGTAAAAAATCTAGAGAAGAAGTTAAATCAACAGAAGATATTAATTTCCCTAAATGGTTATCATTCATGCGTGATACAACCGTTGCAATCTCAATCACTATGATGTTAGTATTTATAGTAGTAACATTTGTAGCTTCAATTAAACCAGATTATGCTCAAGCTTTACAAGAAGGTGGAGCTTTAGCAGGTACAGAATTAACAGGATATACAAATTGGATAGTTTACGCTTTAGTTAAAGGTATGAGCTTTGCAGGTGCTATTTACATTATTCTTGCAGGTGTAAGATTAATCTTAGCTGAAATAGTTCCAGCATTCCAAGGTATTGCTGATAAATTAGTTCCAAATGCAAAACCAGCTATAGACTGTCCAGTTGTATTCCCATACGCTCCAAATGCAGTATTAATCGGTTTCTTAACATCATTCCTTGGTGGTATTATAGGTATGTTTGGTTTAATTTTAATAAATCCAGCATTTTCAAATGCATTACCTATTATTCTTCCTGGTGTAGTGCCTCACTTCTTCTGTGGAGCTACAGCTGGCGTATTTGCTAATGCTGAAGGTGGTCTAAAGGGAACTATTATTGGTGGTATTTTGCACGGTTTATTAATTACTATTTTACCAGTTATTACAATGCCAGTAATGGGTAATTTAGGATTTGCAGCTACAACATTCTCAGATGCTGACTTCTCAACAGTTGGTATTATTTTAGGTAATATAGCAAGATTTGTAACAGGTACACCATTATTAATTATTTGTATAGTAATTTTCTTATTACCAATATTACTAAATGTGGTATCACCTAAGAAAAATGTAAAATAATGTAAAGTCATTAAGATAGGGTATCACATGATTTACTTATGATACCTTATCTTATTTATTATAATTATAAAGGGTTATTTAGATGAAGAGAAGACAATTTCAAATATTAGAAAAAGTTATTCAAGAAGAGAAATCTTCGTTTAAAGAAATGTTGAAATTCTTTAAAATTTCTAATAGAACGCTTTATTATGATATTAAAGATATAAATTATGAAATTAAAAAATATGGAGAATTAAAGAAAGCTAACGACGATTTATTTTATATAGGTGATAGAAAAATAATTAATGAATTCAATTTAAATGCTAATTTTATTGATGATAAAGAATTTCGTATTAATTATTTAATTGATAAATTCTTTAATGATAAGTTTACAACTATTGATAATGTAGCTGAAGAGTTATTGGTAAGTAAGAGAACGGTATTTAATGATATTGAAGATATAAGGATTGATTTAAACAGCAAAGGAATTTCTCTACAATTTGATAAAAACTATTCAATAAAAGGTGATGAGGAAAAAGTAAGAGATTACTATTTAAATTATCTTTCTACTGATCAAAATCTTTTGAGCTATTCAGACAAACGAGTTGTGGAAATAAATAGATCTAGCAATCTTTATTTGACAGATTACTCAATTTCGCAATTATCAAAGTTTTTAGAGTTCTTAGATATTAGACATAGAAAAAATAGATTTTTATCTAATACAAATATTTATGACGATGTTGTAAACCTAGATTATTTTGAAATTGTACAATCATGTTTGGATTTTGAGCATGATATAGAATTAAAGTATTTTGTCGCATTTATAGCCAGTTTAACTAATCAAAAAAATGAAAAGATAAGTGAAGACATCAATTCATTTGTGGATGAAATGATATTGAATTTTGAAAAGATTTCTGCTTCAAATATAATTAATAAAACTTCATTTAAGATAGATATTTCAAGACATTTGCAAACTTCTTTTTATAGAATTAAATATAATTTTCCTGTATACAATCCATTATTAGATGAAATAAAAGATAATTATGGATATTTATTAAGTTTAGTAAAAGATGCTGTTAAAGAAACTGACAGTGAAATATTTAAGAACATGAGAGAAGCTGAAATAGGTTTCTTAACTATGTATTACGGTGCAAATTTAGATTCATTTTCTTCAAATTCAAATAGAGTGCTAATTGTTTGTCCTAATGGCTTAATAGTATCAAAAGTATTAGAATCTCAATTATACAAATATATACCTACAATTAATATAGTTGGTAGTGTGTCTATTAGTGAATTATATGATTTAAAAATAAAATATGATTATATAGTTTCGACTGTGCCAATTGATGATTTTGATAATGTATTGGTAGTTAAACCAATATTAACTTCATATAATATTTTTGAGTTAACTGAGAAGATATTTTATTCTAATCCTCTTGTTGGAAGACAAAATATTAATCAACTAATAGAAATAATTGAAAAAAGAGCTGATATTTTTGATGAAGATAAATTAAAAGAAGATTTAATAAAGTTTTTCTTAAATAAGGAAATTGATGATAAGTCTCAAGATATATTTTTAAGTGATTTACTTGTTGAAAATAGGTATACAAAAGTAAAATCAGTTGAAGATTGGAAAGAGGGAATAAAATTAGCATCACAAGTGCTTGTAGAAAATAATTCAATTCATAAAAAATATATTGATAGTATGATTGAAATGGTTGAAAAATTCGGTCCATATATTGTCATTGCTGATGGTATAGCATTTCCACACTCTAATGAGTTTCAATATGTAAATAAAATCGATGCAAGTATTTTGGTCTTTGATGAGCCTTGTCATATAAAAGATAAAAAAGTTAATGTGTTTTTTGTAGTTAGTTTAGTAGATAAGAATTCACATCTGAATCTTTTTGCACAGATTTCAGAAATATTAAATGATTCAAATAATATCGAAACTATTAAAAAGGGTAATTATCAAGAATTAATAAACATGATACAACAATATGAAAAGAGGTAAATATGAATATTAAATTATATGCAGATGGAGCTAATATCAATGATATGCTAAGTGTGTATAAAGAAGGTCTTGTAGATGGATTTACCACAAATCCTTCATTGATGAAAAAAGCAGGAATTAAAGACTATAAAGAATTTGCTAAAAATGTAGTTAATGAAATTCCAGATTTGTCTATTTCATTTGAAGTATTTAGTGATGATTTTGAAATAATGGAAAAGGAAGCATTAATCTTTAAAGAATTTGGAGAAAATGTTTTTGTAAAAATACCTATTCAAAATTCAAAAGGTGAATCATCAATTCCTTTAATCAAAAAACTTTCAAATGAAGGTGTAAATCTAAACATTACTGCCATTTATACTATTGAACAAGTAAAAGAAACAGTAGAAGCAGTTTCAGAAAATGCAAAAACTTATGTATCAGTATTTGCAGGAAGACTTGCAGATGCAGGCATAGACCCTATTCCAGTTATTAAAGAATCAGTAGAAATATGCCATTCAAAGAAAAATGTCGAATTACTTTGGGCTTCAACAAGAGAAGTGTTCAATATCTTTGAAGCAGAAAGACTGGGTGTTGACATAATTACCGTACCAGATGATATAATCAACAAATACAAAAAGGTAGGTAAAACTCCAGAACAATTATCACTTGATACAGTAGTTACATTTGCAAATGATATACAAGAATTGGGATATTCTATAATAGATTAATATTTTTTAGAGGATGTTATTTAAGAAATGACATTCTCTTTTTTCATTTTAATATTTGACGAATATACCCATAGGGGGTATAATAAAATTATAAATGGAGGATTTATGAAACAAAAATTTGATATTGAAGGCATGACCTGTGCATCATGTCAATTAACAGTTGAAAAATCAGTAAAAAAATTAGGAGTTAAAAATGTGAATGTATCACTTTTGACTAATACTCTTCAAGTTGATAGTGATATTTCAGAAGATGAAATAATAAAAGCTGTTGAAAATGCAGGATATAAGGCGTTTTCTAAAAATAAATCTGAAACAAAACATACATCAAGTCCTAAAGAACATTATGAAAAAGAAATTAAAAATTTGAAAAATAGATTAATAGTTTCTATTCCTCTTATGCTAATTTTAATGTATGTAGCTATGGGGGAAATGATAGGTTTACCATATCCAGTATTTTTATCAGGATATAAAAACGCAGGAATATTTTCTCTATTACAATTTGTTATTACAATACCTATTCTATACGTGAATAGAACATATTTCGAAACAGGATTTAAATCATTGTTTAAGGGACATCCAAATATGGATTCACTCGTTGCAATAGGTTCAGCTTCCGCAGTACTTTATGGTTTATTTGCAACGTTTATGATAAGTTTTGGACTTGGTAGAGCATATGAAACCATAGTTTATCAGTATATGCATGATTTGTACTATGAAGCAGCAACAATGATACTTACATTAATCACCCTTGGTAAATATTTTGAAGTAAAATCAAAAGCTAAAACAACGGATTCAATAAATAAACTTATTGAATTACAACCGGAAAAAGTTACGGTTCTAAGAGATGGAAAAGAAATTGAAACTTTAATTGAAGACGTAAATGTAGGAGATATTATTAAAGTCGTACCAGGTGAGAGGATTGCAATTGATGGTATTGTTACTGAAGGAAAATCAAGTGTAGATACCTCAGCTGTAACTGGTGAATCAATGCCTGTTGATATAAATGTAGATGATAAAGTTATATCTGGATCCGTGAACAATACAGGGTCATTTTTGATGAAAGCTACAAGCGTTGGCTCAAACACAACCATTTCTAAGATAATTACACTTATGGAAGAAGCTTCTGCAACAAAAGCACCAATTTCGCAAATGGCTGATAAAATTTCAGGAATATTTGTACCAGTTGTAATTGGAATTGCAATTGTGACATTTATAGTTTGGATGCTAACTGGAGCAGAATTTACATTTGCCTTTTCAATGGCGATTTCAGTTTTAGTTATATCATGTCCATGTGCTTTGGGGCTTGCAACACCAGTTGCTATGATGGTTGCAAATGGTAAGGCAGCAGAAAATGGAATACTTGTAAAAAATGCAGAAGCTTTAGAATTACTTCATAAAATAGACGCAATAGTTTTTGATAAAACAGGTACAATCACAAAAGGTAGACCGGTACTTACAGATATAATAACAGTTAATGGATTTGATAGTGATGAGGCGTTAAAAATAGCTGCTTCTATTGAATCAAATTCTCAACATCCACTCGCTCTTGCGATTATAAATTATGCAAAAGAAAAAGGATTTAATATTGATAAAGCAAAAGATTTTGATTCAGTAACCGGTAAAGGAATAGAAGCGAAATTAAATGATAAGATATACTTTGTCGGCAATGATAAATATCTTTCCGATATTAATATAGATATAAATAAAATAAAAGAATATGCAGATAAATATTCTAAACAAGGTAAAACAGTAGTTTATTTATTTGATAGTGAAAATCTAATTGCGATGTTTGCAATTGCAGATGCGATAAAACAATCATCTATTACAGCTGTTGAAGAAATCAAGGCTATGAATATTGAAACTGTAATGCTTACAGGAGATAATGAACTTACGGCAAAAGAAATTTCTAAACAAGTTGGAGTTGACTCATTTAGAGCAGAACTTTTACCTCAAGATAAAGATTCTATAATCAAGGAATATCAAGATAAAGGAAAACTTGTTGCAATGGTAGGGGATGGTATAAATGATGCTCCAGCACTTATGAGAGCAGATATTGGTATTGGTATTGCCGACGGTACAGATATTGCAATAGAATCAGCAGATTTAGTACTTGTAAAATCTAATTTGCAAGATATCGTAAGCTCAATAAAATTAAGTAAATCTACAATTAAAAATATTAAAGAAAATCTATTCTGGGCATTCTTCTATAATGTAATATCAATTCCTGTAGCTGTTGGACTATTCTATACTAGCTTTGGTTTAAGATTAAGTCCAATGATTGGAGCATTTGCAATGAGCATGTCTTCAATATTTGTAGTTGGTAATTCACTTAGACTTAGAAGATTTAAGATAGATGAAAGAGACCATTTAAACAATAAAGTAGATAAGAATATAGTAAATTATGATAATATAGATTTAAATGATATTAGTAAATCGGAGGAAGATATGAAAGAAAAGGTATTAAATATCGAAGGAATGTCATGTGGACATTGTAAAATGAATGTAGAAAAGGCATTAAGTAAATTCTCAGAAGATGTGGAAGTATCATTAGAAGATAAGATTGCAAAAATATACGTAAAAGATAGTATTAGTGATGAAGAATTAAGCAACGCTATTAAAGAAGCGGGATATAAAGTTGTAGGCATAAAATAATGAAAGCTGATCATAAAAAAATTACGAATCGTCTTAATAGGATTCGTGGTCAATTAGATGGTGTAATTAGAATGGTTGAAGAAGATAAATATTGTTTGGATATTTCTACTCAATTAATTGCAATATCTTCAGCTGTTAACTCTGTAAATAGAGAGATATTAATTGCTCATATAAACTCATGTGTAGCAGAATCATTAAAAAATGGAAAAGAAATAAATGTCTATGAAAAAATTGAAGAAATGGAAAAAATAATAAATAAATTGGGGAAATAAATGTTAAATATTGTTTTATTTGAACCGGAAATAGCTCAGAATACGGCGAATATAGGACGTACATGTTATCTAACTAATACCAGATTACATTTGATAAGACCATTTGGATTCGTATTAGATGATAAAAAAATGAGAAGAGTAGGTTTAGATTATTGGGAACATGTAGATATTGTTATTCATAATAGTTTTAAAGATTTTATTGAATATGCAAATGGTTCAAGAATCTATTTAGCTACAACTCATTCAGATAAATTTTATACAGATGTTGAATATAAAGATGGTGACTTCATAATGTTTGGAAGTGAGTCAAAAGGTGTGTACGATTATATACATGAAAACTTAAAGGATTATGGAATAAAAATACCTATGAGAAAAGATAGTGATAGATCACTAAATTTAGCAAATACTGTAAATATAGTATTGTATGAGGCGTTAAGGCAAACAGGATTTAAGGATATGAGGTAAATATGGAAAAATATGATGTAATAATTATAGGTGCAGGCCCAGCCGGATTAACGGCAGGACTTTATGCAGCAAGAGCAGGACTTAAAACCGCAATAATGGAAAAAGGACAATTAGGTGGACAGATAAGTTTAACTCTAGAGGTTGATAATTATCCTGGAGTTTTAGAAGCTCAAGGTCCTAGCTTAACAATGGATATGCTTAGTCAAGCTGAAAAGTTTGGAGCTGTTATGATATCTGATGAAATATTAGAAATCAAAGATGAAGGTAAAGTTAAGATAGTGAAATCTAAAGATAATATTTATGAAACAAAAACTATTATTTTTGCTACTGGTGCAGCTTCAAGAAGACTAAATATACCTGGAGAAGAAGAATTCGTAGGTAGAGGTGTTGGATATTGTGCTACATGTGATGGTGCTTTTTATACAGGAAGTGATGTATATGTAGTAGGTGGTGGAGATGCTGCTGTTGAAGAAGCGATATTTTTAACAAGATTTGCTAAAAAAGTAATTATTCTTTATAGAGGCTCTGAACTTAAAGCGGCAAAATCAATTCAAAAGCATGCTTTAGAAAATCCTAAGATTGAGATTAGATATAATAAAGAAGTTATAGAAGTTAAAGGAAGTACGTTTTTAGATAGTATAGTGGTTAAAGATAATCAGACTAATGAAGTTGAAGAATTAACTAATTTACCAGGAGATCCTGGCATTGGATTATTTATTTTTATTGGATATATACCTAATACAAAATTAGTTGAAGGACTTCTTGAACTTGATAGAGGATATGTAAAAGCTGGAGAAGATACATTGACAAATGTTCCAGGTGTATTTGTTGCCGGAGATGTTAGAACAAAGACTGTTAGACAAATAGTTACTGCAACATCAGATGGAGCGGTTGCTGCAATGGCTGCAGAAAAGTATATTACTTCATTATAATAGAAAGTAAAAAAATAGTGTGTTTGATTTATCATATTTCTTACACACTATTTTTTGAGTTGAATAAACAGCTTTCATTAGGGTATAAAACATTATGTAAGATAATTTAATTTTTAATTTTAAAAATTTAATATATGTGATAAAATATATATGCAATAAAAATTTCACAATATATTTTCATTGCAATATACACTGTAAAATAGCTTAATTAAGCGTTTTATACAACTATTGTAAATTTTATCATTATTGAGTAATTTTTGAAATTAAGTTATAATAATGATACTAATGAGACTTTGTCTCAAATTTTAGGAGGATTTAATGAAGGTTGCAATCAGTGGATTTGGTAGAATCGGTAGAGACGTTGCAAGAATTATTTTAGAGCAAGATAGAGAAGGTTTAGAACTTGTAGTAATAAATGATACAGGAAATAAAGAAACTTCTGCTAGATTATTTAAACATGATTCTTTATACGGAAAATTCTCAAAAGACATAGAATTAACAGAAGAAGGAGTTAAATTCGGAGATAGAGAAGTAAAATTTATTTCTGAAAGAGACCCTGAAAAATTACCATGGAGAGAATTAGGTGTTGAATTAGTTATTGATTCAACAGGTGCATTCAACAGTAAAGAGGGTGGAGAAAAACACTTAAAAGCAGGTGCTAAAAAAGTTTTATTTACAGCTCCAGCTAAAGATGTTGACAAAACTTTTGTCCTAGGTGTAAACGATAATGAATATGATCCAGTTAATCACAATATTGTTTCTAATGCATCATGTACAACAAACTGTTTAGCTCCATTAGTAAAAGTTCTATTAGAAGAATTTGGTGTTGAAAAAGGTTTAATGACAACAATTCACGCATATACTTCTGACCAAAATATACACGATAATAAACATAAAGACCCTAGAAGGGCTAGAGCAGCTGCATTAAATATGGTTCCTACAACTACAGGTGCAGCTAAAGCTGTAGCTTTAGTATTACCAGAAGTTGAAGGTAAGTTGACAGGATTTGCTGTCCGTGTACCAACCCCTACTGTATCTTTAGTAGATTTAACTGTACAACTATCTAAAGAAGCATCTAAAGAAGAAATCAATGCAGCATTCAAGAAAAGAGCTGAAGGAGATATGAAGGGTATATTAGGATATGCAGAAGATGAATTAGTATCTATTGATTTCCAAGGAGATAGTAGATCATCTATTTTTGATCCTTATTTAACATACACAATGGGTGATTTAGTAAAAGTTGTATCATGGTATGACAACGAATGGGGTTATTCAACAAGAGTTGTTGATTTAGCTCAATTAATAGCATCTAAATAATTTATATAGCCCAGTTTAAGGACTGGGCTAATTTACATGGAGGATTTTATGAAAAAAACACTTAAAGATCTTGATGTTCAAGGTAAAAAAGTATTAGTAAGAGTGGACTTTAATGTACCATTTTCTAAAGAAGATTCATCAGTGATTACAGATGATTCTAGAATTGTTGCAGCATTACCAACTATTAAATATCTTTTAGATAATAAAGCTAAAGTTATTTTAATGAGTCACTTAGGAAGACCTAAAGGTGAACCTAAACCTGAATTTTCATTAGCACCAGTAGCTAAAAGATTAGAAGAATTATTAGGTAAAACTGTTAAATTCTTAGATTCAGATGTAGTAGTAGATGAAAAAGTTAAAGAAGAAGTTGAAAACTTAAAAGAAGAAGAAGTTGCTTTATTGCAAAATACTAGATATAGAAAAGAAGAAACAAAGAATGATCCAGAATTTTCTAAGGAATTAGCTTCACTTGCAGAACTTTATGTAAATGATGCTTTTGGTACATCACATAGAGCACATGCATCAAATGTTGGTGTTTCATCATTATTACCTTCAGCTTTAGGGTTCTTAGTTCAAAAAGAAGTTGAAATTATGGGTAAAGCAATTCAAGATCCAGAAAGACCATTTGTAGCAATCCTTGGTGGTGCAAAAGTTTCTGATAAAATTGGTGTAATTGAAAATTTATTAAATAAAGTTGACACAATTTTAATTGGTGGCGGTATGGCATATACATTCTTAAAAGCTCAAGGTAAAGAAATTGGTAAATCTTTATTAGAAGAAGATAAAATTGATTTAGCTAAAGAATTATTAAATAAAGCTGATGAAAAAGGTGTAGAGCTAATATTACCAGTTGACTTTGCTGTTACAGATGAATTCAGTCCTAATGCAAAAGCTCAATATGTAGACGAAATTCCAGCTGATTTAGAATCTCTTGATATTGGACCAAAGACAATAAAATTATTTGCAGATAAATTGAAAGACGCTAAGACAGTTGTATGGAATGGACCAATGGGTGTATTTGAATTTGAAGAATTTGCAAAAGGTACAAATGCAATTGCTGAAGCGATGACTGAAACTGACGCTGTTACAATAGTTGGTGGTGGTGATTCAGCATTAGCTGTTGAAAAAGCAGGATTAAAAGATAAAATCACACATGTATCTACAGGTGGTGGTGCAAGTTTAGAATTATTAGAAGGTAAGGTATTACCAGGTATTGACGCTGTTGAAGATAAATAAGGAGAATCGATGAGAACACCAATTATTGCAGGAAACTGGAAAATGAATAAAACATATTCAGAAGCAAAAGTTCTTTTAGATGAAATAAAAAATCTTGAACTTTCTGAAAATGTTGAAGCGGTAGTTTGTCCACCATTTATTAATTTAGCGCTTGCTAAAGAAGTGTTGGAAGGTACAAATGTTAAAGTAGGAGCTCAAAATGCATATCATAAAGATTCTGGAGCTTATACAGGTGAAGTATCTGTAGCTTTTCTAAAAGATTTAGGGATTGAATATGTAATTTTAGGGCACTCTGAAAGAAGAGAATATTTCCATGAAACAGATGAAGATATAAATGAAAAAGTGAAAGCTGTTTTATCACATGGATTATCTCCAATACTTTGTTGTGGAGAAACTCTTGAAGAGAGAGAAGCAGGAAAAGAAAAAGAAAAAGTAAAGATACAAATCGATGCTGATTTTGAAGGATTGGAAGCGAAAGATTTTGAAAATATTGTAATTGCTTATGAACCTATCTGGGCAATCGGTACAGGAAAAACAGCTTCAGCAGATGATGCAGAAGAAATGTGTGGATATATTAGAGAATTAGTTAGAGAAAAATTTGGTGAAGACGCAGCTAATAAAGTTCGTATCCAATACGGTGGCTCAGTAAAACCTCAAAATGTTACAGAAATTATGTCTAAAGAAAATATTGATGGAGCATTAGTAGGTGGTGCTAGCTTAGAAGCTGAAAGTTTTTCAAAATTAGTTAATTATTAAAATAATATAAGGAAGTTAATATGGAAAAGAAAGTAATGCTAGTTATAATGGATGGTTGGGGATATGGTAAAGATTACCCAGGAAATGCTGTAAAGCTTGCTAAAACTCCTGTTTTTGATGAAAATATTAAAAAATATCCAAATACATCAATCAGAGCTAGTGGTTTAGATGTAGGTCTACCAGATGGTCAAATGGGTAACTCAGAAGTTGGTCATATGAATATAGGTGCTGGTAGAATTATATATCAAGATTTAACACAAATTACAAAAGATATCCAAGATGAAGTTTTCTTTAAAAATGAACATCTAGTTAAAGCTGTTAAATTAGCTAAAGAAAATGGCAAAGCTCTTCACTTAATGGGTTTAGCATCTTATGGTGGTGTTCATTCTCATTTAACTCATTTATTTGCGCTATTAGAGCTTGCAAAAAGATATGAGCTAGAAGAAGTATATGTACACGCTATTTTAGATGGTAGGGATGTATCTCCAACATCAGCTGTTAAGGATATTAAAGATTTATTGGATAAAATGGATGAAATCGGATGTGGAAAACTAGCAACAGTAGTTGGTAGATATTATGCTATGGATAGAGATAAGAGATGGGAAAGAATCAATAAAGCATATGAAGCATTTACTCTAGGTAAAGGTAAAAAAGTTCATGATGTTTTAGCATCTATTCAAGAGGAATATGATAAGTCAACTCCTGAAGCTAATACTACAGATGAGTTTATGACTCCGACAGTAATAGTTAATGAAAATGATGAACCAGTAGCTACAGTAAATGATGGAGACAGTGTAATATTCTTTAACTTTAGACCTGATAGAGCTAGACAAATTACTAGAGCTTTCATGGATGAAGATTTTGAAGGTGAAGAAAGAGAAAAGAGAGTTCACGTAAATTATGTATGTATGACAACATATGATAAAACTATCAAAAATGTAGATATTGCATATCCTCCAAAGGTTATTAACAATACATTTGGAGAAGTTGTTGCATCACATGGTCTTGCTCAATTAAGAATGGCTGAAACTGAAAAGTATGCTCACGTTACATTTTTCTTCAATGGTGGTGTAGAACCTCCAGTAGAAGGAGAAGAAAGAATTCTTGTAGCATCTCCTAAGGTTGCAACATATGACTTGAAACCTGAAATGTCTGCTTATGAATTAAAAGATAAAGCAATCGAAAGAATGAAAACTGAAGAACCAAAAGCGATAATTCTAAACTTTGCTAATCCAGATATGGTTGGACATACAGGAGTTATTCCAGCTGTAGTAAAAGCTGTTGAAACTGTTGACGAATGTGTAGGAGAATTAGTAAAAGTAGGTTTAGAACATGGTTATGAATTTTTAATTACTGCAGACCATGGAAATGCTGAACAAGAGATAGATTTTGAAACTGGTAATCCTTATACTGCACATACAACTAATTTAGTACCATTAATTTATGTTGCAAAAAATACTGAAGGTGTTACACTTAGAGAGGGTGGTAGATTAGCAGATTTAGCACCAACAATGTTAGATATTCTAAATATAGAAAAACCTGCAGAAATGACAGGCGAATCATTAATTAAAAGGGGGTAGTTAACCATGGGTTATATTACAGATATATATGCAAGACAAGTATTAGATTCAAGAGGAAATCCAACTGTAGAAGTTGAAGTATTTACAGATTTAGGTGGATTTGGTAGAGCTTTAGTTCCATCAGGAGCTTCAACAGGTGCTTTTGAAGCTGTTGAATTAAGAGATGGAGACAAATCTGTTTATTTAGGAAAAGGTGTTTTAAACGCTGTGGAAAATGTAAATACAGAAATTGCAGAAGAAATTATTGGGTTTGATGTATTTGATCAAGTTGCAATTGACCATGCTATGATTGAATTAGATGGAACAGAAAACAAAGGTAGATTAGGAGCTAATGCTATTCTAGGTGTTTCAATGGCAGTAGCAAGAGCTGCAGCTGATGAATTAGGAGTTCCACTATATAACTATATTGGTGGATTCAACGCTAAAACATTACCAGTACCAATGATGAATATCTTAAATGGTGGTGAACACGCAGACAATAACGTAGATATCCAAGAATTTATGATTATGCCTGTTGGTGCAAAATCATTTACAGAAGCTTTACAAATAGGTGCTGAAATATTCCATAATTTAAGATCAGTATTACAAGCATCAGGACACAATACATCTGTTGGTGATGAAGGTGGATTTGCTCCAAACTTAACATCTAACGAAGAAGCTTTATCAACAATTGTAGAAGCTATTGAAAAAGCTGGATACAAACCAGGTGAAGAAGTTAAAATTGCATTAGACGTTGCTTCATCAGAAATGTACGAAGATGGAAAATACAACTTCAAAGGTGAAGGCGTTGTTAGAACAAGAGAAGAAATGGTAGATTGGTATGAAGAATTAACTGATAAATATCCAATTATATCAATTGAAGACGGTTTAGATGAAGAAGATTGGGAAGGATGGAAATTATTAACTGATAGACTAGGAAAGAAAGTACAATTAGTTGGTGACGACCTATTCGTAACAAATACTAAGAGATTATCAAAAGGTATAGAAAATGGAGTTGCAAACTCAATCTTAGTTAAAGTTAACCAAATTGGTACTTTAACAGAAACTTTAGATGCTGTTCAAATGGCAAATAGAGCTGGTTATACAGCTGTTATGTCTCATAGATCTGGTGAAACTGAAGATACAACAATAGCTGACTTAGCTGTTGCATTAAACACTGGTCAAATTAAGACAGGTGCTCCATCAAGAACAGATAGAGTTTCTAAATACAATCAATTATTAAGAATCGAAGATGAATTATTCGATACTTCAGAATACAAAGGTGTTGATTCATTCTTTAACTTAAAATAAGTCTCTAAAATAGTTGTAAAAGGAAGCATTTCTTAGAAATGCTTCCTTTTTTGTGATTAAAAGAAAACGTTGACAAATTAGTATTAATGATGTAATATATGGATAAGTATTAAATAATATTTAAAAAAATAATCTACGAGAAGAAAAAAATGAAAAAAACAGTAAGAATGTCTTTAATTATATTAGCTTTAATGTTGGCTGTTTTACCAACAATTAGTTATGCTAATAATTATGAAAATGAAAGAATAGATATTGTACCGAATGGACCAGTAAAACCTCGTTCTTATCCTTATAAAGAACGCATACCTTTATATGGTTCTAGAACGATAAATTCTAGGTTATGGAGAAAAATATATGTTTCAGAAGATGGATATGAAGAAGGATATTATGAAGGATATATTTATTTAAAAAGAAAAGAAGGAACAGTTTGGGCTTATTTTGAAGGTACTCTATCTTACAGTGGAACTTCAATGATGAAGAGTAATTTGGAATTTGAATAAAAAGAGAGTTAATACTCTCTTTTTTTTTACAGATAGATGAGGTGTAAAATGCTATTATTTGAAATAAAGAAAGCTTTTAAGAGAAAGACCTTGTATATTATTGTTTTAGTATCATTTTTAATCTCTATATTTAATATATTATTATCTCAGGAAATAGATATTCATATAGAAAATGAGGTTGAACATGATGCGTATGGAAATATATTTTTAAATTTAGAATATAATAGTTCCGTTATTAAAAACTTAACAAAAAATGATAAAGAAAATTTATTATCAGAAATTATTGAACATAATTCAAATTTTCATTATCCATGGGATGAAAGTTATACAGATAAAGAAATATATGCTTTAAATTTGACTAAGTCATATATTGATGAATATTTGTATCAGGATGGACTACTTGATAAATATGATATCAAACTAGATCAAAATACTGAAGATATTTGGGAGTGGGGTCTATTTGAAAATGAATATTTTTTAAAAACAAATACTGCATCATCTAGAAATATATTTGCTGATATATCCAAAAATCCTTTTAGACTAATAATTTTTAATGATAGTATAAATTTTGGAATTGTACCAATAATTCTTTTACTTTTCTTATTTTCAGGAATAATATCTAGAGAAAAACAAATGAGTAATATCAATTTGTTGAAGTCTCAACCTATTAGTGACTATGAAATCATATATTCAAAATGGATTTGTATTGTTTTATATGGTATAATTTTCATTATTTTTACAATAATATTTACGATGTCATTATCATTATTAGTTGGAATGAAGTGGCATAATGGTCATTTAGAAATATATAGAATATTTTCTGAAAATAATTTAGATTATACAATTGCATATAAATTATTAATAAATATAATATTTGCAAGTATCATTATGATGATGTTTTTTGCTAGTATAATAATTCTATTTAGTGTCATTTTTAATAATAGATATATTCCAGCATTATTATTAAGTTTTATAATTATTTTATTCTTAATCATTACTAATAAATATGATTATTTTAGAGGTATATATAATCCATTTTATTTATTAAATTTTAAGAATATAATTAATGGTTATATTAGCACAGAAGTTAATTCACAAATTTATGACTATTCATATGTTAAATCATATGGAATATATCCATATTTTATATATTTGATATTTAGTCAGTTTATATTAATTTTATCTTTAATTTTGTTTAGGAAAATTAGTATATTTGAAAATAGTAAAGAAAAAATAAATAATATAAATTCTATTTATTCTTTAGAATTATTTAAAATAGTAAAAGATAAATCTTTTATAGTAGCAATTTTCGGGATATTGAGCTTATTGTTGTTATTTTTTATTGAAGTTTATATAAAAGATTATGAAGCAAAGAAGGTATTATTATCGAAAAAAGATACACCTTTAATTAATCATTATGTACAAGTAAATGTTATGCCTATTCAAAATGAAATGGATAATTTTATATTCAATAAAGAATATTTTTTAAGTATATATGAGGAAAATGAATATTATAATAAATTAGATATGATGAGATCTGATTTAGAGATTGAAAAAAATAAATTAGATCAGTATAGTATTGAATCAGATTATTTTTTAAAAAATGATGGTACAAATTTTTATAAATTAAGGATAGATCAGATGAATGATGTGATAAAAAATGATAGGATTGTTCCTACTGTAAATTTAAAAAACTTTTCGTATACATCATCATCTATAAAAGAAAGTTTAGAATTATATAAATATATGTCCGATAACAATAGTGAACCTAAAGTTTTAGGATGGCCTATTTTTGGTTCTGAATATGAAGAAAAGACAATGTTAAATGAAATTAATGGTTTTGATAATGTATTTGATCATTCAGCTTCTTATATTATAAGAAAATTATTAAAAACATATTCTATAGATTTAATTATATTATTATTAGTTAGTTTTATGGTTTTAGGTGGATATGCATTTGATAAGGAAAGTGGAAATCAAATAGATTTGCTATTTACACAACCTATTAATAAATCTAAAATATATTTAACCAAGTTGATGACTTCATTTTTTGTAGCATTTTTAGCTATAACTTGTATCTTATTATTTATAAAATTATTGGGTTTAGTAACTAGTGGAATTGGAGATATAGATTATCCAATTATAAAATATGGCAATTTCATAAAAAACGCTAATGATATAAATGATAATTATTTTTATTTTATACCTATATGGAAATATAATTTAAGTGTATATATTATATTGTTAGTGCAAATATTATTTATAATATCAATCGGCAACTTAATTTCTATTTTTCTAAAAAGCAAATTGAGTGTGTATTTTAGTACATTTTTTGTAATTGTATTTGGTTTAATAGCAAATAATAATTTATCTGAAAATATAAAAATATATTCTCCTTTCACATATTTAAATACAAGATATGTAGCAAATGGGGCTGTATATATCAGAGAAAATTTAACACAAAAAAGTCTAATGTTAAGTATTTTAGTTTTATTGATATCTATTGTATTTATTAATATAGTTGGTGTATTTGTATCAAGAAGTAAAAAGCAATATTAAATAACTGGGGGGATGATGAGTATTCTTAAAGTTGAAAATGTTATAAAAAAGTTTGGTGATCACAAGGTGCTTGATGGAATAAATATTAACATTAATGGTCCGGGAATCTATGCTTTAATAGGTCCTAATGGAGCGGGAAAAACAACCCTATTTAATGTTATATCAAATTTAATAAAACCAACATCTGGAAAAATAGAAGTTGTAGATAGACCTAATACAGACTCTAAAATATTTTATGAAGTATCATTTTTAAAAGATAATAGAGTTTTATATGATTATTTATCTGGATATGATCATCTATCATTTATTGCTTCAGCTCAAAAAATAGACAGAAATAGAATAAATGAAGTTATTGATAAATTACAAATATCTAAATATATTAGAAAGAAAGTTGGTACATATTCCTTGGGTATGAAACAACATTTGTTAATAGCTATGGCGATATTAAATAAACCAAAGTTTTTGATACTTGATGAACCATTAAATGGATTAGATCCTACATCAGTGATTAAGGTAAGAGGAATATTTCAAGAACTTGCAAAAAATGGTACGGCAATCTTAATTTCATCACACACACTATCAGAAATTGATCTTATGACAAATAATATTTTATTTTTAAAAAATGGAAAGATAATTGAAGAAGATGAATTTATAGATAATCATTTCAAATATGAGATTTTGATACCAGATGAAAGTTTAGAAAAAATAGAAAGGCTTAAAGATTTATATGATTATAAATTAAATGGAAATATACTTATTATTGATTTAGAAGATTCTAATATTTCAAATTTAATTGAATTATTACAAAAAAATGATATAAAAATTAAAGATATTATAAAAATAAAAATAGGTTCAGAAGAAAAATATATGAAGATGTTTCCAGAAGAAATGGAAAAGATTAGAGAATATATATAGTAATTCTATTTTTGTGGAAATAAATTTTAATATATAATTAGACAAGTTAGTTGACGTTGTAATTATCCTTTCTTGATTTGTGGTTATTTCAATTTTAGGATTAAATCATTACTTTGTCACTAACTTTTTATTTTAAAGCAAAAAAAGCGTAGTAGATTTTTATCCACCAACACTATTTATTGTAGAACCAAGAAAATTCGATACAAATGTACGATTATTTATTTTTAATTTCGTACTCATAAATAGTATTTTCAGAAATTGAAATTATATATAGTTTGTTATTATTTTCATCTATATAAACTCCTGATGGCATATAATCTCCTAATTTAATATGATCCATAATATGTTCATAATATATTTCCATATATTCAGGATATTCTTTTACATAAATATCATTTATATGCATTAATTTAGAAAAATCAATTTTTTCATTCGATTTATTATTAAATAAAACAGTATTATTCTTTTTTTCTTCTAACATTTGTAGTTCTTTATTTTTAAGATTTTCTTTTTCATAATATACGATTTCTAAGTCAGTATCATTATTTTTTAAGTGAGAATTTCTCAATTCTGTATAACCAAATATTCTAAAAGTTTTTTTATCAGAATCATAACTTGTAGTTCCATTTGTATAATCTGCTTTTGAGTATCCTTCAGCAACAGCGTAGTTATTTGTATTTGGAGTTCTATAGTATGTGTGTTCTACTTTATCGTATGTAGTGTTTCCAGTTACTGTACCCATCCTTCCTTCAACTTTTCCATTTATGGTACTAATGCTAGTAGTTTCTATTCTTTTTATCTTATTAGCATCAGCAAGTTGTTCTTTACTGATAGCTGAATGTGTAATAGCATTTTTATTAGTTGAAGGGGAATAAGATGAATATCCATTACTTATTGTTATTACTTTTCCGTATGCTGCAAATACAATTGTCGACATCGTGGATATTATTAATATAGTTAATAATATTATTCTATTTTTTTTCATTTCAACCTCCTATTTATATACTTCTACTCATATTATAAAACTATTAAAGGATTTCGTCAAAGTTCTCATTTTATGTTATACCTAAAATTTAATTATAAATTTAATTTTACCTAAATAGTCTTTTAGTATATTATTTATATAAGGAAGACTTCTATGTATATTAATAAAATTAAGGAGAATTATATGAATATATTAGAAAGATTTAAGAAATATGTGGCATTTGATACACAGTCAGACTCTACAAGCGAGTCAGTACCAAGTACTTTGAAACAATTAAAACTTGGTGAAGAAATAGTAAAGGATTTAAAAGAAATTGGCCTTGAAGATGCATTTTTAGATGAATATGGATATGTATATGCGACATTAAAATCAAATTCTACAAAGAAATTCCCTACAATAGGATTTATTGCACATATGGACACATCCCCAGATATGAGTGGTAAAGATGTAAAAGCTATTGTTCATAATTATAATGGTGGAGATATAAAATTAAATGATGAATTTAGTATTAAGCTATCTGAATTTCCATTCTTAAAAGATTTAGAAGGTTTAACAATAATTACAGCAAGTGGGGATACATTGCTTGGAGCTGATGATAAAGCAGGTATAGTCGAAATATTAGATGCGATGGAATATTTAATTAATCATCCTGAAATAGAGCATGGTGATATTAAAGTTGCAATTACAGTTGATGAAGAAATCGGAAGAGGAGCAGACTATTTTGATGTAGATGGTTTTGGTGCAGATTTTGCTTATACTATGGATGGGGGACCAATTGGAGAACTTGAATATGAAAATTTCAATGGCGCATCTGCAGTAATAAAAATTCAAGGTAAAAATGTACATCCAGGTTCTGCAAAAAATACTATGGTTAATTCAATTAGAATAGCCATGGAATTTGATTCATTATTACCAGTTGATCAAAAACCTGAGTACACGGTTGATTATGAAGGATTCAATCATTTAAATAATATCGAAGGTGATGTCGAATATACTGAAATGGAATATATAATTCGTGATCATGATTTTGAAAAGTTTACATCTAAGAAGAAATTATTTGAAGATATAACTGAATTTTTAAATAAAAAATACAATAATGCAATTACTCTAGAAATTTCAGATTCATACTACAATATGCGTGAAAAAATAGAAACTAGACTGGAAATAGTTGAACTTGCTAAAAAATCTATGGAAGATATTGGGATAATACCTGATATTAAACCTATAAGGGGTGGAACAGATGGTGCAAGTCTTTCATATAAAGGACTATTAACGCCAAATATATTTGCTGGTGGATTAAATTTCCATGGAAGATATGAATTAGTTCCATTGGAATGGATGGAAAAAGCATCTGAATTAATAGTGAAAATAGTTGAGAATAGTCAAGAGTTTCAATAATTTTTATAAATTATTTGATAAATTTTCTATATATGATATTATTAATAAGGGCAACTCCAATAGAGTTGCTTTTTGTATTTTAAATTTAAGGAGTTTTAATGAGTAAATTTATTTTTGTTACTGGTGGTGTAGTATCAGGGATTGGAAAAGGAATAGTTGCAACTTCTCTTGGAAGATTACTTAAAAATAGAGGATTAAAAGTATTTTTACAAAAGTTTGATCCGTACATAAATGTCGACCCAGGTACAATGTCTCCATATCAACACGGTGAAGTATTTGTTACAAAAGATGGAGCAGAAACTGATTTAGACTTAGGTCATTATGAAAGATTTATTGATGAAGAACTTACTCAAAATGCTAATATAACTACAGGAAGGGTTTATCAATCAGTTATAAGTAAGGAAAGAAGAGGAGAATATTTAGGAGCTACTGTTCAAGTAGTACCTCATATTACTGATGAAATAAAGCAAAAGATATATGATGCATATACTGATTCTGAAGCTGATGTAATAATCACAGAAATTGGTGGAACAGTTGGAGATATTGAATCACTTCCTTTTATAGAAGCTGTAAGACAATTCCATAATGAACATGATCCGGATGAAGTTATGATAATTCATACTGCACTCTTACCTACAATTCCAGGAACGGATGAAATCAAGACTAAACCATTGCAACATTCATATAAAGAATTGATGTCTTTAGGTTTGAGACCAAATATGATAGTTACAAGATGTAATCAAAAATTGACTGATGAAGTTAAAAAGAAAATTTCACTATTTTGTGATGTTAAAACAAAATCTATAATTGAATCACCAAATGTTGAAAATATTTACGAACTTCCATTAATTTTAAATGAACAAAAGTTTGATGAACAAGTTGTGAATAAATTAAAATTAAATACTAAAGATGCGGATATGAGTAAGTGGATTGATATGGTTCAAAGATTAAAAAATCCAAAAAATAATGTAAAAATAGCTTTAGTTGGAAAATATGTTCAACTTCATGATGCATATCTATCTGTTGTAGAAGCTTTGAAGCATGGAGGAATTGACTATGAAACTTCTGTAGATATAGAATGGATAAATTCTGAAGAAATTGATGAATCAAATGTAGAAGCTTTACTTTCTGGATGTGATGGAGTAGTAGTTCCTGGAGGGTTCGGAAATAGAGGAATAGAAGGTAAAATAATTACTGCAAAATATGCAAGAGAAAATAATTTACCTTATCTTGGAATTTGTCTAGGTATGCAAATTGCATCTATTGAATTTGCAAGAACAGTTTTAGGATTAAAAGATGCAGATAGTAGTGAATGGAATGAATCGTCTGAAAATCCTATTATTTCTCTTATGACAGATCAATATGAAGTTACAAATATTGGTGGAACACTGAGACTTGGTAATTATGATTGTCATATTCAAGAAGGGACTCTTGCAAAATCTTTATATGGAGAAGATGTAATAGTTGAACGTCATAGACATAGATATGAATTCAATAATGAATATAGAGAGAGATTTGAAGAGTTTGGATTTGTATTTTCTGGACTTTCACCAGATGGAAAATTGGTCGAAATTGTTGAATTAAAGGACCATCCATATTATATAGCATCTCAATTTCATCCTGAATTCAAATCAAGACCAAATAGACCACATCCATTATTTAAAGGCTTAATAAAATCGAGTTTAGATAAAAAGAATAGTAAATAACATATGTGAAAAGGTGATGAACAGGGTAGTAAATAAGGTGACCCCAAAAAGTTGGACTTTATACCAGAGACATTTAGAAATATTTGTCTCTGGTTTTTTGTAGTCCTAATATTTCCCCTAGGGGAAATCGCA
>NZ_AUHK01000017.1 GCF_000423145.1 Helcococcus sueciensis DSM 17243 | reverse complement strand
CTCTAAGCGTAGTATTATTGATTTGCCTATATTGTATTACAGATAGCTTAAATTCACTAGTAAATCTATTATTTTTTGATTTTTTAGATAATTTATCAAAACCTCCTGTTTTATATTTATCTATCCAGTTTCTCATAGTTGAATATGGAATATCATATTTTTTAGCTACATTTTCATAACCTCCAGACTCACCTGTCAAGTACTCCATAACTAATTTTATTTTAAATTCTTTTGTGTATTTTGGCATACAAAAACCCCTCCATCCATATTCCGGATTTTGGGGTTCAGGTCAATTCTATCCTTCTTTTTATATTATCTAAATTTAAATCTGATATAATATCTAAATAAGGAGAATTATATGAGATTAAGATATAAAGAGTGGGCGATACCAGAGCTTGAAGAAAATGAATTAATATATTTATCCCCAAAAGAAAATAAAGGAAAATGGAAAGAAATATTTGGAAATGACAATGAAATTGAGCTTGAAATAGGTGGTGGTTATGGTGCTTTTATTGTAGAAAAGGCAAAAAGAGAACCAAATAAAAATTTTATTTGTCTTGAAATGGATTCAAATGTATTTGTATATGCAGCTAGAGATTTTAAAGATAGTGAAATGAAGAATATAAGAGGTGTAAGAGCTCTTGCTCAAAATGCTCCTCAATATTTTGAAGAAGATGAAATATCTAAAATATATATCAATTTTTGTAATCCATGGCCTAAAAAGAGACAGCATAAAAGAAGACTTACGCATCCTAGATTTTTAAATATGTATAAATACTATTTAAAAAAAGGTGGAGAAATAGAGTTTAAAACAGATGACAGAGAATTTTTCATAGATTCTTTAGAATATTTTAAGGAAATGGGATATGAAATTTTGGATTATTCTTATGATTTAACTATGGATGAAAAACCGGACAATATCATTACTGAGTATGAAGAAAAATGGAGATCAAAAAATATACCAATAAACTATTGCCATGTTAAATTGGTAGACGACTCAAGAGAAGAAATAAAAGAACAATTTGATAAAGGAAATAAATGGTAGGTAAATTATGAAACTTATTTGTTATAAAAGATGTACAACATGTAAAGGTGTAGAAAAAATATTACAAGAAAAAAATATAGAATATGAATATAGAAATATAGATACTGAAAATCCAACAAAAGAAGAGCTTAAGAACTGGCATGAAAAATCAGGTCTTGATATAAAAAGATTTTTCAATACTTCAGGAACTATTTATAGAGAAAATAATCTAAAAGATAAGCTTGAAGATATGGATTTAGAGGAAAAATACGAACTCTTATCAACTAATGGAATGCTTGTAAAAAGACCAATACTTTTTGATGGAGATAAAATATTTGTAGGTCCTGATGTAAAAAAATATTTAGAAGAGAAATAGTATGGGGATAGAAAAAGTAATTATTGAAAAAAACACTATGCCAAATTACTCCATTGCAAAAGGGGAAAATGGAAAACTATATAGATTTAAAGGTGGAGTTGAAGGTCAGGAAGTAGTCATTCGTACAGGTAAGTTAAAAGGAGACTACTACAAAGCTAAACTTATAGAAATAACTAAAAAATCACCGCTTGAAACACTTGACAATGGAGTAAATCCAGATGAAATGAGTGGGAATAAATTTGAAAATTTAGAATATGAAACAGAGTTAGAACTCAAAAAAAAGATGGTAAATAAAGTCTATGAAGAATTACATTGGGAAAAAGAAATTCCATTGAATCCCTCTCCAGTTATAAATGGATATAGAAATAAAATGGAATACACATTTGGAGATTCATATCTAGGTGGACCATTAGTTTTAGGTATGCATAAATTAGGTAAATTTTATGAAATAGCTGACTATGACGGTGGAAGTATAGTAAATGATGATTTCAACATAATAAGAGAATTTACACAGACGTTTTTTAGAGACCAAGGATTAAAACAATATCATAAAACTAAGGGAGAAGGATCTTTAAAATTCTTCGTAATAAAATATTCATTTTATGAAAATGCATTTATGCTAAACTTGGTTACAAAAAGTAGTGATGAAATCACCGATAATTTATTAGAAAAATATATTAAAGAGGCTTTAGAACTAAATCTAAATGGTAGAATAATTTCATTTTTCCACACAATTTCAGACTCCATTGCAGATGCAATAGTTCCTGATAAAATAAATCATATTTGGGGAGAAGACCATTTAACAGAAGAAATAAATAGATTAAAATTCAATATTAGTCCATTTTCATTCTTTCAACCAAATCCAAAAGGTGCAGAAAAACTTTACAATAGAGCAGTAGAATTTGCTGGAAATATTTCAGGTAAAACAGTATTTGACCTTTATAGCGGAACAGGAACTATTTCTCAAATATTTGCAAAAAAAGCTTCACATGTTATAGGAGTAGAAATAGTTGAAGAAGCGGTTCAAAAAGCTAAAGAAAATGCTGAAATCAACAATCTCACAAATGTTGAATTTAGAGCAAATGATGTATTAAAGGAAATAGATTCATTAACACAATCTCCAGACATAGTTGTTGTTGACCCACCAAGAGCTGGAATTCATCAAGAAGCTATATCCAAAATTGCAAAAATGGGAGCAAACAAAATCATTTATATATCATGTAATCCAGTAACTCAAGTTGAAGACTTACAACTATTCAGAGAGTATGGATATAAAATCGAAAAGATAGAAGCTTTTGACCAATTCCCTAAAACTGCGCACGTTGAAGCTATAGCGTTGATACAAAAGATGTAAATTTAGAAATCTTGCATTTTAAGCAGTTTTATAAGCATTTTGTCTTCGATAAAGATGAAGAAGGATACGTCAAAAAGACTCAAAAAAACTACATGGACGTAAGAGTAGTTTTACAACTGGTATGAGGAAACACAAAAAATATAATTAACTCATTTTGTACTTTCTACAAGAGTAGCTTAAAAGGCTGCTCTTTTTTTATTAAAGGAAGTAATGTTTCGTTACATCCTTTTTCAAAAAATGGAAAACTCAAAAGCAACTTTACATATTCGCTTTTATAACATATAATAAAAGCATAAATGAGAGGAGGCGGACTATGGATACATTAAAAAATTACATACAAGAAAATGTAGTGATTACCAACAAAGAAGCAGAAGAACTTGGATATACTAGGCATAATTTATCAGAATTAACAAAAATCGGACAACTAGAAAGATTAAGACCAGGACTATATCAATTAAAAGGAAAAGTAATAGACGATTTTGTTTTAATATCATCAAATAGTAATCGAATTATATTTTCCCATCAAACAGCCCTATACCTTCATGACCTATCAGACAGAACTCCAAATGTATTTCATATATCTGTACCTCAAGGCTATAATGCCAGCCATATCAAAAAGAGGTACGAAGACCTACAAGTTCACTATGTAAAAAAAGATTTATACGAACTAGGAAAGATAGAAATAAAATCACCACAAGGCAATCTCATACCAGTTTACGATATCGAAAGAACAATTTGCGACATCATAATCGATAGGGAAAAAATAGATAAGCAGATTTTTACAGAAGCCATGAAAAGATACTTTAAATCATCAAATAAAAATCTGAGACGGCTCATAAAATACAGTAGACTATTTAAGATAGAAGATGAAATTAGGAAATATATGGAGGTATTATCGTGATTAATATCGAGAGTATAAAGGGCAAGATAAGAAGTCTGGCAAAAAAGAAAAATTTGAAATCCCAAGAAGTTCTGCAAATATATTTCTTTGAAAGATTTTTAGAAAGACTTTCTAAATCACAATACAAAAGTAATTTTGTAATAAAGGGAGGATTCCTAATATCTTCCTTAATTGGAATTGAGAATAGAACAACTATGGATATGGACACAACCATAAAAGGCATACCCCTAAAAGAAGAAAAAATAAAAGAAATCGTAGAAGAAATTATAAATATAAATGTAGATGATGGAATAAGATTTGAAATAAAAGACATCTCTTATATAAGAGAAGAAGATGAGTACGAAAACTTTAGAATTTCACTAATAGCAAATGTTGGAAAAACTAAAAACCCAATGAAACTTGATCTAACAACGGGAGATGCAATAACACCAAGGGAAATAGAATACACCTATCCATGTATCTTTAGCAAAGACGCTATAAAAATAATGGCATATCCATTAGAAACAATTTTAGCAGAAAAATATGAAACCATAATTAGAAGAAATATAGCAACGACACGAATGAGAGACTTTTACGACCTATACACCCTCTACAAGCTGAAAAAAGATGAGATAGATTATAAAATTTTAAAAGAAGCAATAGAAAGAACTTCCGACAAAAGAGGAAGTGATGAGATAATGCAAGACTCTGAGGAAATAATCGAGGACATAAAAGAAGATTCATACCTAAGATCCTTGTGGGATGTATATCTCAGTGAAAATAAGTATATTGGAGATCTGAAGTTTGATAAGGTTCTTGGTGTAGTTGTAATTTTATCAAATAGAATTAATGAGATGTAATATTCCAGACACTGTCTGGAATATTATAGACAAGACAAAAGATCTAGAGAACCTAAAACAAGGAGATTTTGTTAAAATATTTGGGCAAGAAAAAACAAGTATTGATAACAACGGGAAAGAACATAAAAATGTTCGTATTTTGTCTTCTAAGCTCTTAAAAGCAAAAGAACAAGTAAAGAGTCAAGACAAGGATAAAAAGTCCATATTAGGGCAAATAAAAAGCTTTAAGACAGACGATAAAACTAAATCAAATAAGAAAGACCACAGCAAAGGTGCAGAGAGGTGAACATTGGTAGTCTTCGGACTGCCCTTATTTTTTTAATCAGTTTAACGCAGTGAATCATATAATTGAAATGAATCTGTGTTATATGCTATAATTAGGTAGTTAATCTATACCTTTAGAAAGATAAAATATAGAATTGGAGAATGATATGGGATTTTCATATAATAAATTATGGAAGTTATTAATAGATAAAAATATGAAAAAAACAGACTTACAATGTGCAATAGCAACAACTCCCAAGACAATAGCCAAGATGGGAAAAGATGAAAATGTAAGTTTAGAAACATTAGGGAAGATTTGTGAGTATTTTCAATGTGATATTGGAGATATTATTGAATATAGGAGAAATGATAGAGATATATCTTAATATAAATCTTGAATATGATTTAGAATGTGCTTTTGATAATAGAAAGTTATTAAAATTTAATTAGTAGAGGTAGTTAATGATGAAAGATTTTGAAACGCTAGAAATAAGTATTCCAGCGGATTCTGATGGTTATGTTTTATTAAAGTGCCCATCTTGTGGAGAGAGATTTATGCTTCTTGTAGATGATATAGAAGATGACACAAATTTAGATATTTGGTGTCCGAACTGTGGTTTAAAACACCAAGACTATTTGGATGATGAAACAATAAATCTAGCGGAGAGGATGATAGAGAACAAAGTAGCTGATATATTAAATGAATTTTCAGCCACTATGAAAAAAAGTTTCAAAAACTCAGAAATTAGAATTAAAACCGAGAAAATTAAAAAGCAGCCAGAGATACCTATAGGACGAAAAACTGGAGATTTTGAAGAAAAATATTATGAGTGTTGCAAGAAAAAAGCAAAAATTAGTAGCATAAAAAAACTTGAGGGTGGATATTGTCCTTTTTGTGGGGAGATTGTAGATGGAGATTAATAAGAAAGAACTAAGAAAAATCAGTAGAAAATTTAGAGGATTAGGTTCAGATGTAATTAATGCAGATTATAGGGAACAAATCGACCTCCTAAGAGAATTTATAGATTATGTAGATAAGACATCTTTGATAAAAAATTATATTGAAAGTTTCAAATATGATATAGGTGATTTAGAGGAAAGTATAAATAATGTATATTCATCTTATGGTAGACAATGTTTAGATTTGGGAAGTAATACTGGAAGAAGATTGTATCTTTTATACTCTACTTTTAAATACATTTTAGAAAATAATTTAAACACCATTAACTTTGGGTGGTTTTACGCTAATAGCAACAAGTATCAAGATATGGCACAAAGCTTTGGGAATAGAATGGTTTGTCCATTTATTTCAGGGATTGAAGAATATATTAAAGATATAGCAACTGATATGGGTTACGATGACAATAATAAATATGAAATTAACATAAATAGTTCTGGTGTTCAGGTAAATTTAGCTAGTGATAATTCATCTATAGATGCAATACAAAATAATTACTTAAATAAGAATGAAATTGATGAAGAAATATCAAAATTGGAAATCCTATTGGAAAATATAGATGACGAAGATAAACGAAGTATTTTAATGGGAAATATGGAGTTGATAAAAGGAGAAGTAGTCAAAGCAAATCCTAATAAAAATCTATTAAAAACGAGCTTTAATTCGTTAAAATTTATGATCGGCTCCATAGCAACACTTCCAGATTTTATTGAAGGTATAAACAAATTAGGTTCATTACTAGGAATTATAAAGTAGGTTTAACTATGCTTAGTTATATAGAAAAAGGATATCTTGATGAATTATTTAATAGAGGTGGCTATGTTCTAGATTTTTCTACGAATGATTTTGATGAGTTTACATTTCAAAGTATAGGGATAAGATTATGTGAAAAATATCATTTGTCAAAAGGAAAGTCACTTAGAGAATTTACAAACGAGGGTGATTCTTATAAAATTGCTAAACTATATAAAGATCTTTTAGAGTTTTACTCTGTTTATTTTAGTGATGAGATAGAAGAAAATAAAAAAAATAATAGAGGAACTTCATTCAAATCTCTATACATTAAGTGTAAAGATATTATTAATCGAGAATTATCAAATAGCTCAAATCTTATGTCAGAAGCAGAAGTTTTGAAAATTAAATTCTCATCTGAATATATTAATTCTCAAATTGATTTAATGCTAGAAATGGTGGATAGAAATCCCACAGAAGCAATAGGGAAATCAAAGGAATTACTTGAAAGTTGTTGTAAGGAAATTTGTAATAATTTAGGAGAGAATAAAAAAGATAACTTAAAATTAACACAATTAGTTAAAGAAACCTTTAGGTGTTTAAAAATTCCAAATGAAAGCATGATAATTGACGAAACTGAAGACAAAATAGTAAAGCAAATTACAGGGAGTTTAAATGGACTTGCTTCCGGAATTAACGATCTTAGAAATCATTATGGAAGCGGACATGGAAGAGAAAGGAATTTTAAAGCTTTGAGTAAAAAGCATGCAGAACTTTCTGTAGGTGCTAGCATAACATTGACTAGATATCTTTGGGATTCTTTTAGAGAAATCGAAAATAGTAAAAATTTATAAGAGAAAGAAGTGAAGATGTTACCTATCCAGTTCTTTTCCATAATAATTTTCATAGTTTTTCCTATACTGAACAAGGTCAGAAAATTGTTCTTTATTTAAAGAATACTCTTGCATAAAGGTGTTCTTTTTTTCTTGCAATTTATCGAGTTTGGTTAATATTTCTTTTGTATTTGGAAGCTTTTTATAGTTTTCTAAAATTTCTTTAGCGGCTATTTTATAGACGGAAAGTTCACTATAATACTCTTCTGCAAATTGTTTATCATCAGGATTTTTCTTATGTTATTGTAGATTTCACGATACTTATTTATAGTATTTATATTTTCCATATCTTGGGATAAACTCTTCATCTCAGTTTCAATTTTCTTTATTTTATCTAACAAGTCTTGTCTATCATCAGCAGATTTTTTGATTAGATCATCGAGTTGTGTGATAGAGTTAATTCCTTGTTCTCTAAGCTTAATTATCGAGTCAGCCATTGTTTTGATATTATGTTTTCTTGCCCAAACTTCATAGCCTTTAGAAGATTGTGCTTTTTAATTTGTAGATATATCAATAACATTTCCTACACGCTTTTTAGTAGGATTAGCTTTATTTTTAATTGCTAAATATGTCCTCTATCTATATGAGTTGCAAGAACAAATTCATAATCTTCTTTTAAAATTTTCTTACATAATTCCATTCCAATTTCGTGAGCTTTTATAGGATCAACCTCTCCTGGTAGAAAAGATTGGATTAAATGTCTAGCCAAAACTGTACCCTTAGTATCATTATCTTCTCGAGTTTTCAAAAATTGAATATGGGCAGTAGATGGGTGACATTTAAATGAAGATACTAAAATTTTTTCATCAGTTTTTTCACTCTTAGTTATATAGTCTATTGCCAAATTTAGAGTTGATTTTATAGGATGTATTTTTGTAATTGCCATACTAATCACCAGAACTTTCATTTTGATTTATTAAGAAGTAGGGAATGGATCTGCCATATTTCTCTTGATAACTTTTCTATCTGCTTATTCATAGATTCAATTTCATTCTTGTAAATAACACCAGTTGTATTAGTAGCTTTTGCAATCTGGTTTATATTATTTGTTGCATTTGAAAGTAGCCATTGGAGATCTCTAAATGGTTCTAGGTCTACTACATAAATTTCTTTCTCTAATACACATTTTCTAAGAAAATGGGACATAGTTTTGCAATTAGCAAGTTTCATTTTCTTTTCAAAAAATTTTTTCTCTTCATCTGTTAAATATATTTTAAGTTGCTTTTTTCTTTTTCTATTATCCATAGTATATCTCCTTATTATAAAATATTGGGGTCTTAGGGTTCTCCCTAACAAGGTAAAATTGATAAAAAAAGAAGCAGTCCATAAAGGTTCTGCTTCATCAATTTTTCGTAAGTGGGTACTCACTTACTGTGCTTGCTATTAAAGTTATAAGCGTTAAGCGTTTATTAGGTTTTATTAATTATACCGCATTAAAAAAAATTAATAAAGAAGTATAAGCGAAGCTATTGACAATGATTATCAGAGTTGATACAATAATACCGGCAAGAGTGTCGGTTTGGAGGTTATTTATGAAATGAAAATGGAAGCTGATGAAAGAAAAAAGCAGATTAGACAAGCAGCTATTAAAGTCTTTTTGGATAAGGGATTTAGAAATACAGTTATGAATGACATTATGGAAGCTACTGGGCTTTCTAGAGGTGGCTTGTATCATCATTATGGTTCTACGCATGAAATCTTATACGACATTATGATGGAAGGTAATTTAAATAGAAAAGATATTATTCAAAAATCAAGTTATGATGAAGGATTAATATTAAGTCCACAGTTGTTTTCAAGAATGATTATAGACAAGATACTTGCAGATAATGATTATGTAAAGCTTTATGTTATGTTTTTATGTGAGTTAAAAGAAAATGATGATCTGAAAGAACTATATATGAAAATAAAAAAAGAGTCCATACAAGTATTTAAAGAATTGTTTTCTACTTTGTTTAACGAGTTACCTTCTGATGATACATTTGAATTTATGATTAATATTATAAATTCTGGATTGATAGCTTGCGAAATTTTGAATGCACGTGAGAATTTTACAAAAAATAAGATATATCTAACTGAAATGGTAGAGACTTATTTTACAAATGTAATGAAAAAAGATGATGAAAGGAGTTAAATTTATGGATCTATTAAAAAATTACATTAAGAAAAATAAAGCACCATATTTTATTTCTGTATTGTTTGCAATACTTGGAGTAATTTCAAATCTTTTTGTATATATTATTCTAAGTAAGATGATTATATCATTAATTGATGGTAGCCAAGATTTTTATTACTATATAAATAAAATTTTCTTTATACTTTTATGTCTTATAATCAAAGAAGTGTTTATGTTTTTGTCAACAATGATTTCTCATAAAACAGCCTATAAAATAATACGAGATATAAGAAGAAGCCTTATGGAAAAATTATTTAATATGCCATTAGGAGATATATTGAATGAATCTACTGGTAAGTTAAAAGACATAATTGTAAATCAAGTCGATAATACTGAAACAACATTGGCTCATATGATACCTGAGATGACAGCTAATTTAATCGGACCTATAATATTATTTGTTTACATGTTAATTTTAGATTATAGACTAAGTTTAATATCTTTAATTCCATTAGTTATTGGTGGATTTTTTATGGCAGGGCCCATGAAAAGAATGAAGGTAAAGTTTCCACAAGCAGTTAAAATTGGCCAAGATATGAATAATTCCGTGGTTGAATATATAAATGGAATAGAGGTTATTAAAACATTTAATCAAGGCGAAAAATCTTATAGAAAATACAGGGACAATGTGTATAAAAAGGCAAATTACTATTATAATTGGATGGGAGAAAATACAAGAGACTATGCGATAAGTATGTCTATTGCTCCAGTTGGTATTTTGACAATTATACCATTTGGTTTATATTTCTGTATGAATGGTTCACTAGATGGTGGTGTATTTTTAACATTGATAATCCTTTCTTTTGGGACTATCCAAAATATTATGAGAGTAATGACTTTTGAAGATGATATTGGAAGAATGTCAACTATTTTCGAAGAGATTAAAAATATACTTTCTGCGAGAGAATTATCTCATAAAAATGAAAATTTGGATATAAAAAATTATAATATAGAGATAAAAAACGTAGATTTTTCTTATGAAAAAGATAAGCAAGTCCTAAATAATATAAATATAAATATAGAAGAAGGATCTGTGAATGCTTTAGTAGGTGAATCGGGTTCGGGAAAGTCGACTATTGCAAAACTAATTTCAGGATTTTGGGATGTAGATAGTGGTTCTATAAGTATAGGAAATGTAAATATTAAAGACATGTCCCTTGAAAAGCTATCTACTATCATTTCCTATGTAGCACAAGATAATTTTCTTTTTGATATGTCAATTAAAGATAACATCAGAATAGGAAATAAAAATGCTAGTGATGAGGAAATAATTGAAGTATGTAAGAAATCAGCCTGCCATGATTTTATAATGAAGCTGTCAGATGGATATGATACAAGAGTAGGTGAAGCTGGTAAACATTTATCTGGAGGAGAAAGGCAAAGAATATCAATTGCAAGAGCTATGATAAAGAATGCTCCAATAGTTATTTTAGATGAGGCGACCTCTTATATCGATCCTGAAAATGAAGCCTTGATTCAAGATGCAATATCAGAACTTGTCAAAGGGAAAACTCTAATTATAATTGCCCATCGTTTAAAGACAATAACAGATGTAGATAATATATTTGTAATTAAAAATGGAGAACTTGCATGTAAAGGAAGTCATGAAGATCTTTTGAAGGAATCAAAAGATTATCACAATCTTTGGGAAACTGCCTTGAAAGGAGAAGAAAATGCTTAGTGTTTTTAAAAAAATATGGAATTTTTCTATTGAAGAACAAGTGTATCTAAAAAAATCAATCTTTGCTAATTTTTTCGGTTCTATTTTTAATGCTCTACAATTTGCAGCCATTTATTATGCGTTTTTTGGGATAGTAAACAAGGATATAAGCTTTAAAACAATAGGAATATCAAGTTTATTTTTATTAATTAGTATAGCCGGAGTAATTATTTCAAAAAATTCCTCTATGCTCAAACAAACACATGCTGGATATTTTATGGCTGGACACAAGAGAATTGAATTAGGTGAAAAAATAAAAAAAGTTCCCATGGGATTCTTCTCAAGTTTAAGTTTAGGAAATTTAACAACTATTGCGACTACTAACTTAGATAATGTAGAGACTTGGGTTCCAACTTTGTGTATTATGGTTTTCGGTGGCATGCTTAATGCTATTGTTTTTATCTTATCCTTATTTTTGTTTTCTTATAAGGTAGGTATTGTAGCAATAGTTGGTTCTATTGTATTTTTAATGATCATTGCTCGTATGCAAAAAAGGTCAAGTAAAAATGCAGATAAGATTCATGAGATTCAGGTATCACTTACCAAAGAAGTCTTATCAACATTGCAAGGAATGCAAATTATAAAATCATATAATCTACGAGGAAGTAATAATAAAAAACTTGACAAGAGCTTTGATAGTGCTAGTGAATATTCTTTTGATTTAGAAAAAACTATAATGCCATATAGTTTATTAGCTAAAATCATAATAGCTATAACAATTTGTTTGATGTTGTTTATTTCAATAAGATTATATTTTGTTGAAAATGGTCAAATAGTCAATACTATTATGATACTTATAGCAAGTTTTGTAATATTTGACGGGCTTATTACATCTGGATCTGCTATGGCAATGCTAAGAATGGTTGAGAATGCAATAGATTCTTATTCTTATGTAAATGATATGGAAGATATGAAAGAAGGAAGTATTACAGAGCCAATAAAAAATCACAACATAGTCTTTAAAAATGTATCATTTTCCTATGATGATAGACCAATTTTAAAAAATGTATCAGCAGAGATAAAAGAAAATACTATGACTGCTATTGTTGGACCATCTGGATCTGGTAAGACAACATTTTGTAATCTTATTGCAAGATTTTGGGATGTAAATTCTGGCGAGATTTTAATTGGTGGAAAAAATATAGAAGACTATAAGATAGAAAACTTAATGAATTCTATTTCAATGGTCTTTCAGGATGTATACCTATTTGAAGATACAATTGAAAATAATATAAAATTTGGAAAACAAAATGCAAGCCATGAAGAAGTAGTTCAAGCTGCAAAAAAAGCAAGATGTCATGAATTTATAGAAGCTTTACCAGAAGGATATAACACTATCATCGGAGAAGGTGGAGCAAGTCTTTCAGGTGGAGAAAAACAAAGAATTTCCATTGCAAGAGCTATGCTAAAAGATGCAGACATAATTATTTTTGATGAGGCGACAGCAAATATTGACCCAGAAAATGAAGATAAACTTAAAGAAGCAATAGAAACATTAACAAAAAATAAAACAGTCATTATGATTGCCCACAGACTAAAAACCATTAGAAATGCAGATCAGATTTTAGTCTTAAAAGATGGAGAAATAGTAGAATGTGGAAATCATGAAAAATTGATTGAAAATAATGGACTTTATTCTGACCTTATCAATGCAAAAGCTAAAGCGGAATCATGGAAATTAAATAATTGATGGAAAGAAATATTAAAGTCTTTGAGCAGGAAAATTTAGATTAGAGGATTTATGCCTAGTAGCATAAGTCCTCTTTTTATGTTCAAATTAATCATTAAAACTCAAAAATACTATAAAAAATAAAAATTTTGGTTACCAAAGAGGGCAAATTTCACTTTATAAAGTAAGGGGTATTTTGTCATCTTTCTATAAAAATAAAAATACTTTGAAGTGTGAATATTCTTGAAATTGATTATGTGAGATTAGCATTTTTTAAATTTAATCCACTTATCAAGGTAAAAAAATAACTTACATAGGAGGTTAAAATGCAAGCAATAAACATTTATAGTATGAGAGTTGCTATGTTATGTAGACTTTATGATCTTAAATTAATTAATGATAAGGAATATAGAAAAATTAAGAACAGGTTAGAAAATGATTATAAGAATATGGATAGAAAGTAGTTAATCTTGTGATATAATAACACTGTAGAAAGATACAAAATGGGAAGGAGGTAAAATGAATACTAAAGTAAAAGTAATAAAAGCTTCAAATACAGGAGCAAGAAATAGAAATGCACTGCATTTAGATTTAAAACGAGTTGCAGCATATTGTCGAGTAAGTACAGATAGTAAAGACCAACTTGAATCATATAAATCGCAAGTTGATTATTACACAAATCTAATAAAAAATAATAAAAACTGGACTTTAGCTGGTATATATGCAGATGAAGCAACAACAGGAACAACTGCTACTAAAAGAGTAGATTTCATGAGGCTAATTAGTGATTGTCAAAATGGAGATATAGACATGATAATTACTAAATCTATATCAAGATTTGCTAGAAACACATTAGATACTTTGAAATATGTAAGGCTTCTAAAGGAAAATAATGTTGGTGTAGTATTTGAAGAAGAGAATATAGATACTTTGACAATGGATGGAGAGCTATTACTAACAATATTAAGTTCAGTAGCTCAACAAGAAGTAGAAAATACCTCAGCCCATGTAAAAAAAGGACTGAAAATGAAAATGGAAAAAGGGGAGCTTATTGGCTTTCAAGGTTGCCTTGGATATGATTATGACCCTATAACAAAAAGCATCTCTATAAATGAAGAAGAAGCTAAAATTGTCAGATATATTTTTAAAAGATATTTAGAGGGCAATGGTGGTTCAGTCATTGGCAGGGAATTAGAAGAACAAGGATATCTCACTCCTAGAGGTAAAACAAAATGGTCTGACACTACAGTGTTAGGAGTAATTAAAAATGAAAAGTATATTGGCGATATACTAATGGGAAAGACCTTCACAGTTGATCCCATAACAAAAAGAAGACTAGCAAACTTTGGTGAATCTGATAAATATCATATTGAAAATCATCACGAGCCAATTATATCAAGAGAAGATTTTGAAAAGGCACAAGAGATTAGACTCAGGAGAGCACAAAACAGAAACACCATTGCTAATAAGGATAGAAAAAGAGAGAAACTATCAAGACAATACGCTTTTTCAAGTATGCTGGAATGTGGATTTTGTGGAGAAATACTTTCAAGAAGAACTTGGCACACAAGTTCAATTTACAAAAAAATTAACTGGCAATGTGTAAAGTCAACAAAAAAAGGTAAAAAATATTGTCCTCATTCAAAAGGAATACAAGAAGCAGCAATAGAAAAAGCATTTGTTGAAAGCTATAGGCAATTATGCCATGCAGATTCAACAGTAATAGATGACTTTTTAAAAATTGTAGAAGAAGAAATAAATGATAATACTTTAGTCAAAGATTTGAAAAAGTTAGAAAACCAATTAAACAGAATCATTAGTCAAGAAAGAAAGTTAGTTGATCTTCATTTAGAAGATAGTATAGACGAAGAAGTTTATGCTAAAAAGTATAAAAAACTTACAAAACAAAAAGAAGAATTACTTGATGAAAAGAAAACACTAGAGCTAACTATCAAAGATGAAAACTCTATTAAAGAAAGATTAAAGCAATTTAAAAAGGTCTTAGAAAATAAAGAAATTATAGAGGAAATTAATAGAACAGTATTTGAAAGCATAGTTGATAAAGTCGTGGCGGGAAGAATTGATAAAGACGGAAAAGTTCATCCTTATGACTTAACATTCTATTTCAAAACAGGAGTTAAAGATAGTCAAGATTCTAATAATTTCAAAGATAAAAGAAAAAATGCCAAAGACAATGACATTAATAAATTGTGTTCCTACAAGAATGACGAGGATAAAAAATTATGTACCCAAGCAAAAGACAACGCATGTTGAAGCCCTAACCCTGCTATCACGTGATTAGCAAAGCTAATCATGTGAAGCAGAGGTAGGTCTCACTTGTGCCCTATGGGTATGCCAGGATTTCCCAAGGAAATGCGAGTGGGTATCCGACACGCTCACCAAATCATAGATTTGGGAGCTGCATGTATAACTTCGACCAACAATTCCCTACAGGAATTGGGTCTACAGTTAAGCATTGCTTGGTGAAAGCTACGGCGGAGGCTCTGGTATTGATGACAAGGACAAATTAGAAATTGTTTGGGGGAAAAATATGTGCTTAATATGTGAAAGAATAGAAATGATTAATAATAATGAGAATCAATATTTCGTAAAAGAATTAGAAACCGGTTATGTTGTGTTAGGAGATAATCAACATTTTAAGGGATATACGATTTTTTTATGTAAACAACATAAGACAGAACTTTTTGAATTAGAAAAAAATTTTAAATTGAAATTCTTAGAAGAAATGTCATTAGTAGGGGAGGCTGTATATAAAAGTTTTAATGCAGATAAAATTAACTATGAACTACTTGGTAATGGAGATTCACATCTACACTGGCATTTGTTTCCAAGGGTAGCGGGAGATATAGAAAACTATGGTAATAAAGGAAAAGGTCCAGTTTGGTGGTATCCTATGGAATTAATGTATAGTGATTTGAATCGTCCATCAGATACTGAATTAATGGCATTAAAAGAGAAGCTAAAAGCTGAACTTAATAAAATATTTAATAACTAATTATATTTTGTATTGGCATCATTTTTAAGTTAGATTTATAAATGGTGCCAATTTTTTATTTTATTAAATCGAATTGTCAAAAGCATTTCCCAAGAACAAATGTTTTATAAATGATATAATATTATTGACAGCTCCAACTATTTTGGAAATTGAAACAGTTCAAATAAAAGGTAAGAAATTGTTTTATAATAATGGAGGAAAAAATGTCAAAGATAAAAAAAGATACTATTCAAGCTCAGGGATTTTCGATAGAAGTCTACACCGAAGACTTTAAAAATGATTATATTATTTTAACTGATATTTCCAAGTATAAAAACGATGATGATCCTAGATTTTTAATTCAAAACTGGATGATAAATAGAAATACCTTAGAATTCATTGGCCTATGGGAACTTCTAAATAATTCAAATTTTAACCGTGTGCAATTCGACACTTTTAGAAGTGAAGCAGGTTTAAATAGATTTACAATGACACCTAAAAAGTGGATTGAAACAACCAATGCAATTGGAATTTACATAGAGAGATCTCAAAAATAAATTATAAGATTCATACAGATGCAATCAAGGAGTATCTTTTGGAAGACTTAACTGATTCACAGTTGGCTTTTAAATATGCAAGTGAGGCTGATATGCTTAATGTGTCTTTATTCAATAAAAGAGCTAAAGAGTGGCGAGAAGAAAATCCTGATTTTAAAGGAAATATGAGAGATTATGCTAGTTTGGAAGAATTATTGGTATTAGTTAATATGGAAAGTTATAATGCAATTTTGATTGAAAAGGGAATGGGTCAAAAAATAGAATGATAGAATTGAGAAATTTAGCAAGGAAGTAGCTGATGTCTTTAGAGAAAATTAGCTATAACGAAATTAAAAAGTTATACTAGTTTTATCGCTCTAAATTCAAAGATTGAATATATTGACATGTTTATTAATACGATACCATGACCAAAAACCCCATGATATGTTTGCCAATACGACAAAAATACTAAAAAAGTCTATGATATGTTTGTGAAAACGAAAAAATAGACTTTTTATCCATAGTGTCAACTCAAGCCATGTTGAGACGGTTGCATTGATTGTAAGGGACTAGTCCCGCAACAATCAATATAGCAACGTCCATGTGAGAGGACTCCGCAAAGCAAGGCGAAGCCGTAGCTGAGCGGTTAAGTCCGGACCACTGAAGCCCTAACATTGCTTTCACGAACAAAGTGAAGTGAAACAATATCAAATGCGTCCCCTACTCGGTGAAGCCCTAACCCTGCTATCACTTGATTAGCAAAGCTAATCGATGTGAAATAAGAAAATTGCTTAACACTTTAGATATTTTGGTATGTCGTGTCACTAAGTAGGTAAGCATTTTCTATAATCTCCGCTTCGCTTTGCTTGCGAAAATTATGAAAATTGCTTAACGGTATAGATGGCAAAGATTAACATAAGATAGAATTTAAAAGGTAAAATAAAATGACAAAAAAAGAAAAGAAAATATTTATAATATTATTAATAGTTTTTGTGGCATTTATTTTATGGAAACTTCATAAAATAAATACCCCTGAGAAATATATTTTAAGTATTAATGAAGAAGTTAATGAAGTAATTTATTCGGAGGATATTGGGAAAAATAAAACAATTATATTTTTCATTGATAATATGGGAGAATTAAATTGTAGTATATTACAAAATACGCTTTTAGGATATAAAATATTAAGAACTAGTGGTAAAATTACTTCTAATTTTCCTGGTCCTATGATAGCGTATTTAAAAAATGATGATAATCATTGGCTTATTTGGGGAATAATTACGGAGGAAAATAAAAATAAATTTCCTAATGATTCAAAAACTAAATTTATAAAAAACTATAATTTTATAATTTCTTGGTATTTTGGGTCTGGACTGCCCCCATCATTAGAAGAATTCTGATGTTAATCAAAATACGATAGTATATATATTATTTAATAAAGAATCTAAAAGTTTGAAGTGAACCCCAAAATCCGGACAAAAGGATGGAGGGGTTTTCTCATGTCAAAATAAAGTTAGAAATTTTATGAAACTGTATTATATAGACAAATATAAAACTCGATATTTTTCTAAAAATGACACTATGGCAATAGACCCACATGGTATGTTTGCTAATACGAGGAAACACTAAAAAAATCTATGATAAGTTTGCAAAACGCAAAAATGTACATTTTATTCATAGTGTCGACTCGAGGCACGTTGAGACGGTTGCATTGATTGTAAGGGACTAGTCGCGCAACAATCAATATAGCAACGTCCATGTGAGAGGGCTCTGCAAAGCAAGGCGAAGCCGTAGCTGAGCGGTTAAGTCCGGACCACTGAAGCCCTAACCCTGCTATCACGTGATTAGCAAAACTAATCATGTGAAGCAGAGGTAGGTCTCATGCCAGGCTTTCCCAAAGAAATGCGAGCGAATATACGACATGCTCACCAAATCATAGATTTGGGAGTTGCATGTATAACTTCGACCAATAATTCCCTACGGGAATTGGGTCTATAGTTAAGCTTTGATTGGAAAGATTCGACGGCGGAAGCCTTAACCCTACTTTCACGAACAAAGTGAAGTGAAACAATAGCAAATGCGTCCCCTACTCGGTGAAAGATACGACCAAGGGAATGGGTGTCTAAGGGTTCGAAATAGCTTGAAATTAACAAGTTTATGAAGTTTGAACTAGATAATTATCTGACTAATTTTTTATTAAAAGACTACGCAGCTTTTAAAATAGTGAATGAGATGATTCAATATTAGTTAAATAATTTTTGTTCTATCTAATCTTATGTATATACAATCTTCGTAGTTCGAGTGGATATCTATTATTATACTTGACAAAATTTGATAATTTAAGTAGAGTTTAAATAATACTTAAAAGAAAGATGGGAAAATTGTGAAATTATTTCTTCAAATGTCTCCATTGGCAACTGCCATGGCACAATGTGTGTGCAATCAATTTTGATTGTCTATAAAAATTAAATATTTTGAAAGGAGAAATAATGGAAACAATAGTATCAGCTTTATTAGTTTTTGTCTCTACATCAATTGACTACTTAGTTGTTTTGACTATTTTATTCGCCAGTCAAGGCAAGGAAGGCTTGAAATCAATTTATGCAGGACAGTATATAGGTACAGGACTGCTTGTACTGGTTAGTCTTATTGCCGCTTACTTTTTAAATTTTATTCCACAAGATTGGATTATAGGGCTTCTTGGACTAATTCCACTAGGTCTTGGTATAAGAGCAATTTTTGTGGATGAAGATATTGATGAAGAAGACATTGAGGATAAAATTACCGGAAAGGGATCAAAAATCTTATCATTTACAAGCTTAACAGTGGCGATGGGGGGCGATAATTTAGGAATTTATATCCCTTATTTTACAGGAAAGAGTTTGATTGAGATTAGTATAAGTTTAGTAATATTTGCGTTAGGAATTTTGATTCTATGCAAATTATCTCAAAGTCTCGCCTCAATATCTGCTATCGGAGAGACTGTAGAAAAGTACGAAAAAATAATTGTACCAGTCGTGTTTATTGGACTAGGTCTCTATATATTGATTGAAAATGGAACTATTAATTATTTAATATCCTTAATAACAAGTTAATAGTCTAGTTTTATATTTCAGACCTATTAAAGTAAATCTTTAGTAGGTCTTTTTTGTTTACTTAAACTTTCTTATATGTACCAAGGAATATGAGAAGCAAGAATTGTGTAAAATGTTGAAAATAAGTGTTATTTTCTTGCCTGTTATATGGCATGTAAATTATGCGAATAGAAAAACTGGATAAGAAAAAAGAAGTTTTATTTGAAGAACACTTAAAAGACTATGTGTTAGCAAAACCAAAAATAATAAATAAATTTCGATAAATCTTGTATACTATATTTATGGTATTTTATTTATACAAATAATAATTATACATTATAAGTAAATTTTAATTTAGAGATAATTTAAAACATAATAAATATATTTATGAATATATTCTCATATACGACGATTACTTAAAATATTAAATTTTATCCATACTGACCACTCAATCCACGTGGAGGCAGTTGCATTGCTTTCACGAACAAAGTGAGATGAAACAATAGCAAATAGATTAATGGGAAGAATGAGATATTAGATAAGATAAATTAGATTTTAAAGGAGATAAATGTGGAGCATGATTGTGGTTTTAGAAAAGAAAATAAGTGGTTCAGATATAGGGCTGCAGCAATTATAGTCGAAGATAATTGCGTATTGTTTGCGGGAAATGACGTTGATGATTATTACTACTCCATAGGTGGAGGAGTTCATTTAGGAGAAACATCGGAAGAAGCTGTAAAAAGGGAAGTTTTTGAGGAAACAGGTGTTGAATATGAGGTAGACCATCTTGCCGTGATACATGAGAATTTCTTTGTTGGAAGTTCTGATTTAATAGGCGTCGATTGCCATGAGATTGCCTTTTATTACATGATGAAACCAAAGGGCAATAAGGATCTTAATAGCCAGAGTCTTACTAAGGGTGGGGTAAAAGAGTCTATGCACTGGATAACAATTGATGAGCTTGAAAAATATAATGCCTATCCTTCTTTTATGAAAGAATACCTTCAATCTAATCATATCGGAGTTCGTCATATCATTACCGATGAAAGGTATTAAAAATAAATATATAAGTTCAATTGATATCGATGAGGCGAATTATGGAATATACTTTTGCAAAGCTAAACAAAGATAATTTTAATAAGTATTTTGATTATTTATTATTGGCTATTAAATTGGAACCAGAACTTATGTGTTCATCAGATGTAAATAAAGAAGAACTTTATGAAAGATTAGATGATGAATTAACAAAAAGAAGTACTTCAATATTGGCTATGTATGAAGATAAAGTTGTCGGAAGAATAGAATATCATTTTTATTCTTGTTTTCAAGATGGATATAGAATATGTTATGTTGATTGGTTATATGTATTACCGGAGAATAGAAATAACGGAATAGCAAAACAATTATTTAATCAAATGACCAGAGATTGTGTTGAACATAATATTGATGAAATTAGATTAATAAGAGCCACAAATGAAAATGCAAATCAATTTTATGAAAGTTTTAAAGGTGTAAAAAGCTAGAAGTTCCATTTTTATACGTTATTTTAATAAGCCTACAGAGTGAAGTCTGAGGGCTTATTTTTGTATAAGAACAAATGTTTTTATGCTACAATTATCTTGATAGCTTCAATACAAAATAAGGAGAAAAATATGGAAAAAGATAAGATTATTTTATATAGAGAAGATGATAAGAATATTTCAGTTGATGTAGTTTACAGTGACGAGACATTTTGGCTTACTCAAAAATCGATGGCTGAATTGTTTGAAGTTAATATTTCAACGATTAGTAGGCATCTTTCAAATATTTTTGAGGAAGAAGAGCTTGATGAAAAAGTGGTTATTGCAAAAATTGCAAATACCACTCAACATGGCGCAATTAAGGGGAAAACTCAAACTACCTTAACCAATTTCTATAACCTTGATGCCATCATCGCCGTTGGCTATAGAGTAAACTCAAAAAAAGCTACTAAATTCAGAATTTGGGCAACCACTACCCTAAGAGAATACATAATAAAAGGCTTTGTACTAAATGATGAAATGTTAAAGAATGGAAAGTCTTTTGGAAAAGACTACTTTAAAGAATTAATAGAACGTGTTAGGTCTATTAGGGCTAGTGAAAGAAGAATTTGGCAACAAATCACCGATATTTTTGCTGAAGTTTCAATTGATTATGATAAAAAATCTCAAATTACTAGGAATTTCTATGCTATGGTCCAAAACAAGTTTCATTATGCAATAACTGGTAAGACAGCAGCCGAGATTATTAACACATCAGCAGACCATACCAAAGAAAATATGGGACTAAAAACTTGGAAGTCAGCTCCAGATGGAAGGATTTTGAAGTCGGATGCTTATGTTGCAAAAAATTATCTTACAGAAAAAGAAATCAAAGCATTGGAGAGAAATGTTTCAGGTTACTTTGATTATATTGAAGACTTGTTAGAGAGAGAAAATACTTTCACAATGCAGGAGTTCTCACAAAGTATCAATGAATTCTTAGAATTTAGAAGATATGAAGTACTTCCAGATAATAATAAAGGAAGTATTTCTTCAAAAACTGCTAAAGATAAAGCAGCAAAGGAATATGATATATTTAATAAGACACAAAATATTAACTCTGATTTTGATGCGTTTACAAAGAAGATAAATAGTATTAAGGACTAAACAGAACAAAAAACTTGATATGTTTGCTGAAACGTAAAAATGGGCTTTTTATCCATGGTGTCGACTCGAGGCACGTGGAGGCAGTTGCATTGCTTTCACGAACAAAGTGAAGTGAAGCAATAGCAAATGTGTCCCCTACTCGGTGAAGCCCTAATCCTGCTATCACGTGATTAGCGAAGCTAATCGATGCGAAGCAGAGGTAGGTCTCACTTGTGCCCTATGGGTATGCCAAGTTTTCCCAATGAAATGAGATTGAGTATACGACACGCTCACCAAATCATAGATTTGGGAGCTGCATGTATAACTTCGACCAACAATTCCCTACGGGAATTGGGTCTACAGTTAAGCATTACTTGGTGAAAGCTACGGCGGAGGCTCTAGTAATGATGTCAAGAAAATAGAATAACAAGCTATAAAACTGTCGAAATAGGTGGCTTTTAGGATATTAAAAGAAATTAGTTCTATAATAAATTAAAAATCGTGTTGGTAGAAAAATCGTCTACTTCTACCAACACGATTTTACAAAGAGCCAGTACTTACATCTCTTTTTATCCTGTAAAACTATTGTATCTTGATACTTTAAGGAGTTTCAATCATTCGATCTGTTAATTGTCATTTTTTCGGATCTAATCTTAATAAAATAGCATTAATTGCAACTAAGACTGTTGACACAGACATTAGAATTGCTCCTACTGCAGGACTTAATGTGAAGCCAAAAGGGGCCAAAATTCCAGCAGCTAGAGGAATAGCTATAAAGTTATAACCAGCTCCCCAAAAGAGGTTTTGTTTCATTTTACGAGTTGTTTTGTGTGCTAATTCAATAAATGATTCAATATCTCCTGGATCAGATTGAGTCAAGATGACATCAGCTGAATCTAATGCCACTTGGGTTCCTGCACCTACAGCTATACCAACATCTGCCAAGGCAAGAGAAGGGGCATCATTGACACCGTCACCTACCATGATAACTTTTTTTCCTTCTTCTTTAAGTGTTTTTACTAACTCATATTTGTCTTGTGGAGATTGATTTGATCTATATTCAATCCCTAAGTCTTCTGCCGCTCCTTGAGCTGCTTTTTCATTATCACCTGTTGCCATAATTGGTTGAATATTGTTCTTTTTAAGAGCTTCTATTAACTCTTTACTGGTTGCTTTTAATTCATCCCCTAAAGCTACAGCACCAATAGCATCATCGTTTTCTACTAAGACACTGAGGGTTGCTCCTTTTGGAATATCCATATCTAGATTACGTCCATATGCTTTTTGGCTGATTAATTGGTAACTATGGCCCTTGGCTTTGCCTTCTACGCCAGCACCGGAAATCACATCAATTGAATCAAAAGATACTGGACTTATACCTTCTTGGTCGGCGAAGCTTATAATTGATTGAGCAATCGGGTGGCTAGAGCCTCCTTCAATACCTGCCAGTAAGGCAATGATTTCCTCTTTATTATATTTGTTATTAAAAAGTTCAACATTTAATACTTTAAACTCACCTGTTGTTAAAGTACCTGTCTTATCTAAAATCATCACATCTGCATCTTGAGCTATTTCTAAGGCTTGGCGGTCTTTTACTAGTAGGCCACGGCTAGCTCCTAAGCTTGTGCTACGAGCGGTAACCAATGGAATAGCTAGACCCAAAGCGTGAGGACAAGCTATAACTAATGTTGTGATAGCAAATTTTACTGCCGTTGGGATGTCCGCTATAAGCGTCCATACTACAAAAGCTATTAGTGCGACAATGATTGCAATATAGAAGAGCCATCCTGCAACCTTTTGCGCAATATTTTCTGCTCTGGAAGGCTGACTTTGAGCTTGGCTGATTAAATTCTGAACTTGAGAGATGAAGGATTGATCACCTGTCTCATTCACTTTAATATAAAGAACCCCTTCTCCATTTGTTGAGCCTCCGATTACTTCATCGCCAGGGCCTTTTTTTACTGCTTTTGACTCCCCAGTTAGAAGAGCTTCATTTAAACGTGATTCGCCACGCTCGATAATCCCGTCTGCCGGCACATTTTCTCCGGCTTGAACACGAATTAAATCACCTACCTTTAAGTCAGCAACTGGTCGTGTTTCTATTGAATCGTCATCTAATACTACATGAGCATCTTTCGGCACTAACTTAGCTAATTCTGCTTGTGCGTCTCCTGCTTCTCCAATAGCTTTCATCTCAATCCAGTGACCTAATAGCATGATTAATAGTAATGAAGCAAATTCAAAGAAAAAGTCCATCACGTGTTCACCCATTACGTAGCTTGCTATTACAGTATAAATACTATATAAATATGAAACACTTAAACCTAAAGAAACGAGAGCCATCATTCCAGGTTCTTTTTGTTTAAATTCGTCAACTGCCCCTTGATAGAATGGACGTCCACCATAAATAATTAATATAGTAGATAAAATAGCTACTACAATATCAGAATATGGAAAAGTAAACTGGAATGGTAGGTCAAACCCAGCCATAGGGGATAAGAGCATAATAATGATTCCTATTGGCAATGATTTTAAGAAAAGTTCCTTAAAGTTACCGTGATGATGGTGGTCATGTCCACTGTGTCCGCTGTGATCATGCCCATTGTGCCCGCTGTGATCATGCCCAGCATGATGTTCTTGATGTTGATTCTTATGCTCTCCATGTTCTTCCGTGCTTACGTGCTCATGTTTTGAATGATCCATGTCGCCATGATTATGGTTACTGTGGGATGAATGTTTGTTGTTATTGTTCATTTTAAATTCCTCCTTATTCGTAATGATGATGTAAATGACATTGGCATTGTCCTTCTGGACAATTGCAATCCACTTCTTCTACTGCGGAAGATTTTTTCATCTCTAATATTTTTTCTAGTCGATCTATATCATCGAAGCTTAAAACATAATCTTCAATGATGCTTCCTATTACATTTCCGACTTTCTTATTGCAAATACGGTTAAAAATATCTTCTGCATAATCCCTTACGGCTTCTTTCTCTTCAATATTGGCAGTGTAAATAAACTTTCTACCTTCTTTCTTTGTATTTAGTACGCCTTTTTCAACTAATCGACCTAAAATCGTTTTGATAGTGGATTGTGTCCAGTCCATTTTTTCTTGCAATATGGAGATGACTTTTTTACTAGTTACTCGATCATTTGACCAAACTACACGCATGACCTCCCATTCAGCATCTGTGATATAAGTATTATATGCTATTACACCCATTGTCTTTCTCTCCTTATCGTTTACAATTGTAGACCTAACACTTAAAATAAGTTTACACTTGTAAACTTATCTTGTCAAGTATTTTTAATAAATGTAAGCAACGATTATTGCGTTTTTTTCTAATTTCTTCCGAGTACGTTTTATAATGTTATCATTGATTTACATTTATCGCTTTTTTAATCCCTTATTTTAATAATATGTTAAATATGATAAATATGATGATACCTTTTCTGAATTTATTGTTTTGCTAAATATATAGTCATAAATTTAAAATTTGTCTTTATATGAAGGTTATAGGAGAAATCTTCACACAATAACTATAAAGCATGAAGATATCAATTTAAAAAATGGTGATAGAATCAAGTTTAGTTGATAAGATAAAAGTGAATAGAGGGATTTGTCTTAAATTTACATCCCCATTAATGATAGGAATACCAGATAGGATAATACTTCTGCCAAAAGCAAAGATTGAATTTATTGAAACAAAAAGACATGGAAGAGAACCAAGACCAATTCAAAAAAAGAATAAGGCCATTTAAAAAAATTAAATTTTAAGGTTTATGTTCTTGATTTTAAAGAAAATATTAATGAAATGACTAGAGATTGTGTTGTACATAATATTGATGAAATTAGATTAATAAGAGCCACCAATGAAGATGCAAATCACTTTTACGAAAGTTTTAAATCTGCTAAAATTCTACCCTTCCATTTTTCATACAACAATTAAATTAAGACATAGTATAGAAAAACATGCCAATGATTTTAAAAATAAATTGAGATATCAAAGGAAAGTGTACTCAAAAATAAAATAATGTAGATTTTACAAGGATTTTACCTATAAATAGGGTGAAATGCATTTTTCCTTCCCAAATACTGTTATTTATTTGATAAAATAAGTATAGGCTAGGAGGGACGATGGATAAAATTGAATTAATTTGCCCTAAATGTGGGGGTAAAGTAGATATAAATGAAAAGCAAACCAGAGTTAAATGTCGATATTGTGGATATGAGGCCATCCTTGTTGAAGATAAGAATGAAGAGTTCAATGTCAGGATGGTAGAAGAAGAATCATATGCTAAGACAAAGGGAGAATTAAGAGCTAAAAGGCAGCATCAAAGAAGATCGACCTTATCAGGCTTTGCTACAACTATCTTTGTAGTTTTAATACTTTCAGTAATCGGTTGGATTTTAGTTTCGTTTGAGCTTAATTCAAGACCACTCGTTGATCCTTTTGAATATATAGATGTAAAGTTTACTGGTATGACAGGGGATGGCGAGGCAGAAATTATCAAAAAAGATATAGGGGATGATGACATCAGCCCATCAAATATAGGCTATAGGCTGGATAAACACTCAAATCTTATTGAGGGAGAATCTGTAATAGTTGAAGCTGAATCTGAAAAATATAGACTCTCTAAGAAAAATAAAAGTTATAAGGTTAAAGGTTTAGAAGTATATCTATATGATTTAAAGTTATTAGACCAAGAAGCATTAGATTTGCTTGAAAAAAAGAGCCTGGGGTATTTAGATAAGTCAATTAAAAGCTTTGGAGTCGATAGCAATCTTTCATCTTATCAGGCAAAGAGTGTTCTAACCTGTCTAGTAACAAACAAAAAAGAAAAAAGCAAGGTATATGAAATCCTACAAGTCGACTTCGATCATATAGACGGTAATAAATCGACAAAATACTATGTCCAAGAATACAACCAGGTTATAATTAGACAAGATCCTTTAGCTTTAGTATATGCAAGTTCTATATATAGGGGTGAAATGATAGAAGTCCCAGCTAATCATAAACTAACTCAGTATTTCTTTGGCTATGATACTTTAGAAGATGCCAAAAATGGGGTCTTAAAATATAGGGAATCTGGTATGGATTACCAAGAACATTAATAAATGAAAAAATAGAATTTTTAATATTTAATAATATATTCATAAACCCTCCTTGTACATTTTAATTACGCAACAATAAATTAATAAAATAATAAAAGGTGTTATTAAATGGCCTAGGATTTTTATATTGAAAAATGTTTTTTTATAGTAACAAATAACATCTATAATCCTGTGGGGAAAAATCATGGACCTTTTTATTAAGGAATCATGCCAAGAAAACCAGAGACCGTTGTTCTTATCAAAATTGGAAAGAGTTAGTTGAATGAAGATTTAGCAAGAAGTATGAGAAAGATTAATAAAAATTTGAAAGGTTAAATAAATTAATAGGTAAAATTATGATAATAGACAGTTTTGATAAAGACACAGAGCCAGTTATAAGTCTAAAAGACTTTTATGGTGAAAAAAAAACACATTGCAGAAAAATGCTTGATAATATTTTCAAAAAAACTTCTAGATTATTTACTTGATAACTTTGAATGCCAAGAAATTGGTAATATAGAGGCTGCAAATGGATCAAGGGCAGTATATAAAAGTAGCTTTGAAGGTCAAGAATTTGCATTTTACCTAACAATGATTGGTTCAGCCCTTGCCTCAACAGATTGTGTAGAAGTCAATTGGATTACAGGTGCAAATAAATTTATTATGTTTGGATCTTGTGGTAGCCTTGATAAAGACAAGACTTTTGGAAAGTACATTATCCCCACAGAAGCTTATAGGGGTGAGGGAGCATCTTATTATTATGTAGCTCCTTCAGATTACCTTGATATTAAAAATCACGATAAACTTGAAGAGTTTGTTATCAAGGAGAAGGCTCCCTATACCAAGGGAAAGGTATGGACTACAGATGTTATGATTCGTGAAACTCGTGGACTTGTCTCAAAGAGAAAGTCTGAGGGATGTATAGCAGTAGAGATGGAGCTTGCAGGTGTTCAAGCGGCTTGTGATTTTTATGGATTTGAGCTTTATAACTTTCTGGAAGCAGGTGATGTTTTAAATGAGAGTTCTTATGAAGTTGAAGGTCTCCATAGTGCTAATCATGATCTTGGAAAGTTGTATTTAGCTTTAAAATTATTAAAAGAAATATAAGATAAAGTATAATGAGATTATAAGAGATAAAATTTATGGAGGATAAGCTCATGGACTACAGAAAAATAAACGACACAGTATACATCAGAATGGACAAAGGCGATGAAATTATAGGATGCATTTTAGATGTCTGCAGGAAGGAAAAAATCATGTCTGCTATCTTCAGTGGTATTGGAGGGCTAGGTGAGGCTGAAATACAGACACTTATACCAGAAGATAACGAGTTTGAGACTAGAACAATTCGTGGTATGCTTGAACTTGTATCTATGACTGGAAATGTTATTTCTGACGAAGATGGAGAAATCTATCAACATACACACGCTATAGTTTCCTACAAAGAGGACGGAAAACACTGCATTGCAGGAGGTCATATTAAATCGCTTACTGTGTCATATACTGCAGAGATTGAGTTAAGACCTGTTATTGATGGGGTAATTAAAAGAAAATATGATTCAGAAACAGGCACCGGATTTTGGAAATTTGAGGATTGATGGTGTTTAACACTAAATTATGGAGTGTTATATTTCAAATGAAAAAATTAATTAAATTTATGATTCTTTTTAATGAAAAAAATGATAAAGTTAAAACAAATTATTTAGAAATTGAACTTTCTAAGAATGCAGGTTACAGTAATTGGGATGGATAAAATAAAAGTAAGGCATCTACATAAGTTGACATGAACCAAAAATCCGGAATACGGATGGAGGGGTTCAGTCAAGTAGGTGCTTTTTTAATGGAGAAAATTAAAACTATTAAAATAACTTTATTTAAAAAATTTAATTTTATCTCTTTTAGTATTTTATGATCAGAGTCATATAAAGTTATTATTCTGTTTTTTTTTTCATATGATCTCCCATATAATAAATAATATTTTTCTGAATACGTATTAGTATAAATCCCCCTATGATATGTTTACCAATACTAGAGAAATGCTAAAAAAGCTAATGATATGTTTGTGAAAACGTAAAATATATAATTAACTCATTTTGTACTTTCTATAATAGTAGCTTACAAGGCTGCTATTTTTTTATTGAAGGGAGTATATATAAATTTAAAATATAACTAATAATACAAAATCTGAATTCCGAAAAGCAAAAGTCCAGACTTCCGAAAATTGGACATTTAGAAAGATTAAGACCAGGACTATATCAATTAAAAGGAAAAGTAATAGACGATTTTGTTTTAATATGATCAAATAGTAACAAGATAATATTTTCCCATCAAACATCCCTATACTACCACGACCTATCAGATAGGACTCCGAATGTATTTCACATATCTGTACCCTAAGGCTAAAATTCAAGCCATATCAAAAAGAGGTATGAAGATCGACAAGTTTACAATGTAAAAAAATATTTATACGAACTAGGACAGAGAGAAATAAAATTACCGTAAGGAAATTTTATCCCAGTATACGATATTGACCGAACAATTTGTGACATAATAATAGATGGAGAAAAAATAGATAAGCAAATTCTTACAGAAGCCATAAAAAGATAATTTAAATCATCAAACAAAAATCTAAGACGACTCATAAAATACAGTAGACTATTTAAAATAGAAGAGGAAATTAGGAATATATGAAGGTATTATCGTGATTAATATCGAGAGTATAAATTGCGCCTTTAAGCAAGTTAAGGCAGATGCATTTAAAATATATTTTAAATAATTTACGATTTAAAACAAACGCAAAAATAAACGTAAAATTTTGCGTTTGTTTTTGCGTTTGTTTTTGTTATAATTCAAATAGGAGGAAAAAATGTGAGAAACATTTAATTTAGAATTAAAAGAAAAAATCACAAATTCATTTTTAAAAACAGTTACTGCTTTTGCTAATTATGATGGTGGTAGAATAATTTTTGGAATTGATGATAATGACAATGTAAAGGAAATACAAAATCCAATCCAAGCAGCTTTAGACATAGAGAATAAAATTAATGACTCTATTTCACCAAAAGTAGACTACTTAATAAATATAGACGAAAAGAAAAAGATAGTAGAGTTAGTAATTTTACCAGGACTACAAGTCCCATATTTTTATAAATCAAAAACATATAAGAGATATGATTCTTCAACGGTAGAAGTTGATAGCCATGAGTTAAAAAATTTAATATTACTAGGGAAAAACCAATCATTTGATATTTTAACATCTCAGGATAAAAATTTAAAATTTTCTTATCTAGAAAAAAAGCTTCAAAAAACGTTAGGCATACAAAATATAAACAAAGATATTTTGAAGACACTTGAATTAATGGATAAAGAAGAAAACTTTACAAATGCAGGATCTTTGCTGGCTGATGAAAATGAATTTAATATAATTGATATTGTACGTTTTGGAGAAGACCAAGATACTATCTTAAGTAGAAAGCAAATAAAAGGAATTTCTATTTTAGAAGCATATGACCTTGCTGTTGAAAGATATAGAGAATATTATCAATTTGAATTAATTAATGGAGCATATAGAGAAAAAAAAGAGAAAATACCAGAAAATGCTTTTCGAGAAACTATTGCAAATGCCTTAGTCCACAGAGATTGGATGAGACAATCATACATACAAATATCAATGACTGACAATCAGATTGTTATATCATCACCAGGAGGGCTGCCAAAAGAACTATCGGAAAAAGAGTTTCTAGACAGTCAAATTTCTATTATGCGTAATCCTGTCATTGGAAATGTATTTTTTAGATTAGATATTATAGAAAGCTTTGGAACAGGAATAAGAAGAATAAAAAACGCTTATAGAAATAGTAATAGAAAACCAAAATTTAAAATTTATGATAACTCTATAGAAATAACATTACCAATTTTTTCAGGTTTAGAAGGATTAACAACTGATGAAAATCTAATATATAACGCACTAGTAAAAAAAGAACTAGCAAGCTCTGACCTTATGGAAATGACAGGATTTGGGAAAAATAAAGTTTTAGAGCTTATTAAAAATTTAATTCACTTAGGATATATAGAAAAATTTGGACAAGGCCGAGGAACTAAATATAGAATAAAATAATTAGCTAGCCAAGGAAAGAGACTTCACATATCCACAAGTAAAAATTTTCCAATCAGGGCATTACAGAGAATATGATATTACAAATTCTTTCTATCTTTTAATGGACTACAAAGAATTAGAAGTTTTCCCAGACTTATGAGACAAGTGGAAGCTCAGCCAAATATATATAAAACACTTAGAGGATTAAAAATCAAAGAAAACAAACTCATTTAAAAAAGAATCAGGATATAAAAATGCATAACAATAGTATAGATATACATTCAAATAAAAACGTTGTTGCACTAATGGATAAAGAAATATGGAATTTAGTTGGGAAAATGAAATCTCGAATTCAAATATAATATTATGAAGAAGAAAAGGAATATTAATTATGAAAAAATGGATAACAGGCTCAATAATTGCAATTATTATTTTAATACTTATATATATTTTATTTATTTCAAAAATTCTATTTGAAAAGAATGTAGACAAATACATATCAAGTGAAGGAATAAGTGCAGAAGAGATAATAGAAAAGAAAATATATAGAGATAGTAAGCAGGGAGGATATATTGCAAAAATAAGGTTTAAGAAGGATAGAAACTACAATTATATTTTTGAACTGCATGGATATAATCCGTTGAAATATTTTGATTATAACAATATAAATATTTCTATATATGACAATGAAAATGCAGAATATACTATAAGTAAAGTCTTAGAAAAACCAATTTATTTTATTGAGAATTAAAAGGGAAAACACGGACTTATAATTCTGTGTTTATTGCATAGTAAAAGTTATAAAAGAAAAAAAATATATTTTTAGTAGAGATTTGAATTTAAAAGGAGATGTCATGAGAAAATTTAAATTTAGTTTAGGAAAAATAAGTTTAGTACTTTTAGCATTATATTTATTTATTTTTTCAACGAATGTATTCGCTGAAGGTGGATTTACATATCAAGAATATATAAAGAATGTTGAAGATGGATATATTGCCGAAGATGTAAAATACGAAGATGTATTAAAGTTAATAAATGAAAGTGCAATTTTAGAAAAAAAAACTAGATAATAGTGATATTTTTTATAAAGTCTATGACTCTAAGGTTGCTAATAAATATAGTAATAAAAGCAGTTCATCATTTACGTTGAATCCTGGTGATGTCTTAATTACTAATTCGACTAGTTCTTTTGGTTTAACAGGACATGCCGCGATTGCATTAAATAGCAGAACTATATTGGATATACCAAATAAAGATAGCTACGTTAGAACTATTTCACCCTTAAGATTTAAGAAGCAATATTCATCTGGTTGGATAAAAGTATATAGACCAAGATATGCTAGTTGGGGTAAAAGTGCGGCAAACTGGGCAGATAGAAAATATAGAAATTCAAAATCAGTTTATAGAATTTCTTTTGATATAAACTCAACAAAAGAAACTTATTGCTCAAAAATTGTCTTTCAAGCATATAAATTTGGAGTTGGGGAAAAGGCATTTAAAAGATTCAATACACCATCTGCTGGTAATGTTAATGCATACAGGTTAAAATCTCTTATTGTATCTCCTTATAATCTACCAGAATATTTGGATATTTTATATAAAAGTAAATTAAATTAGAACTATTTATGGATAAATCATAAAACTAGGGTAGATTATTCTATGAAATAGTAATATTGTAAAAAAGTGGTATGGATATCGAAAATAAAATGGAAGAATTATTATTAGAAAAAAATGACATACTATTAGTTCATATAAAAAATATGGAAATTATTCTAGATTTAATGAATATAATTTACAATCTTTTTTAGAAGATATATCAATGAATCATGAATTCGAATTTTATTACTTGGACAAAATGTATTCTTTAAGCTATTCAGAAGAAGGATATATCTTTACTGACGTATAAGAGCAAGTTTACTGTATCTTTAGTTCATATAATGATTTATTAAATTCTGTAAGAATAAAAGATTTGTCAATTGAAGAAATAATTGATAAGAAACTGTATAATGATTTAACTGTATACTAAAATATATAGTAAAGTTGATAGAATAATAGTAGCTAAGTGTAGTAGTATTAGAGTAGAAAATAATAATTATTTAAGTCTTGGGGAATTTTTATCCTTAAGACTTTTTTTATGGAGAATAATAATGCCAAGAAAACCAAAGAAACCATGTTCATATCCAGGCTGTCCTGAGTTAATAGAAGATGGTAGTTATTGTAAAAAACATCAAAGAGATGTTAATAGATACTATGAAAAATATAGAAGAGACCCACTAACAAAGAAAAGGTATGGATCTAAGTGGAGAAAAATTAGAAATAGATATATAAACAATAACCCTTTGTGTGAACAGTGTTTAAAAGATGGGAGGTTTACTAAAGCAGAAGAAGTACATCATATTTTACCTTTAAGACGTGGAGGAAATCATGATGAGTCAAACTTAATGGCACTTTGTAAATCCTGCCATTCAAGAATTAGTGTTTTAGATGGAGATAGATTTAATAGACCCTAGGGGGGATAAAATCTCTACGACTAGGTCCCATGGGAACGGAGCGGGGCAAGCACACACAAAAACTCGGGTTCAAAGGGGGTATTAAAGAATGTCATCAAAAACAAAATATTTATTCTAACCTATTGACAATAAAACTTGGCATGATACAATATAAATACCAAGTAAACTTGGCAAAACTATAAAGGAGAATGAATATGAAGAGAGATGAAGTTTTAGCAAGAAGTCGTGAAGAATATAAACATCATGATGAGATGATGGTTGATATTTTTAAAAAAGCAGGTGAAGTTTCCAGCCAAATCGGACTAGCTGTTACTGCTATCTTATTTGGAATTGAAGCTTTTTTCTTCAATTCTTTTAATTATGGAATACTAAGTATTTATTTTAGTATCGAATCAACAAAAGAACTTGTAAAGTATGCAAAATTAAAAGAAAGAAATCAATTGTTAATGGGGATACTTATGGCGATTATAGGAATTGCTTTATTTGCAGCTAACCTTATAACATTGAAGTAGTGATTGATTATGGATGATAAACTAGTTCTTAAAAATCATTTAAAAGAAGTTAGAAAAGAAAAAGGTTATTCACAACAACAATTAGCTGATGAGGTGGGTGTTTCAAGAAATACAATTAGCTCGATTGAAACTGGTCAATTTAACCCAACTGCTAAGTTAGCTTTGATACTTTGCATTGCTTTAGAAAAGAAATTTGAGGATCTTTTCTATTTTTAGACAAACATAGTTAAACTAAAAATCTCCCTACAGTAAACAATATTGTTTATTGAAGGGAGATTTTATATTTAAGTATTAGGAGGTGATACTATCGCTAAAGATGGAACATATAGAGGAGGAAGAAGAGTAAAAGCAGGAGGTAAACCACAGCCTGCAATAGAAAAAATACAAAAAGGAAAAGAAGTAGAAATATTGATGAATGATATACCAACATTTACTCCAGAAGAAATAGATGCAGTAGACTTACCAGATGGAGCTGTTCTTGATGGTTCAGATATGCCAGCACCTAGTGATTATTTATCTGCAAAACAAAAAAATAGAATACCACTTGGAGCTGATGAAATATATAAAGAAACCTGGCAGTGGTTAAAACAAAGAAACTGTAAAAATTTAGTAAATTCAAGATTACTAGAATCATACTCTCAGGCATTTGCAAGATACATTCAATGTGAAGAGGCAATAAGTCAATTTGGACTTTTAGGAAAACATCCTACAACTGGTGGAGTTATAGCATCACCGTTTGTACAGATGTCTAGTCAGTTTCAAAAAACAGCCAATCTATTGTGGTATGAGATTTATGACATTGTAAAAGAAAATTGTACAACACCATTTGAAGAAGTAGAGTCTGATCCAATGGAAAGACTATTAAGACTAAGATAATGAATCTAGATAAACTATATAAAAATTATGAGTTTTTAACGAGTTTATATGAACTTTGAATCATGCAACTATAAACATATCGATATTGTGAAAAATATTGTTTATTCTTTTGTTATAATTATAAAAAGAATGATGAAAACTATTCTGATTTTAATATTTATGTTATTATAAATACTATCACAAAAAATTATAATAATGATATAGTGCCATATGGTAATTTAAATACAATAAAGAAATTGCCAGGTAAATTAAAAGCATGGTATATAGATGGAAATAATTGTGGAGCAATTGCAAGTGCAATTACAATGCGATACTATTATGATTATGTAGATAAAGCCTATGTAAGTTCTTCAAAAATATCAGAAAATAATTTAATTAGTTTAATGCAAAAATATGTAGGGCATGGCTTTACTGGATATTCAGATTTAAAAAAAGGGTTAAATAGATATTTTAGAGATAAAGGTATAAATAATTCAGTAGTATCATTAGATTATTTCCGATATTCTAGATTAGTAAATAGGATAGATAGAAATAGACCTGTAATTGTAGGAACATCAAATGATAATAAATTTGGTTTTCATTGGATAATTGCTCATGGCTATGCAGAAATAAATTATGGTGATATTGAGAGTACAAAATATATAATTGTGAATGATGGTTGGAGAAATAATGATGTTTGGGTAAATATAAAATCAGCATCATTTGATGGATTAATATATTTTGAAAAATAGAGGTATTATATGAAAAAGATAATATATATAGCTACTGTTATATTTACACTACTTATACTAATAGCTTGTCAAGATAAAAAAAACAATCTAAAATTAGGTGATGTTTTGAATCTTAAAGAAGATAGTATAAATCAAATAATTGTAGAAACAACTATGACCAAAGAAAAATCAGATGTTATACTTGAAAAGAAAGAATATAAAAAATTTTTAGATAAGATTTTATCTTATGATATTTCAGAAAAAGAATTACTTAATCTAAAAGGATGGAATTATTTTATAAAAATAAAGTCTGATAAAGATATTTACTTTTCGATTGCAGAAAATAGAATTTATTTAAATGATAAAATGTATATTTCAAATAATTTAAATAAAAATGATTTATTATATTTATTTGATAATAAATAAAAGAATATCTGGATTTAGGTGTAATATTAATTATAAATATATTAATATTTTTATAAATTCAAGTAATTAATTAAGTTCTTTTTGTTAATATAAAAAACTTTTATATTTAGAAAAATATATAATACACAATAACATATTATCTGAGCATTTAGACTATAAAATAACCATAAAAAGCATCTACAAAAGTAGGTGCTTTTTTATGTAGAAAATCTTAAAACTAGTAAAAAAAATATTCATACTAATTTTCATAATTAAGAAAAATTAAAAATGAAAAAAACTATAATTAATGTTATACTTTATTTGGCAAATAAAAATAATTTGTCAAAAAAAATTCGGAGGAAAGAATGAATATGTCAAAAAAAATAATCAGTTTATTACTAGCATTAGCTATGGTTTTCTCACTAGTAGCTTGTGGTCCATCTAACAATGAACCTCAAGACACTTCAAATAAAGAAGGAGAATTAACTAAAGTTGATGAAATTTCAGTACAATTTGTACCTTCAAGAGATCCTGAAGAAATTATGAGTGCAACAAAACCTTTAGGTGATTTATTAAAAAAACATCTTAAAGATCAAGGTTTTGAAGTTGAAAAAATTGATATCAGTGTTGGTACAACATATGAAGCAACAGGTGAAGCATTATCATCTGGTACAGTAGATGTTGGTTTAATCCCTGGTGGAACATATGTATTGTATGATGATGGAGCTGAAGTATTACTTACAGCTACAAGAAAAGGTTTAAGTAATGATTCTGAAAATGCAAAAGACTGGAATGAAAATAAACCTACAGAATTAACTGATAAACAAGTAACATATTACAGATCACTTATTATCGCTGGTCCATCTGAAAAAGGTCAAGAATTAGCTAAAAAAGTTAATTCTGGTGAAGAATTAACATGGGATGATATTAAAGATGCAAAATGGGGTGTAAGAGGAATTTCTTCATCAGCTGGTTATATCTACCCATATCTATACCTAAAAGATAAATTCGGTAACACAATACCTGATTTAAAATCAGTAGTTGAAATGGATAACTACAATACTTCAATGGCTCAATTAGCTACAGGTCAATTAGACGTTATAGTTGCTTTCGCAGATGCAAGAATGGATAATGAACCTAAATGGCAAGCAGAATATCAAGGTAAAAACACAATTTGGGAAGATACAAATGTTATCGGTGTAACTGATCCAATCTATAATGATACAGTTTCAGTATCAAAGAAATCTCCTAAAATGACAGAAGAATTAAAAGAAGCTATTGCGAATTCATTTATCGAATTAGCTAAAACAGATGAAGGTAAAGAAGTAATCAAGATTTACAATCACGAAGGTTATGAAAAAGCTAAATCAGAAGATTACGATAAAGAAAGACAAGCACAACAAATTATGAAAGAATTAAATCAATAATAGAATACGAGGCTTCTCAATTTCTATACGGCCTGGACAGTTATCTGCTCTGGGCCTTATTAATTTAAGAGATGGTGATCAAAATGATAGAATTTAAAAATGTAAGTAAAGTATATCCTGGTGGTTTTACTGCGCTTAAAGATGTTAACTTAACCATTCATGAAGGTGAATTTATCGCGATTATTGGAAGATCTGGTGCAGGTAAATCAACACTAATTAGAACAATTAATAAAATGATTGACATAAATGAAGGAACATTAACTGTAAAAGGTAAAAATGTTAGTCAATTAAATGGAAAAGATTTAAGAAAATTTAGAAGAAATATAGGTATGATATTTCAACAGTTTAATCTTGTTGATAGAATGACTGTTATAAAAAATGTACTTGCAGGTTTTGTACCTGATTTAAATATGTTTCAAAGAATATTTGGAATTTATCCGAAAGAAAATAAATTAAAAGCGTTAGAAGCTTTAAGACAAGTAGATATTTTAGATAAAGCATATAATCGAGCTGATCAATTGTCCGGTGGTCAACAACAAAGAGTGGCGCTAGCTAGGACATTGGCACAAAGTCCAGACATTATACTTGCTGATGAACCTGTTGCAAGCTTAGACCCTGTAACAGCAACACAAGTAATGGACTATTTTACAAAAATTAATAGAGAGCAAAATATCGCTATATTGATAAATATTCACCATGTAGATTTAGCATTGGATTATGCAACTAGAGTTATTGGTATAAAAGATGGTGTAATAGTTTATGATGGTCCTGCTGATAAAGTAGATAATGATGTTTTGAAAAATATTTATGGCGAAAAACTTAGTGAAATTGAATTAGATGACGTTGAAATTAAAAATGATGAAACTGTAGAAGAAGTCATTGATGATGTTATTCTAAATGAAAATAAAGAAGAAAAAACAAACGAGGGATTATAATGAATATTTTTGATAAAATTTTTCCTCCTAAAAAATACATGTTAAAAGATGACACTATTGTTTATGAAAAGAGAAGTAAAGCCTTAGTGATAGTGCCTATTTTATTAGTTTTAATCTATTTATCAATTAAGGCTACAAAGTTTGATCTATCAGTTCTAATAAAGAATTTTAAACAATTTAGCTTTATACTGTCACAAATATTTAGTCCAAACTTTAATTATTTACCAAAAGTAATAAATCCTCTTTTAGAAACAGTTAAGATGAGTTTACTGGGCTCATTTTTAGGTGGAATAATTTCCTTGCCGTTCGCATATCTTGCTGCATCTAATATGATGCAAAATAATTTTGTAAACTGGATAGTTAGATTGGTATTTTCTATAATGCGTACCATCCCTACGATTGTAAATGCACTTATAGCTACATTTATTTTTGGCATTGGTGCACTTGCAGGTACTGTAGCTATTTTTCTTTACTCATTTTCATATGTAGGAAAATTAACTTATGAACAAATCGAAAATGTTAATTTAGGTGCTTTTGAGGCTTTAATGTCTATGGGTTATACAAGACCTATCGCATTTACAAAATCGGTCATGCCTCAAATATTACCAACCTTCATCTCAACTTTATTATATAATTTTGAAGGTAATGTTAGATATGCTGCAATTCTTGGTTATGTTGGTGCTGGTGGTATTGGTATATTAATTAAACATAATATCGGATTAAGACAATATGATAATCTTGGGGCAGTTTTATTATGCATCTTAATAACTATTGTAATTATAGAAAATGTCAGCATTTACTTTAGAAAAAAATTGAATTAAGGATAACAAAATGAATGAAGAAATATTAAAAAAGTTAGAAAATGAGCCGAAAACTGGATTCAAAACAGCTGTAAATATCATCATTATTGTTGGTCTTTTAGTTTGGTCATTTTTAGGAATTCAACCTTCTGAAAGTAATATAAATGGATGGGGAATCGTTGGAAATATCTTTAGTGGGATATTTTCACCGGACTGGTCATTATTTAATCTTACAGAACAAGGAATACCATTCCTACTAGTCGAAACGCTTGCAATTGGTTTGTTAGGGACACTTATGGGTGCAATACTTGCAATACCTTTTAGTTTTTTACAGGCTTCAAATATTGTTCCAAAGTGGATTGCATATATTACAAGACTATTTTTAATCTTGGTAAGAACAATTCCAACACTAGTATACGGACTAATCTTTATTAGGGTTGTTGGTCCTGGAGCCTTTGCCGGTATATTAACTATGGCGATGACTTCAATTGGGATGCTTGCTAAGCTATTTACTGAAGCGATTTTAGATATCAATAAAGATATATTAGAATCTCTTTCAGCCTTAGGAATGACTACATTTGAAAAAATACGTTTTGGTATACTACCGCAACTTTCAGCGATGTTCTTATCAACAATTATTTACAGATTTGATATAAATATTAGAGATGCTACAATACTTGGGCTAGTTGGTGCCGGCGGTATCGGTGCTCCACTTATATTTGCAATCAATGGATATAAATGGAAACAAGTTGGAGCTATACTTATAGGTTTAATGGTTTTAGTACTTACAATTGAGTACTTCTCATCTAAATTCAGATCAAAACTTGTAAAAGGATATTAATATGAAAATCTTTTATACATCTGATATTCATGGTTATTTTATGCCAACAGATTATATGGACATGGAAACTAAGCCAATGGGTTTAATGCTAGCAATAACTATGTAAAATCAAAACATAATCTATTTATAGACTGTGGTGATATTCTGCAAGGTTCTGTCTTTGCTTACTACTTAAGCGAAAATAATAATTCAAAGGCAGTTGCAGATATTGTCAATAAAATTGGTATAGATTTTATAACTGTAGGAAATCATGATTTTAACTACGGTTATGATTATCTAAAAAACTATTTAAATAATGTGAATGCTAAATGTATTTGTGCCAATTTATTGGATAAAAAAGGAGAAATTACTAACTTAATAGACCATGCAATTGTCGAAATTGAAGGTAAAAAAATTGGTATTATCGGAGCAGTAACTGACTGGGTAAATGTATGGGAACAAGAGAAAAATTTAGTTGGATTTGAGATAAAAGACACATTATCTTCCTTAGTCAAAGCATACGAAAATATCAAAGACTGTGATTATAAAATCTGCCTATATCATGGTGGAATAGATTTTGATCCAATTACAAAAGAAATAGTAGAAAACTCTGGAGAAAATATTGCAAGTCGAATTATTGATGCAATTGATATTGACTTAATTCTTTGTGGTCATCAACATCTTGAAATCTTAGGTGTGGATTATAAAGGTACAAAAGTTATTGAACCATCATTTTTTGGTGGGAAATATGCAGAAATAGACATAAATTTAGAAAAAAAAGATTTAAAAGTTAAATTACGCAATATAGATGGAAATTTCGATGAAGAAAAATTCTCTGAAGAAGTCCTTCTTAACAATAAGATTAATGAATATATCGATAGAAAAATTTCCACTTTAGATAAAGATTATCTACCAAAAGATAGGTTGGAAATGGCTTTAAATGGAAGTGAACTGGCTTCTTTTATAAATAAAATTCAACTAGAATTAACCGGAGCTGATGTATCAATGAACGCCCTAGCAAATGAAGTTTCAGGATTCAAAAAAGATTTAACAATCAGACAAATATTAAATACTTTAAGATATCCAAATACATTGGAAGTTTATGAAATAGATGGAAAAACTCTTAGAAGAGGATTAAATAAAAACTTCGAATACATTGTAAAGGATACAAATGGATATAGTATAAATGAAGACTATATAATTCCAAAACTATCTCACTACAATTTCGATTTTTACGATGGTATCACTTACGATATCGACTTTGATAAACCATTCGACTCTAGAATAGGAAATATATATAAAGATGGTAGAGTTATCAAAGATGAAGAGATACTAACTATCGTATTAAATAACTATCGCTCTACAGGAGTTTCAGGTTTTGATATGTATAAAGGTCTTAAACTAGTAAAAAAAATAGATTCAGATATTTCACAACTATTTATAGACTATTTTAAAAATAAATATAATAAATATTAATCAATATCTAAGGAACGATAAATCCTTAATATATTTATGAACAAAAAAGGAGAGACTGTTGCAATATACTAAAGTATTTTTGCAGCAGTCTTTTTATATAAATTTATTATAGATTTATTAGAATATAACTCGTTTTTTATTTGATTAATTAAAACCTTATGAAATTTTCTAATAATAAATGTTATTTAAATGTTAAAATGGTATTGATAGATTAATAAAATTAAGGAATATAAGAGGAAAAGGTAAGTTGTTTCATTTTATCCAAAAATATATAGCAATGGGAATAAATAGGACCAACTGAAGGGTAGAGGTTATATGAAAAAAATAAGACTATTATATGATAACAATAGAAATATTATTAGAATTACAAGATATATATTTTTATCTATTGTTCTTTTGATTATTACTTGGTTTTTTGACTACAAAAATCCAGAATTAAAATTAAATCTGCCCAATATATTGTTATTGTCTCCAGAAGTTACATCATCTTTTTTATCTAACTTAAGTGGAACATTTTTAACTGTATCAACTTTTACTTTTACTACAATTTTAACTGTTTTAAATAAATATTCTGATTCATTTACTCCTAGGATAGTCCAAGACTTTATAGATAAACCAAATGTCCTAAGCCTTTTTGGAGTATTTATTGGAGGTTTTTTCTATACTGTTCTTTCATTATTTATGATTCAAAATATAGAAAGTGAACTACCATTAATTTCTGGTACAATTGGAATATTTTATGCAATTGTTACTATGATATCTTTTATATTATTCGTAAAAAGAGTATTAAAAGACATTAAAGTAGATAGTGTAATTGAAAACTTATATACAAATGCTTCTAAGCTTATAGATAAAGAGTCTGAAAGAAGAAGATTAGCAGAAAGATTTTCTATTGATAACTGGGAAGAATCTCATAAAATTTATGCTAACAAGTCTGGCTATTTATACAGTATTAATGCAAATAAAATGATAAAAATAATAGAAGACTCAGAGTATGAGATAATTATAAATAAGAGGATAGGGGACTATGTATTAGAAAATATGTATATTGGAGAATTAAATGTATCAAAAAAATTAGATATTGATAAAGAAGAAAAAGAAAAATTACTAAAAAAAATATCGGATAATATTATTATCAATATAAGAAAAAATGATACAAGAGATTATCATCATGAAATTACAAATATTGTAGAAATTGCTCTAAGAGCACTTAGTCCAGGAATAAACGATCCAAACACAGCTTCAGAGGCTATTAATAAAATAGGAATTTTATTGGGGAAACTATTTTCGTCTAAAAACTTTTACCAAATACTTGATGAAGATGAAAATAGTAAAATAATATATAATAACTATTCAGCAAAAGAAGAACTAAGTTTGTCCTATAATCAAATTCTTCACTATGGAAAAGCTGACCCTGAAGTAGCAAAGGCGATTTTATTAAGTATATTTATGATTTATTATGTATCAGATCAGTCAGTTCATGAAGAGATAGAAAAGTTCTTTATATATTGTTATGAAGAATGTAAGGATGCTATGACAAACAAATCCTATATAGATCAACTTGACCAAATATATAAGGACTTTGAAGAAGAAAGAGATGAAATAATGAATAAAGATGAGGATTTATAAATTGGTATAAAAATAGAAAAAATTAAAATTTATTCAAGTTATTTAATTTTTTAACTTTATTTAAAGTGATAAAGTTAAAGAAAAATGGAGAGAAGAATGATTTTTAAAAAGTTTTTTAGAAAAAATATATTATTAATTTTTAAAATTTTATTATTTACATTTATTAGTATATCTTTCATATCTTTAATACCAGTATTTACAAAAATGATAATCGATAATTATAAAAATTTGTCAAAAAATACGATAATAATATATTCTTTGGGATATGCATTATCAATTATTTTATATTTATTATTTGAACTATTAAAAAAGATTAATTTGAATAGATTAAAAAAAGAATACGGAGTTTTTATTAAACATAATATTTTTAAATCCATAACTTTGATGGATCATATTGATATCAATTCAAAGAAAAAAGGTGAATATATAAACAATTTAACTAAAGATATAGATACAGTGTATGAAAATTACATTTTATGTAGTATTCAATTATTAATCAGTTTAGTTACAGCTGCTGTCTATTTAATATATATGATAAATATGAATTTATTTTTATCTGTAATTATTATCATTGCTTCTTTTATTGGATTTTTTATTCCTAGAATTACTGGGGATAAAATAAATATAAAAAGGAAAAATTTTAGTGATAAAAATGGAGAATTTATTGAGTTAACTTCAGATTTATTAAATGCTAGTGAACTATTTAATAAGGATACAAGTAAAAAGTTTTTGAAAACTTTTGATGAGAATAATGAAATTTATGAAGACATGCAATTGGATTTAGCAAACTATATATCTTACACAAATATATTGTCTGGACTATCCCTGTACTTTATCAATATAGTGACGTTTGTATGTGGGATAATATTTATCTCACTAGGCTATATATCAATGTCTTCGTTAATCGCTATAATTGCTTACATAGATTTAATAGTTATTCCTATAAGAGATTTAATATATCAAGTTATTACAATAAAATCTTCAAGAAAATTGATTGAAAAATTTGAATTTTATTTTAATGATAAATCTAAAAATAGAGAAACTATAGATGAATTTAAATATATGAGGATAAAAAACTTAAATTATACTAAAGATAAATTTAGTTTAAATGACATAAATATGATATTTAATAAATCATGCAAATATGCTATTGTTGGTGACAATGGCTCAGGGAAATCCACTCTAGCAAAGTTGATATCCTTAGAATTAAAACCAAATGAACAAGAGATTTTTATTAATGGTGTAGATATATTGGATTTGGATATAAGCGATTTAATATTTTATTCATCTTCTGCAATTGTATTTAAGGGAAGTGTTTTAGATAATATAAATATTTCTAATAAGAATAATCTTGTAGATAAAGAATATATAAAGATTGTTGATGATTTTAGTGATAGAAATATAGAATATTTTGGAAATAATTTCAGTTTTGGTCAAAAGGCAAAAATTGCTCTATCCAGAGCTTTAAATTCTGATAAAGAGATAATTATACTTGATGAAATTTTTGCAAATGTAGATGAAAAAAGTGAATTAGAACTAACAAAAAAGCTTATAGAATCTGAGAAAACAGTAATTCTAATAACTCATAATAGGGATAATGAATATTTAGATTTGTTTGATGAAGTTATTCAAATACATAAAGAAATATTATAATGGATTTTTATGTTTAGAAAAGTTTATATGATATAAATAATTACTTAAACTATATTAAATTTAAAGGGGCTGTTGCATAAGTCCCAATCACAAAAAAGACGAGAAACTTAAAAAGTCCTCGTCTTTTTTTGGTACAATGTAAGTATGGAAAACATTAATAAACCTACATCGTTACTCATTAATTCTACACTAATTAACGATACGATTCAATTAAAGTTAAATTTTAACATAGATGTGTATGTTCAAGATGATGTAAAGTTAAGGCTTGTAAAAAATATCATTGAAAGGATGGATTTATCTAAACTTCATCAAGTCTACTCACATTTTGGCAGAAAACCTAAAGTTAACCCTCTAACAATGCTTCAAATTCTAATATTTTGTTATTCAGAAAAAATATTTTCATCAAGAGATATTGAAA
>NZ_KE383982.1:26182-49502 GCF_000423145.1 Helcococcus sueciensis DSM 17243 | reverse complement strand
ATCTTTAAGCACATTACCCTCAGAATCACAAATAAAACAATCATGCTTATCTTTAGCAACATCGATACCAACAAGAAACATAAAAACCATCCTTTCAAATAAATTGGCTGTGGTTATCCACAAAAATCTATGTATCGTAACCTTGCTCGAGATAAAACGTCATAGCGTTATCTAACTCATAAACAAATAAACATAGAATTGTGGTTGGAGCCTTAATAAAATAGTCAAAGCTATAGGAGTGATAACCAATCCACAAGCCTATACTTATCATATAGTAAAAAGAAAAAAAGAACACTAATTACTATGTGTTCATTATACAAGGAGTTAATATGAAAATAGAATACGAAAAATATTATGAAGATTTTGAAGATGAAGAATTATTTATAGCGGACTATTTGAACTATCTTGATGAATCTGTAACTATGTATCATTCAACAAATGCTACAAAAGAGAGACTTGAAAGAAATGGTTTTATACAAATAAATTTTAATGAAAAATGGAATTTAGAAGCTGAAGGAAAATATTTTTTAGTAATAAATGATTCAACTATAATTGCTTTTGTAGTAGGATCTGATAAAGAAGCGCCATTTAAAATTGTAGGTGCTCATACAGATTCACCAACATTCAAATTAAAAACAAATTCTGTAATAAAAAAAGAAGGATACACATTATTAAATACAGAAATATATGGTGGACCACTTGTTAATACTTGGTTGGATAGAACATTATCTATTGCAGGTAGAGTATTTGTAAAAGGTGATTCATCCTTAAATCCAGAAGTAAAATTAGTAAATCTTGATTATGATTTATTGACTATTGCATCACTTGCAATTCATATGACTTCTATGGATGAAAGAAATAAATTACCAAATCCTCAAACTCAACTACTTCCAGTAATTGGATTAGATGAAAATTTTGATTTAAATGAATTGATAGCTTTTGAATTAGAGATAGATAAAGACGATATTTTAAGTACTGATTTATTCCTATATAGTAGAGAACAAGCGAATCTAATAGGAAGTGAAGGCGAGTTCATACAATCAGGAAAGATTGACAATTTAGGCATGATGCATGCAGGATTAAAAGCGATTATTGATTCAAAAGAGTCAAAACAAACTAAAATATTTGTTGGTTTTGATAATGAAGAAATAGGATCTGGAACTCAACAAGGAGCAAGATCAACTACATTTAAAGATGTGTTAAAGAAAATTTCATATTCATTAGGAAATGATGAAATGACATTTGTAGATCAAATATATAAATCATTTATGATTTCGGCTGATCAAGCTCACGCAATACATCCAAATTATCAAGAAAAAGCTGACCCAACAAATAGACCACATATTAATAAGGGCCCAGTAATAAAAGAATCAGCATCAAGATCATACGCTTCTGATGGATTTGGAAAAGCAATACTTATTGATATTGCTAAAGAAAATAATATTCCATTACAATTTTTCCATAATCGTTCTGATTTAAGAGGCGGATCTACAATAGGTTCACTTATTGAAATTGCATCAGGAATTAAAAATATAGACATTGGAAATCCAATGCTTGCAATGCACTCAATAAGAGAGATGCAAGGGGTAGAAGACCACATATACATGGCGAGACTTATGCAAGCTTTTTATGAAGCAGAATAAAAAATATATAAAGGAGAGAATATGATACCAACACCACATATTGGAGCAACAAGTAAAGATCAAATAGCAAATACTGTGCTTATGCCAGGAGATCCAAAAAGAGCAAAATTTATAGCCGATAAATTCTTAGAAGATGTTACTCAATTTAATGATGTAAGAGGAATGCTTGGATTTACAGGATACTATAAAGGAAAAAGAGTTTCTGTAATGGGTTCTGGAATGGGTATTCCATCAGCTATGATTTATTATCATGAATTATTTGCATTTTATGATGTTCAAACAATCATAAGAGTAGGGACTGCAGGTGGTCTACAACCAGATTTAAAAGTAAGAGATATTATTGTAGCAACAGCAGCAAATACTCCAGCTTCAGTTGTTAGAGGTAAATTTGATATAATTCAATTTGCACCTACACCAACATTTGAATTAGTACTTAAAGCGCATGAATATGCTGAAAAAAATAATTTAAATGCATACTTTGGCTCAGTACTTTCATCAGATGAATTTTATAGAAAATGGGATCCAGAAGTTATCGAAAACTTAAAAAAATATGGAACATTAGGAATAGAAATGGAAGCAGCAGGACTATATATGTCAGCATTAGAAAATAAAAAACAAGCATTATGTATATGTACAGTATCAGACAATAGTGAAGAAGAAGAATCTTCAGAAGTTAGAGAAACAGCATATACAGAAATGATGGAAATGGCTTTAGAAATTGCTCCAGAATAAAATTAAAAATTTTGTTTAGAAATATCTTTCAAGGTGAAAATAAGGTGACCCCAAAAAGTTGGACTTTATACCAGAGACATTTAGAAATATTTGTCTCTGTTTTTTTTGTTTGTGAATTCATTTTTTATTTCATAAATAGATACCACTTAGAGAGCATTTCTGAGTTTTGAAAAATAAATTGCATAAAACCGAAAGAAAACAGCTGATTTTCTGATTTTTGAGAAATATAATTATAAATTCAGAAAATCTTAACTTGATTGTTAATTTAATGTAACAAACGGGAGCAAAATCATGTAAAATGGCTTTGTAAGAGTCTTTTTTTTCTGAAAAATCAAAAATTATTATCGAAATACGGAAAAATGGTTAAAATCTTTCTGAAAAATGAAAAATAAATTGGAAAAATCAGAAATGGTATTTAATTTAGGTACCACTCAAAGTCAAATACAGAACGTAGACAACATAAAGCCATTTATACTAGTACAAAACGTAGACAACGTAAAGCCATTTATACTGGTAAAACAAAAAACACGATCAAAATAAAATAGGATTTTATTTTGATCGTGTTTTTTGTTGGTATGCAAGCTGTTCGAGCATTTACAAGCTTATACGGGATTCATGAAATTATACAATCTCTACCAATCCCTATAACAAAATTATTCCATTATCACTACATTCTTTTATCATTTCTTCTGGCCATACTGATACTTGAACTTCACCTATATGTGCTTTTTGTAAGAAAAACATACAAAGTCTTGATTGTCCAATTCCACCACCAATAGTAAAAGGAAGTTCTCTATCTATCAGAGATTTGTGATAAGATTTTTCTAATCTGTCAAGATTTCCAGATACTTCTAATTGATGTTTTAAGGCTTCAGGAGATACTCTAATTCCCATACTTGAAAGCTCTAGAGCATCGTCTAATATAGGATTGTATACAATTATATCTCCATTAAGATTCCAATCATCGTAATCTGGTGATCTATCATCATGAGGCTTTCCGGATTTTAATTTTTTGCCAATACCGATTAGAAATACTGCTTTTTTTTCTTTTACAATTTCTTTTTCTCGTTCTTCTGGTGAAAGATTTGGATATTTATCCTCAAGTTCTTGAGTATCTATAAAAGTGATTTCATCAGGAAGAAGAGTTTCATATCCTTGGATTTTTAATCTCATATGATAATCTAAATCCTTTAATGTAGTAAATATAGTATTTACAGTCATTTTAAGAAAATCAATATTTCTATCTTTTTCATCAATAACTTTTTCCCAGTCCCATTGATCTACATATAGAGAATGTGTATTATCTAAATCTTCAAATGAGCGTATAGCATTCATATCAGCATATAAACCTTTATATTTTGGGATATTATATCTATGTAAAGCATATCTTTTCCATTTTGCCAACGAATGAACTATCTCTAATTTTGTTTGTTTTCCATTCTCATCAATCGAGAAATTTACGGCGTTTTCTACACCAGAAAGATTGTCATTAAGTCCAGTTTCTTCTTTTACAAAAAGAGGAGCAGAGACTCTTAATAATTCCAAATTTCTAGCTAATGCATATTGGAAAAAGTCTTTAATTTCTTTTATAAAAAATTGTGTTTGAGCTAAATCTAAATTTGATTTATAATCTTTTGGTATGTATATTTTTGTCATATTAACTCCAGATGTTTTTTATTCATAATAAGAATTATACCATATTTATGAATAATAGCTATTTTCATAAAAAGATTTATTAAATAGAATTAACAATTTATCAAAAAAGAATAAAAATTTGTTGTAAAACAATAAATTTAATGATAATATATTTTTAAAACTATAATTAATATATAGAGGTAAATGTGAAAAAAGATAAAGTAGTATTATGGGGAGATGTAGTTTCCCTAAAAGATTTAATATTAAGTATTTTAATAAGTATAATTTCCACAATGGGAATGTTTTTTTTAGCAGATAAAGACAATACTTCAATGCAGCTATTTATGGGATTACTTGGAGCTGTAATAGGTTTTATAATTACATCAATATTGTTTAAACCAAAAAGAAATGTAAAGGTAGGATAATAGTATGGGTATATTTTTACAAATGATTGTAGCCATATTAGCTGGAGTTGTAATATACACTTTAATAGGATTTATACCTGGTACAGATGAAACTTCGGTATTAGTACCAATCACTTTGACTCTGGTTTTAACAGGAGTAGATGCAAGAGTAATTTTAGCATTTTTCGTAGCAGCAATTATCACTTTATCTGTTACAAATGCAATTCCAACAGCTTTGGTTGGACTTCCTGGAGGAGTTATGGCAACTCCAATGATGGAACACAGCTTATATTTAAAGGATAAAGGATTATCAGCTGTAGTAATTAAAAAAATGGCTGTGGGATCTTTAATTGGTGTGGTAATAGCATTACCAACATCTTTAATATTAGCAAGTTTAATAGCACCATATGGTAATTTCTTGAAGCAGTATTCATCACTATTATTTGTAGGTGGAGCGATATTTTTATCATTACTTAGTAAAGCAAAAATTTTATCTTTATTAAGTATTATTCCACTTTCAATGTTATTTATGTCACTTAGACATTTGTATTGGGGGACAGGCATTGTTCCTGAAGGTAAAAACATTACAGTTTCATTTTTCTTAGCGATAACAATAGGACCATTAATAATAAATCTTATAGAATTATTTAGTAAATCAAATAGAGAAAAATTAGAAACTGATAAGAACAAGGAAATTATAATTCCAAAAATGGATACTAAACAATTAAATCCATTTAAGATTTCAACTAAAGAAGAGATGGGAAGAGCAGCTATATCAAGTTTCATTTCAAATTTCTTATTTGTACTTTCGCCAGTTGGTCTTACAATTTTATTTGGTGAAATAATGGGAAAAAGTAAAAAAGGTAAAACAGAAGAATCATTTTTAACTATCACAGTAATGTCAGCAATGATACAAGCTACATATATATCTGGTATATTAATTCCTATAATAGCACTGGGGATACCTTTATCACCAGTATCAATTGGTCCAGGGATTGCTTTATTCGATGCGGAACCAGTATTTACTACACAAAACAATATCCATCATATATTGTCATTTAAAGAAATGCTTTTACCGATAATTTTAGCTGCATTTATAGCTATTACTGTATCATATGTACTTACAAATAAATATGCATCATCTATTTCAAATTTTGTATTAAAGAAGATACCACATGAAGCGATTTTAGGTTTATTTATTTCGTTCATTATACTTTTATCTTATATGGATGCTGGTGTAGTTAATATATTTGGTGTATTATTAATAAGTATCGTAAGTGGATTTTTAAACAGACAAGGTGTAAACTATGGTGTTCAATTTATGGCATTATATGCTGCGCCATGGATTATAACACAATTGGTAGGTTAAGATGGAAAATTCATTAGCAACTTCACATGGAAAGATAATTTTAATAGGTGAGCATAGTGTTGTATATGATAAACCAGCTATTGCAATACCTATAAATTCAGTATCTTTAGATGTGTATATAGAAGAGAGTGAAAAAAATCATATTTATTGTAAATTTTTTGAAGGAGAACTTTGTGAATCATCAGAAGATTTACTAGGAATTAGAAATTTAATAGAGAAATTTTTTGAAAAATATAATATAAGAAAAAAGATTAAGATTATAATAGAATCAGATATTCCTAATGAAAGAGGAATGGGATCTTCTGCTGCAGCATCATTAGCCGTTGCAAGAGCATTGTTTAGATATTTTGATATTGAACATACAGAAGATGATATATCAAAATGGGCAAATATTTCTGAAAGAATTATTCATGGAAATCCCAGTGGAATAGATATCAATGTAATAAAACATAATAAATCCGTATATTTCATAAAAGATGAAAAGATTGAAATATTCCCAATTGATTTAGATGCTTTTCTAGTCATTGGAGATACAGGCATAAAAGGCAAAACAAAAGAGACCGTATCAAATGTAAAGAAATTGATTGAACAAGATTCAAAATATATGGAATATATAGAAAATTTATCTAAATTTTCAAATGAAGCTAGAAAGTATATAGAAGATAAGGATTTAGAAAATCTTGGAAATACTATGAATAAGGCTCATATGAATCTACAAAAACTTGAAGTTTCATGTAAAGAGCTTGATGAAATGGTAAATATTGCCATTAAAAATAAAGCTCTTGGAGCAAAGCTTACAGGTGGTGGAGGCGGAGGATGCATGATAGCATTATGCTCTACACTAGAAATAGCTGAAAAAATAAAAGAAGAATTTGAAAATTTAGACAAAGAAGTTTGGATATCAAATATATAAAATTTATAGGGGTAATATGAAAAGATATAAAGCAAAAGCACATGCAAATATTGCATTAATTAAATATTGGGGAAAAGAAGATGAAGAGTTAATAATCCCTAATAACAACTCACTATCTATGACATTAGAAAATCTTTATACAGAGACAATAGTAAATTTTTCTGATAGTGATAAAGATCTATTCTGCTTAGATAATAATTTACAAGATGACAAAGAAACTGCTAAGATTTCTAAATATATAGATATATTTAGAAATCTTGCATCATCTGATAAAAGAGTTGAAATTCACAGCTTTAATCATGTACCTACAGCTGCAGGTTTGGCGTCATCTGCGTCAGGATTTGCAGCACTTTCTGCTGCTCTAAATTCACTATTTGAACTTAATTATGACAAAGAAAATCTTACAAAGCTAGCAAGATTAGGGTCCGGTTCTGCCTCAAGAAGTATTTATGGCGGGTTTGTTGAATGGATAAAGGGTAAAGATCATGAAACATCATTTGCAAAAAAAATAGATGATGGAGATTTTGATATTGCTATGATAATACTAGTATTAAATGAAGAAAAAAAAGATATATCTTCAAGAACTGCTATGAAACAAACAGTTGAAACATCCCCTTTATATAAATCTTTTGTTGAAAGTTCAAAGCGAGATATAATTGCAATAAAAAAAGCTATTAAAGATAGAGATATTGATGAAATTGGGAAAATTGCTGAACATAATGCTATGAAAATGCATGCTACTATGCTAGGCTCAAATCCACCAATAATATATTTTAAAGAAAAAAGTATAAAAGCAATCAATAAAGTTAGAGAATTAAGAAAAATGGGATTTAGCGTTTATTATACAATGGACGCAGGTCCAAATGTAAAATTAATAGTTAGAAAGACGGAAGTTGACAGCATAATTAAAGAATTAAACGAATTTGATAATATTATCATTTCTAATATTGGAAATGATGTAATAGTAGAGGAATTAGTATGATTGAAGTTAAAGTACCAGGTAAATTATATATTGCAGGCGAATATTCTGTTGTTATGCCTGGTCATAAATCAGTTGCAATAGCTATTGATAAGTTTATTACTGTGAAATTAAAAGAATCAACTCATAGAGGAACAATTAAATCTTATTCTAATATTAAATTAATTTGGTCTAGAAGAGATAATGAAATAGTTGTTGAACAAAGAGATGATAGATTTGAATATATAATTCAAGCAATGCATATATGTGACGAATTTATTAGTGTAAAAGGAATAACTCCTAAATATTATGATATAGAAGTTTTAAGTGAATTAGAATCAGAAGATGGATTAAAATATGGATTAGGTTCTAGTGCATCTGTTGTGGTTGCGGTTACAAAAGCTATTTTACAATTTTATAAATATGAATACACAAATATGGAAATATTTAAATTAGCTACACTTGCTAGCATGAAATTAATAATGAACAGCTCATTTGGAGATATTGCAACAGTTTGTTTCACGGGAATAGTTAAGTATAGATCTTTTGATAGAAAATTTATTAAAAAATTCTATGAATTCAATGGCGTATTAAAGACAATTGAATTAAAGTGGAATACTTTATCTATTGAACAAATAAAGAGAAATAAAGATTATAAAATCCTTGTAGGATGGACAAAGTCCCCAGCATCAAGTGACAATTTAGTAAGAAAATCAATCAATAGAATTAAAAATAATGATGATTTTATAAATAGATTTACAAGTGAAAGTGACAAATGTGTTGATGATTTTATAGATGCATATACATCATTAGATTTTGAATTTTTAAAAGAGTCAATAGAAAAAAATCGTATGCTCTTATTAGAGTATTCAAAAAGATATGGTATTGAAATTGAAAAAGAGAGTCTACACAATTTGATTGAAATATCTAAAAATCTCGATTTAGCATCCAAGACTTCAGGTGCAGGTGGGGGAGACTGTGGTATTGCAATATCGAAATATGATTTTAACACGAAAATCCTTGAAGAAAATTGGAATAGTAAAGGTATAAAAATGCTTGATTTAGATATTTATGAGGAGGAATAATGGAAAGAAAAGATGAACACTTAAAACTTGCGATTTCATTTCATGATGAAACTAAAAAAAGTGATTTTGATTTAATTGATTTTGTTCATAATTCCTTACCGAATACAAATGTTGATAATATAGATATAAGTACATCAATAGCAACATTTACTCAATCCCATCCATTCTATATAAATGGGATGACAGGTGGAACAGAGCTTACAAAAAACTTCAATCAAAAACTTGCCATACTTGCAAGAGAAACAAATACGATGATGGGAGTTGGTTCATTATCAGTTGCTCTAAGACATAAGGAAATAGAAGATACATTTAAGATTGTAAGAAAAGAAAATAAAAATGGTATAATATTTGCAAATATTGGAGCGGATAAGAGCTTAGAAGAAGCTAAGAAAGCTGTACATCTTATAGATGCAAATGGGATTCAAATTCACATCAATCCAGCACAAGAAATAATAATGCCGGAAGGTGAAAGAGATTTTACAAAATGGATTGAAAATATTGAAAATATTATCTCAAATGTAGGTGTTCCAGTTATTGTAAAAGAAGTAGGATTTGGAATGTCACGAGAAACTATAAAGTTATTAAAATCAATTGGTGCAAAGACGATTGATATATCTGGAAAAGGTGGAACTAATTTTGGTAAGATTGAAAATTCCAGAAGAAAAAAAGATTCTCTAGCATTTTTGGAAGAATATGGATTTAGTACAGCGGAATCTTTACTTGAAGCTCAAGAGTTTGTTTCAAATACAGAGATTATATCATCTGGTGGTATAAGAAATACATATGATATAGTAAAATCACTTGCATTAGGCGCTAAATCGACTTCTATGGCTGGTAAATTTATTATGCTAGTAAATGATATAGATATAGAAAATGCGATAGACATTGTAAATAATTGGAAATATCAAATAAAATCTATTATGGCATTAATAGGTGCTAATAATATAAAAGAATTACAAGAAAAAGATATACTAATAAGAGGAAAATTAAATGAATTTGCAAGACTTAGAAATATAGATGTTCAAGCTCTGGCAAATAGAAAGTAATTTATTTTAAATTCTTAATATATAAAGAGTACGATATGAGACAAAAAAACAAACTTATTTATATTATAGCAATTTTGGTACTATTTATTATTGCTTTTCTTTTATTTACATCGAGAAAAAACACAAATATAAAGGAAATCAAAGAATCTTACAAAGAAACGCACGAATCAGACAATTATTATGAGAAAATTAAACCGGATATAATTAAATTATTAAATATGCCTGAATCTGAACAAGATTCAAAAGAAGATAATGAATTAAGAGCTAAACTTACTGGATTTAGTATTAAAGAAATCGAAGACTTTAGATCTGAGGAAAAAGCGTTTAACATAAGTAATCCTGAGATATACAATATAGTATTTAGTGATATAAGAAGGGAATATTTAATCAAACAATTTGAATTAGAAGACTTATTTAATTAGAATTAATATTTTTAATAAAGGTTCTAAAATATCTGTTGGGGTTGCTAACTTCTAAGAGATATTTTCTTTTTAAAACAAAAAATCCATCAAACTAATTAGTTTGATGGATTTTTCTATTATCTTGTATATACGTCCATGTGATTTCCGTAAGTTCCTCTGTCATAAACTTTACCTTGATAACCAAATGGTGTATTTATTATTGTTCCGATTGGAGCACTATTTGCAATTACTATATAACCATCGCCATCTGCTACAAATCCACCAGCATTTACATGTCTTCCTGGAATGTTTAAGCCCCCACCAGGTAATACACTTTGTGAGTAATAAGTGAATTTATATCCACCCCAATTTATAACACCATGGAATGTTAAGTCGGATAGACTATATATTCCACTTGTTGATGAAGCAACTGGTCTAGACTTTGTACCATATTCAACAATTCTATCAACTGATTTTTTCAGTATTTTTTCTTCTACTAGTTTTCTTTCAGAACCATTGTTTTCATAAGTATATCTTACTAAACCTTCAGATCCACTTTGAAGTACATTAGTTTCTCCCTCATAAAGTGAAGAATTTTCTTTTTCAATTAGTTCAGGCTCTGTACTTTCTTCAACAACTTCTTTTGTACCTATTAAAGTAACTTGATTTATTGGCTTTTTAGTAACCGTTTCTTTAACTACTTCATCTGAAACTATCTTTGAGTTAATAAAAGTTTTAGATTTATGTAAAACTTTTTTACCATTTTCACCTTTTACTTCTATTTCTTTTTTTCCATAATCTAAATCAAAAGAGTATTTAGATTCTTTTTTGAATTCAATTTCTTTAGTTTCAGTATAATCTTCTGTAACTACATTGTCATATGATATTTTTTCACCATTTTTGATATTTGAATCAAGTGATGGATTAATAATATCATCTGAATCATATTTTATACTCAATTCATCTAAAAAGTCTTTAACGTTGGTAGCATATGTATTTACCATAAGATTGTTGCCTTCGTTATTAAATGTTATGGTCTTTTTAGTATTTATGTCTAATTTATAGTTATTTCTAATAGTGTCATCTAAATTAGTTGAAATTTTTATTTCATCAATTTTATATCCAAGTTCATTTAGTAAATCTTCAACATTCTTAGATGAAGTTTCAATTTCTGTAATTTCGTTATTATCTACAGAAAGATTAATAGTTTTTGGCACATTAGCTAAAGCCATTTCGCCAACAAATATAGATGTAGTTAATGTTAAAACACCTATAATTGCGTTTTTATTGTTTTTAATAAAACTCATAATTACCTCTTTCTTAACATTACTTACTTATATTAAGGTCTTTGTAATATAATGTCAAGTAATTTGTAATTATTTTGTAACCTAAAATGTAACTTTTTGTAATTATTGATAAATAAATATCAAAATGTAATCGAAATGTTGAAATTTACACAAAAAAACAAATTCTGTGAACTTCGATTTCACTCACAGAATTTGTTACAAAATTTAAATAATTTCAACTTTGCCATTTGTTGTATAGGCAAATATATTTAGTACATCATCAGAATCTTCTGTATAATCAATTGTTGTAGCTATTATTTCGCGAGACATTTCATTTAAGTTTATAAAGTTTGGAGATAGATTATGACTTAATCTACCAGAAATTGTAGCTTTAATAGGTCTTGAATAATTTAATCCTTCTATATATAAACCACCATTTGTAGAGTTGAGATTTACTTCTCTAGCTTTAGAATTAATTGTGTCAATATTTATTGAACCATTCATATTTCTTGCATCCACTTTTCTTACATCTATTGTTTCTAGTACAATTTTACCATTTGTTGTAATGCATTCTAATGTGTCTGATTCAATATTTTCTGCAGCAATCTTACTATTTGTAGTTTTACAAACGATATTATTAGCATCTATACAGGTTAAAGAAATCTTTCCATTAGTTGTAATAAATTCTGCATAATCAATATCTAAATTATCAGCCTCAATTTTTGAATTTGTAGATTCTACTTTAAGATTTTCTACTAAATTTTCAGGTATATTAACAGTTATTTTAACGGAATATCCTTTATTTGATTTTTCAGTGTCTATACCGATATAATGATTTTGTTCATTAGCTGTGTGGATTAAAAAATCATAGTCCCTTGTATATTCTTTTTCATCGTAATAAACATTTGCAATAGCTTCTACATAATCTTTATTCCATTGATAAACTTGAACTTTCTCATTACGATTTTTGATATAAAGATTTATTTTATCTTCTATATTATCAATTCTAATGGATTTTGTGATTCTACCGGTATAATTATTGAACAAGCTATAATCGAAGTTTATATTTGATAGGGAATCACTCATTTTATAAAATGCTGATTCTATAGCATTTCCTATTTTAGATGTCATGTCGTTGAAACTCATATCACTAGCTTTTTTAGTTTTTTTATCATTGAGATTATTCTTATCTCCAATAGCGTCCAATAACTTTAAGGCTTCCTCTTGAGTTATTTTGCCTTCTTTTAACATGTTTAATATCATTAATCTTTCTTCAGACATATTAACCTCCTATAATTGTGATAATAATCTTGTTGCTTCTTCAGATGTAATTTCGCCACTATTTAACATTTCTAATATTTCTATCTTTGAGGTATTTGCTTCAACTTTATGCCCTAAAGCGTTTATCAAATCATCTAGTTTACTTCTAACAGTAGGATATGAAATTCCCAGTTCCTTTTCTATTTCTTTAATACTGCCTCTCTTTAATATAAATATTTCCATGAATTTTTTTTGATCTTGTGTTAAGTTTGAAAAATTATCTTGTGTAAAATCACCACTTATTTCAGTATGACAACTATCACAAGAATATTTTACTATTTTTAATTTGTTTCCGCATACAGGACAATTAGATAAATTTTCTTTCATGACTCCTCCTATTGAATTTAATATATCACAAATTAAGTTGGAAGTAAAATAAATTTAATTAATTCGGTTAAAAAAATTAACAATTTTAATTTTAATCTAAAAAATATTAATGTTAATATTAAAAATATTAAGACTACAAACTTTTTATTGAATGTGATACTATTTATTTAATAAATAATGCAAAACGGAAGAGGAAAATGAATATAGAATTAGAAATAATTGATTTGGATGATAAAGGTAGAGGAGTAGCTAAAAAAGACGGCATAATATATTTCGTTGAAAATGCAATATTAGGAGAGACTTTATTAGCCGATGTATATAAGAAGAAAAAATCATTTTATAATGCAATAAAAATAGAAACTATTAAAGAATCACCATTTTTAATAGAGGATATAGGTGAAGAAAATCTATGTGGAGTGTATGAACTTTACAATATAGATTATAAAAAACAAATAGAATATAAGAAAAATACAATTATCAATTCGATAAATAGAATTGCAGATGAAAAATTAATAGATATTAATGTAATTGAAGCTATTGATAAAAATGGATATAGAAACAAATTGGAGCTAAAAGTATCTGAATCAGGTAAATTATCATATTTTAAGAGAAATTCATATGATTTAATTGAAATTAATGATTGTATGATGAATACTAAAGAAATTCAGAAATTGGTAAAGAAATTACAAATTATAATCACAGAATTAAATATACCAGGATACAATCCAGTTGATAATACGGGGGTCTTAAAAAATATAATTATTAGATCTACATCAATTGGAGAAACTATGCTCATTATAGTATTTAATCAAGAATATAATTTTGAAAAGTTATATAAAAGAATAGAAGATGAGAAAATTACAGACAGTTTCTATGTTTCAAGAAATAACACAAAAAATAATTATAAGATAAAAGATTTAGTTCATATAAGCGGGAAGGATAAAATTAAAGAAATATTAGGAGAGCATCAATTCTTGATTTCTCCAAGAGCATTTATGCAGGTAAATAAGGAAATTTCTTATAAAATTTATCTAAAGGCCAGAGAATATATAGAGAGGATAAATCCAAATATTCTAGTTGATTTATATAGTGGTATTTCTACAACTTCAATTATCTTATCCGATTTAGTTGAGAAAGTTGTATCCGTGGAAATAAATACAGATGCAATAAATGATGCAAAAGAGAATGCATTTATAAATGGTATAAATAATATAAATTGGATAAATAAACCGGCAGAGATAGCGATTGATGAAATAAGTCTAAATGAAAATAAGACAATGGCATTATTTGATCCGCCAAGAAGAGGATTGGATGAAAATATTATAAATAAAATCGGCCAGTCTAATATTTCTAGTATAGTATATATTTCATGTAATGTAGGGACACTTGCTCGTGATATAAAAAGATTTAAGCAATTTGGTTTTAAGCTTAAAGAAGTGACTTTATTCGATCAATTTGTAAATACTATTGAATCAGAGACTGTAATATTATTAGTCAGAGATTAATAGAAAACAATAATTTTTATATAAATTTGTAAGGAGAAATTATGTTTAATAAAGAATTTATCGCATATGTACCAATAAATGAAGTTCCAAATCTTTATGATAGAGATGTTAAGATGTTTACTAGAATTAATCTAGCATTTGCAGTATTAAAAGATAATAAAGCTAATATAAGAGATGAATCATATCTAGAAAATTTAAACTCATTAAAAGAAATAAATCCCCAGCTAAAGATAGTTTTATCAGTTGGGGGAGCAGGAGCTTTTGGGTTTTCAATAATGGCAAATGATAAAGATAGTAGAATAGAATTTATAGATTCATTAATAGATTTAATAGATAAATATAATCTAGATGGAATAGATTTAGATTGGGAATTTCCTACAAGAGATTTTGGTGGAGATTTTGCAGAATATGATAGAGAAAACTTCACAATATTATTGAAAGAGATTAGAGAAAGACTGGATGATAAAGGGGAATATTTACTTTCGATTGCAGCTGGTGTTGGTGAGTGGTTTGTAGGTTCTGTTGAACTAGAAAAAATACCAAATTACTTAGATGATATTCTTTTAATGACATATGATTTAAGAGGTTTTGGACAAGAATTTACAGGACTTCATACTACCTTATATACAAAGAAAGAAGATATAATACAAATGTCTGCAAGCGATGGTGTAGAATTGCTTGTTAAAAATGGTGTACCAAAAGAAAAAATAGTAATTGGATTTGGACAATATTCAAGATTTTGGGAAGGTGTAGAATCTAACAACAATGGACTTTTACAAAAGGCTGCTCCAAATGGAGGAGAACATGGTCCACATTATCCAAAACTTCAATATGAAGTGATTGATAATCCTTTATTTGAAAATTACTATGATGAAGAAGCACAAAGCCCATATTCATATTCAAAAGAGCTAAAGATTTTCCATTCATATGATAATTCCAGATCTGTAAAAGCCAAGGCTTTATATGTAATGGATCAAAATTTAAAAGGATTGATGTTTTGGAGATATGTTGATTGGAAAGAAAATCCACTAATGCTTGAAATGTATAAATTAATTGAGGGGAAATAATGCAAGAACTTAGAAATATTGAAAATAAAATAAATATATGGGAATTACCACCAGGATATAGCAAAGAATCAAAATTAGATTATTTAAATGTAGATTTTGATGGTAATAAATTTGATTGCATGTTGAACTACACAAAGAAAATGGTAAATACATCTTTTGAAGATATATCTAAAGTTGGAGATACATTTACTTATTTACATGAAATTAAAGGTAAATGGGAATGTGAAACATTTGAAGATATACCATATTTAATACCATATAAAGTTGAAAATTCAGAAATAGCAGTAATTGTATTGTCTGGAGGAGGATTTATATACAAGACAATAGATGGAGATGCAAGTGGAGGAAAGAGTATCGCAGATAGATTAAATAAAAATGGAATCTCAGCATATTTACTCCACTATAGATCCAATCCATACAATTTTCCAATTCCAATGCTAGATATTCAAAGAGCTATAAGATATTTAAGATATCATAATAAAGATAATAAATATTATAGAAATGATAAAATTTATGCTATGGGATTTTCAGCTGGTGCATATGTAGTTTCAAGCTTTGTAAATCAATATATGAATAAAGATGTCCTTTCTAGTGAATTTATCGATTATAAAAAAGATGAAATTGATGAGGTAGATGATAGTATTTCAAAAGCTGCATTTATATATCCACAGCTTACATTTAATTATCATCTTCCAATGCTTAGTTCAGTATTAAATGATGATAAAATTGATACAGAAGAAAAAAGATCTAAACTTTTAGAAAAATTCCATTTAGCAGATAATTTATCAAATGAAGATGCATGGCAATTTGTGGCCTATGGAAATAGTGATATTGTAATTCCTCAAGAATCGGTAGAGGAATATATTAAGAAGTTGAAACAAAAAGGTGGAAATATTAGTCAAATATTTTTACCGGGAGAAGGCCATGGATTTAGTGACGACTTATATATAGATGAATTTGTAAAATGGTTAGAATTTTAAATTATTAAAAAAATGGTAAATCTTATGTGATATAAGTGAATTGACCTCATTAAAGTTGTTTTTAAGTCTAACTTTTTGGGGTCAGTTCATATAAGAGTTTACCATTTTTTTTATTATTTTCTTTCATATACTATATATCTATAATTTGGACTATTGCCAGAATTTACATCATCAGATACAGAAGTTTTTTTCCAAATAGTAGAGTCTATTTCCGGGAAGAAACTATCCGCATCTACAGGGTTTTCTTCGTCAATAATTGTGACATAGAGTTTTGATGCATTTTCTATAAATTGATGATAAATATTGTCTCCACCAACTATGAAAATTTCTTCTTGAGGATGATTTTTTGCGTATTCTAGGACTTCATTTTTTGAATGAAGTGTTTCAGCATCTGGAAATTTTTTATCACTTCTTGTAAGGACTATATTTTTCCTATTTGGAAGGGCTCCATTTGGAAAGCTATAATATGTTTTGCTTCCCATAACAATGGTGTGTCCGGTCGTAGTTTTTTTAAAATATTTTAAATCTTCTTTTAGATGATAAATCATATCGCCATTTTTTCCGATTGCTCTTGTTTTTTCAGTAATTGCAACTATCATATAAAGATTATCTATTATCATTTCAACTCCTAAATAGCCATTTCAAATTTTAAATTTGGTTTTTGTGGATTATAATTTTCAAGTGTAAAATCGTCTATAGTAAAAGAATAAAAGTCTTTTTTATCTGGATTCAATACAAGTCTAATATTTTCACCATCTTTTTATTCTTCTCTTTCAATTAATTCTTTAACTTGGTCTATATGTCTATCATATATATGTGCGTTGTTGACATAATGACAAAATACACCAGGCTCAAGATCTACATGTCTTGCGACCATCATCATCAAAGCTACATACTGTATTTTATTGATTGCATTTGCTACAGGCAAATCAGAAGATCTTTGAATCAATGTCATATCTAAATATCCATCTCTAACAGCCCATTGAGTTTCCATTGCACATGGATAAAGTCCTTTAGTTTCTTCTAAATCATATTCTTGGAATAGATTCATAATATGTCTTCTTCCATATGGTTGATTTTTAAGACCATCAAGAAGCTTATTCATTAAATTATGTCTTTTAACGGTAGCTCCGTATCTTTGTCCAATAGTACCATCACCAATATTCCAATCATCCCACCAATGAATATTATATTTTTCTTTTAATATAGAAAGCTCATTAGATTGATCTTGATATATCCATAAAATTTCCTTTATACCAGATTTCCATGCTACTGGTCTTATTGTGAGTATTGGAAGTTCTCCTTTAGAAATATCATATCTTTCAAACACTTGATTTGCAAAATATGTATGAGAAGGAGTACCATCTGCATATTTTGGTCTTACTTTTTCACCTTTAGTATTTGATCCTTCATTCAATATTCTATTTGCAATATTTTTAAAATTTTTATCACACAGTGTCATATTAACCTCCGATACTATAATATATTTATCATTATACCAAATATTGTATCCTTTTTATATAAATGAAAATAAACTACTATATATTATGCTATTATATTTATTCCTAAAATTTGATATAATACAGTTATATTAACAAATATTATTAGTTTAGATTATAAAGTGAAATTTTAGGAGGACAAGAATCACATGGATTCGTTTCAGGTCACGCATATTTTAATATTTTTATTATGTATAATTTTATCGGGATTTTTCTCAGCGTCAGAAACGGCGTTTACATCATTAAGGAAAGCAAAATTAGAGACTAAATCAAAAATAGGAGATGAAGAGGCTGAAAAAGCTTTGGAACTTTATAAAAAATATGAAAACTTGCTTTCTACCATACTTGTAGGGAACAATCTAGTAAATATTACTGCTTCGGCAGTAGCAACTTTATTTTTTATGCAAATAAATCAAAAATATGGTGCTTTACTATCCACTGTTATTACTACCGTATTATTATTAATATTTTCAGAAATAACACCAAAATTAGTAGCTAAAACACTTCCAGAGAAAGTTGCTGTAAAATTTACACCGTTATTGAATATTGTAATGATAATTTTTAAGCCGATAGTTTGGATTATGGATAAATGGCAAAAATTAGTTAAAAAATTTATTCCAGAAGATGAAGATTCCGGTATTAGTGAAGATGAACTTTTACAATATGTTGATGAAGCTCATGAAGGTGGAAATTTAGAATCAGAAGAACATTCATTAGTAAAACGTGCAATGGAATTTGATGATTACAATGTATCTACAATATTGATACCTAGGATTGATGTAATTGCTGTTGATGTTAAAGATAGTGATAAAGATATATTAGAATTATTTGATAACCATGGATATTCACGTTTACTTGTTTACGAAGATACAATTGACAAAGTAGTGGGATTAATTCACGAAAAAGATTTCTTCAGATATTTAAGAGATAAAAGAGAGAATAATTCAAATTTAAATATCAGATCAATTGTTAAAGATGTATTGTATATACCTGGTGGAGTGAAACTTTCAGATGTATTAAAACTTATGCAACATGACAAAATCCATATGGCAGCTATAATAGACGAACATGGGGGACTAGAAGGTATAGTAACCATGGAAGATATACTTGAAGAATTAGTTGGTGAAATATGGGATGAATCTGATGAAATTGAGTATGAAGTGAGATCTATAAATAAGGGTACTGAATATGAAATGTTAGGTAAAACTGACATAGATAAGGCCTTTGACATACTTAAATTAGAAGAAGATGAAGAATCAAAATCAAATACTCTTGGTGGATTTGTAGTTGAAAAACTAGATAAAATGCCAGAAGCAGGAGATTCATTTGTATATGAGAATTATGAATTTGAAGTTAAAAATATAGATGCAAATCGTGTAGACAAAGTTAGTGTAAAAAAAATAGACGAAAATTCAGAAGAATCTGAAGATTATTAGTTAGATGAATAGTTATTAAAAATATCTGTTAGGAAATATGATCTGACCCCAAAAGTTGGACTTTATACCAGAGACATTTAGAAATATTTGTCTCTGGTTTTTTGTAGTCCTAAATATTTCCCCTAGGAGAAATCGCATCTAAGCTACATTTAATTTTCTATATTTAACCGGACTTAAATATCCAAGTTTTTCTTTTATTATCTTCATTGTAATATTTATTAACTCATTTTCACTATTAAAACTTGTAATCCAAGCAACTGGTCTTGGAATAATTGATGAAGATAATAATTTGTATTTTAATGATGGTTGAAGCATGCTATTTTCAATATGATACATTTTACTCATGATCAAATCCTAGATATTCTTTTTCAAATATTTTATTACTTATTACAGTGTCAATCGGATCTAATAAATCAACAATTTGATCTCTATATGGTTCAAATTTTGGTGGCAGAGATAGTTTTTCACCTAGATGTTCATAGTCTTCTTGACTAATCTCATTCTTAATACATAGTCAACCATTCATAATTTTTCTGTCCACTCGATATCATAACAGAAACATGATGAATTCCTTTAATCTGTTTTGTCATAAACTCACCTCATAAATGTATTTATAAACTTATGATAAAGATCACATAACGAGATGTAATATTTATCAAGAGCTTATCTCAATTATAGATACCCAAGGATGTATATTATAAATATTATAAAATGGTGACAAGTTTTTATTTATATTTTATGGTTATATTTTTATAATGGGGGTAAATCTAAGATAGATAATAAATAAATTTTAATTATTAAAATTCATATATTACATTTTCCGCTATACTAATTTATTAGTGTTAAGAAGATTAGTAAAAAAAGAAATAAATTAATCAATATAAAGAATTAACATAACTATAAGTACATATTAAATATAAAAGTATATAATAAGGAGGGATAAAATGAAAACACTAATAAAGAAATTATTGTTAGTTGTATTTTTAATCGTATTTATAATAGGTGGAAATGCTAATGCTAATTATAAATCTGAAATTAATATTTATGACCAAGATATGATAGATAGTTTAATAAATGATGATAATTATTCATTTATGAATAATCAAAAAAACACTTTAGATAAAAGTAAATTGACTAAATCTGAAGTTAATTATAAAAATTTTGATTTAAGTCTACTAGAACAATCTGTTTACGTAGAAGAATTTGGTGGAAATTATGTTGAGAATGGTAAAATGATTGTTAATATTGTTAGAGGTAAAAATGATGATGGTTCATTAAAATATAAACTTAATACTAGAGAATTTAATGATGTAATATATCGCGAAGTTGATTATTCTATGAACTATTTAAATTATGTATTAGATAGAATTTCAAAATATATGCAAATAAATAAAAATAATCTATTGAATAATTTTGCTTCTGGTTCAGTAGATGTAATAAATAATAAAGTTATTGTAGAATTATATGATTTAAATCCTAAAAATGTCTTAGAATTTAAAATGAAAGTATCAGATTCTGATTCAATTGTTTTTAGAAAGAAAACTGATAGAATGATGAATGAAATTAATGTGAATCCTGGATCTAATATTAATGTAGGAACACCATCAAAAGGGAGTTCTTCTTTTGCATATAGATCTACTAGAAATGGAGTAAAAGGTATAGTTTTATCTGGACATGCAGGAAAACAAGGTCAAAATGTTTATTATAATGGAGTTAAAATAGGAGTTATTGAGAAAAATATTAATTATGGAAGTGTAGACGCAGCATTTGCTAGGTTAACTAATACTAATTATAGTATATCCAATAGTTTAGCAAATCATACTTTGTCTACGACCCCATTAAATCCTTCTGTAGGTACAACTGTGAAAAAGAAAGGTTTTAAAACTGGTACTACTACTGGAGTTATTACAAATATCAATTCTACTCAAAATTGGAATGGGGTAATATTTACTAATATGTCGATTGCCAATTATCACTCTGCGGGTGGAGATAGCGGTGGATTAGTTTATTTTGAATTACCTTCATCTAATATAGCGCATCCTGTGGGAGTGCATAAGGGAATTTATTCAGAAAGTCAAAAATCTTTTTCTAAAGCTTCAGTTGTAAATAATAATTTAGGAACTAAAGGATATTAAAATGAATAGAAAAAAAATAATATTATTAATAATAGTCATTTCGATATTTTTAATTTCTATGGCGTGTAGTAAAAATAAATTAAATATTGAAGAATTATACTCAAAAGATACAAGTAAAAATATCACCATGAATATTGAAGTTAATGAAGACAATAAGTTTACGTTAAATATCAAAAATGAAAGTGATTATGATTATACTTTTAGCTATTATTATACTATTTATAAATATAAAAATAGCGAATGGGTGGAGATAGAAGATTTACCTCCTTTTGAAGATTTGGGCTTTGAATTAAAAGCTGGGGAAAGCTTGGATCAAACATACTTTTTCTCGGAAACACTATTTTCTGAAAATGGAAAAGGAATCTATAGAATGCGAAAAAAATTTGATAGAGTTATAGATAGTGAAATACCCCAAACTTCTGATGGGAAAGATAAAGAAAACTCAGAATATGCTGATGTAGTTTTTGAGATTAAATAATATTTTAAATATCAGATTGATTCGGTTCTGAACTGACCCCTCAAAGTTGTACCTAAAAAACAACTTTGAGGGGTCACCTTATTCTAGCAGGTATCTTTTTATGTCATTAATATTTCCTATATCATGTATAAAATGTTACATATTTGTAATTATGTTGGCGTTTTTTATTTTTGCTTTTGTAGCTTAATAGATATAGGAGGTATTATGAAAGATATTATAAAAGAACTTATAGAATATAACGAAGAGCAGAGAGAATTGTTATTAACTTTGGATAAGGAAAATTGTGATAATCAATTAAGTATTTCACAAAAGAATAATAAATTCTATTATTATATAGCAAATAATAGTGATGATATATTTAGAATAAAAGATGTTAAAAATCAAGAGATCTATGATATAGCAAATAATAATTATCAAGTAAAATTATCTAAAGTTTTAGAGAAACGAATAGAGAGTATTGATCGACTAATAAATACACTAAAAAAACTAGATCTTACATCAGTCTATGATAATTTACATCCAGGTCGTAAAGCAAAAGTAAATCCTATAGAGGCAAGTTATGAAGTTATGGTAGATAAATGGATAAAAGAAGAATATGTTTCGCTAGACTATCCCGTAAAACTTAATCTTGAAAGCAAAAATGGGGAATTCATGCGATCAAAAAGTGAACTTATACTAGCCGACTTATTTCATGATTATAATATTAAATATAAATATGAGAAAAGGTTAGTTTTACAAAATAATATAACTTACTATCCAGATTTTACATTTTTGGGAAAAGATTTAAAAGAAATATATTGGGAGCATTTCGGAATAATGAATGATCCAGTATATATAAATAAATTTATTTATAAAATGAGAGAATATGAAAAAAACAATATAAAGGTAGGAGAGAATCTTATTATAACTTTTGAAGGTGAGGGAGTACCATTTAACAAAAGCCATGCTATATACCTGATAAAAAGGTATTTGTTGTAATTCTTGCCACTGTTTTATAATAATGTTTGATTAACCACAAAATTATGAGAATTTAGTAAAATTTTCAAAAAAATGAAGGAAAATGTTTGATTTTCTGAGAATTAAGTAAAATTTTCAAAAAAA